>CAZYXV010000013.1:0-121111 GCA_964651475.1 uncultured Anaerolineae bacterium | reverse complement strand
TTCTGAGATCCTGGGCTCTTGAGGGCTGGTTGAGCAACCCGTACCGAGGCTAAACATCAACCCAACAATCACGGCTATGCGCACCCAAAGAATTCTCTGTTTGACTATGACCATTTACTACCTCTGACTATAAAACCCGGCAGCCCCGGCAACGTAGGGAATCACCAAGTTGTAAAATTGTGTGCCATAAGGTCCTAACCTTCCAACGCCCTGAACCTTGAATGTCTCTTTTAATCCATCCTCACCGACATTATACCCAACAACAGCTAAATCCCATTTTGCTTGTTCCGAAATACCTAGAGGTAGATCCTGTTTGTTTATCCAGTCGTACATGTATTTTAGATATGCTCCAGCATACTCAATATTCTGGTCCGGATTCAACAGCTTATCAACCCGCTCGCCGTGATTTTTTGAGGGAGGCATGTATTCTCTATCTTCAACAAGTTTAGCCGTGCTTGGCTTTATCGTTGCCAAGCCAATCGTGGCGTCACCACCCAAACGAGCTGCTATTGCAGATATATCTCGATTGCGATTGTGGCTCTCAAGCCAGACGACAGCACCCAAGTAGCCTTTAGGAATGCCTCGTGCTTGTTCTACTCTAATGATAGTATCTTTGTATGAGTCTATGATGGCTCCTCCATCCCAGTCAGATGGAAGGTCTGGATGCATACGGAGCAATATTGATCCAAATCGCCCCACTCTTTTATAGAGACTATCCAGCGATTGAACATTTTTAGTGCATTCGAGAAAATTCTCGCCCGGACACCCTACATCATGGCCTGTGGGATCTTGGTACTTGACAGGATTATTCAAAGTGTAAGCATACCTGTTCAGCGACTGCGGGTTCCCCGGGCTGGGCACAATCGTATCGGCGCTGATGAAGCGGCCAAGATAAGGCGAGTAGAACCTTGCCCCATAATCGTACAGCGACCCCAGCCCCGCCTCCTCGCTTCTCTGGCCTGTGAAACGGTAATCGGTGGGCAGGCCATTGCCGCTCGTGCCGCGTCGTTCACCGAAGGGATAATAGTAGGTGCGGCTGTCAGTGACCCCCGCCCCACCGCTGGTGGTGGCCAGGCTGGTGCTGTGTAAATGGTCGCCGTGCAGATAGTATACCACATTGGCGGCGGTGGTCCTGACCCGCAGCGCCACCCGCTGCGACCCCGCGTAATAGTACGAGCGCCAGGTCACGCCGCTGGGCGGGTTGGCCAGCACAGCCAAAGCGCCCGCTGTCATCACTTCGGGCATATCTGGCGCTGTGGGCGGTTCGGGTGTGCCAGTTGACTCGGGCGTCGAGGCCGCCGCGCCATGGCTCATCGCCAGGTCAGTCGGCGGGTAGGTCGGCTTGACAGGCGTCTTGCTCGGTGTAGGTGTGGGCATAGGCGTGCGCGAGGCGACGACAATATTGACCGAGCGCGTGCCCGAAGCCGCCGTCGGCCATCCGTACCACACCACGCCCGGCGTGGCGATGTTGGCCGCGCCCTGCGTGCCCACCGGCGTGACGCCCATCAGCACGTACCCGCTCACGTTCACCCGCACGCCATTGTGAGTGTAGGCCGCGTTGAGGAGAGTGGACGGCGCGTCGCTGGCCGTGAAGCACGTCCCCAGCACCGTCCCGCCCCCTGAGCTGTTGAACCCCGCCAGGCACATCGGCAACATCACCGATGCCCCAGAGGGGGTGCGCCCGCGCGCCACGCCCGGCGCGGGAATGTACGCCTCAAAGTGCGCTCCCACGTAGGCCGTCGTGCCGTTCAGGTCTACCTTCTTGACGCGCTTGCCGTCCGCGTCGTACAAGAACAACGTCGTCTGCCCGCTGGCGCCCGCCACGGCCGTGACCGAGCTCAGCCGGTTTTCCTCGTCCCACGTTTGGTTATAGGTCGTGCTGCCCTCCACGCGTTTGGTCATATTCCCGTTCGCGTCGTACCAGTATTTCTGCACGCTGTTCAGCTTGATCACCGCGTGCGGGTGGACGCTGCCGGAGCCAGAGGGCGGATACCCATAGCTCACATTACCCTTGCTCGTCATATTGCCAATCGCATTGTAGCCATACGCCTGCGTGGTGTATTGCCCATTCCCTCTTGGCGTCGTGAGCGCCGAACTCAGCCGGTCCAGTGCGTCGTAGATAAAGCTCTGCGTTTGGTCGCTGTTCGTATAGTCGCGGATAGACGCCACGTTGCCCACGTTATCGTACCCGTAGCTCAAGTTGAGCAGAGCCGTGCTCGCACCGTCGTAAGGACACGCAGCGCCTTGCCCAATCGTGCACGCCTGGAACAGCCGGCCATACGACTGATTGCCCCACTGTGGCGTATCCGGCCCAAAATAGTTGTAGCGCGTCTCTAGCCCATTGCCGTACTGCACCCGCTTGAGCTGCCCCATGGCGTTGTACGTCATCCCCCCGGCATAGCTCAGGCTATAGTCCTTGCTGCGCACCTGCAAAAGCTGCGCGCCGGGAGTGTAGCTGTCCACCACCACCTCGCCGCTGGGATAGGTCGTGGTCACCACCCGATCCATCGCATCGTAGCCAAAGAGCGTGGTGTACGCGCCCGCCCCCGCAATCGTCTTGCTCTCTCCCGTCACCCGCCCGCGCAAGTCGTAGCTCCAACTCGTCGTGTCGTTGGCGTTGCTCATCGAGGTGCGCCGCCCCTTGCCGTTCGTGCCGGCGTCGTAGCCATAGCTGGCCACATACGTCCCGGAACACGTCAACGTATCCAGGTCGCTCACGCTGCTGTGATAGGTTTTGCCCACCAATCGGCTGAGGTTATCGTAGTAGAAGCAAATCGCCTGGTAGCGGGCGTCACGTTGCTTGACGAGATTCCCTGCCGCGTTGTAGCGATATTGCCACGCTCCCATATCCGGATCGCTCATCGAGGTCTTGCGCCCCAATGTGTCATACCCTATCGTCGTCGCGTTGTTGGCCGCGTCGGTCACGCTCGTCAAGCTGTCCAGCACGTTGTAGGCGTATTGCGTCATCTGGTAATTCAACTCGTGATAGTTATCCAGCCACGCCGTGCCTTGCTTGGCCCAGTGACGGAAACGATAGCTCTTGCCAGACGGCATCTGAACAAAGTACGCGCCGCGCTTGCTGGGGTCGTCTTTGCGCCACACCTCGATATACGACCCGCCCGAGGCGCTGGTCTTGAGCGTCAGCACGTACCACACCTCGGCTTCCAGCGGGTTGATCAAGTCAGGTGAGTATCGCCAGTTACCGGCATCGTAGTACTGAACATTGATCTTGCCGCCGCCCGCGTTGATCCCAAAGTACAAGCCATCGGCGTACTCTAAAGCAAAAACGTAAGGATCAGACGGTGTGGCAGTACTTACCTTGAACTCGAGCTTGATGCCCTGCCCCTGTGCGCCGCCATTGATGTTAAAAGTGTTGCGATAAAAGTTCGCGCTCCAGTCACTGCCCGTGCCTGCGTTCTTGAGCGTGTTGTTATCCAGGCTCTGGCGGGCGTTAAAAGTCCAAGTTGAGGTGTTCATGCTGCCAAACGCGTCTTCCAGCGTGGTGACGGTTTCGTCCACGCGCTTGAGGCGGCCAAAGGCGTCCGCCTCGCTCCACTTGTAGTGGCCATTGGCGTCTACCTGGCTGGTGTACCACCCCACGTACGTGCTCGTCGCGGCTGTCCCGTCGGGGTTGACGGCGCGCACGGCCCGCCCCAGCCCGTCGTACTGCGTCTGGGTGCGCGCCCCGCTGGGCGCGGTGTAGCTTGCGCCGGCGCTCTCAAAGCGGGGCGCGTAGGCATACTGCGTGCGCCCCAGCCCATCGTAGACGATGTTCGTCACGCTTTGCTGGCTGCTTTCCGCCTCGGCGCGCGTCTGCACCAGCCGCCCCAGCCCGTCGTAAAACTCGTAGCTTTGCAGCACGCCCGTCTGGCCGCTTGTCTCGCGCTGCTGCGTTTCGATCCCCAGCCGCGTGAGCGGCGGGCCGATCATCACGTCGTCCATATAGGCCGTGCCCACACCCGTGCGCCACAGCACCTTGAAGGTCGTCGCTTCCAGCGGGATCGCCACCCACCCGCTGACGAGTTGCCAGGTGTCGCTCAGCGTGGGGCAGACGGCTTCAAAATTCCCCACGCCGGTAGAGACCTGTAGACACACCCATCCACTGCCGCGCACCCACGCGCTCAACAGATACGAGCGCCCGGCTTGCCATTGACCTCCCGGCAAATCCTTCCCTACCCAGTGGTCACCCTCGCTGCTGGTGGTAATACGCAATGCCCGGCTCCCGCTGTGCACTGGGCTCGTCACATAATTCACCGTGATTCCCGAGCCAAACTGGGTCCAGCTCTGGCTTTCAAAGCCGCCATCGGGATATGCTTGCGTTGGCAGTGGGTGCACGTAGGTCAGGCTCGTCGTGGGCAACCCCTCCGTGTCGCCGGGGCGGATTATCTTGAGCAGCCGGCCAAAGCTGTCGTAAACATATTTGGTGGCTGTGCTCTCGCCATTGGCGTCCCACGTACGCCACACCTGGCCGGGCAAGCCGCCGCCGGCCGGCGCGTTGGTGGCGTTGACGCCATAGTATTCAAACGCCGTCCAGTTGGCGGCGATGGGCGACGTCACCCGCACCGGGTACAGGTTATAGACGGTCTCGTACCCGGTCGTCGTCGTCTTGGGATTCAGGCTGGCATAAGTGCTATCATTTGTGCCATAGTTATCATAGGTCACTTCTGTCAGGCGATTGCCCCACGTGGCGTCATACGTGTAACGCGTGTCCGCGTAGCCGCTGCCATTCCAGCGCCGCACCGCCGTCAGCGCGCCCACGCTCCCCATGCTCTCATCGTTCGCAGCCTTGTCATCGTAGCGATAGTACGTTCGCGCTTCCTCGACCCAACTGCTCCCCGAGCGGCGATACACCCGCTCAGCAATCGGCTTGTTGACGATCCACTTGCCTGTGTTGGTGTTGACGGCATAGTTCCACGCCGTCTTGCGATAAGGCGCGGCCTGGCCGCCGTTGTACTCAATCTTGGCCGTCATATTGCCGTACTGCGCGCTGCCTTGCTGGCCCGGGTCGTACTGGTACTCTGTCAGGCGCAGCAGGCCATCTTGCGTGTTGGTCACCGCCGCCGCGTACACAAACGTCGCGTCGCCCCCAATCAACGTCGAGACCCAGCGTGTCTGGCTCTGCTGCAACACGCCGCCGCCCGCGTCCAGCGCGCGGACGCGCCATTCGCGCCCCAGCAGCGGCGAATTGTTATTGTCCACGCGAAACTCGTGCTGCGCCCGGGCCAATTCCTCGTTGGCGTAACCAAGTGTGACTTCGGTCACCGTATTAAAGCCAGCCAGCGACTTGCCCCCGCCGCGCGAGGTGCACTGCGTCGCGCCCGCTGGAACGGCGTCGTTGTAACACGGCGTGCCATACGTATAGCTGCGCGTGGCGGGCTGGGCGGTGAACCCGTCGCTGGTGGTGTGCGTGTTCACGCGGTAATTGAAATGCAAATTGTTGCTCTCGCAATTGGAGCGCCCGTCATTCACATAACTAAAGCTATCTACCGCGCCGTACCCATTCGATACGTGCGCCAGGCGCGGATACTCAAAGCTCGTCGCCTTATAGCCTGTCCCCTCGCAGACGTCTTTATTGGCATAATTATCGTACCCAAACGTCGCCGCCGGCAGCCCCACCCCATTCGCGTCTTGCACCTGTATGGAAGCCAGGCGCTTGAGCGAGTTGTTGGCGCCCGTTGGCGTGTTTTGTTGGTAATCCAGTTTCACCGAGCGCAGGCGCTGGCCAATGTGGTCAACCTGGATGGACGTGAGCAGCGGCGGGGACCCAAAAATCGCATCCTCTCCCAACAGACCCGGCTGGCCAGGGCACTCGTCAATCTGAGTGGGGCACATGCCCGTCTGGAACGTGACCACGCTGGCCCACTGGCTGGCGCCGTAATTGTTGTAACGAATCAGAGAAGGCCAACTGGCCGAGTCGCGCTTGAATTCAGCCGAACCCTGGCTGCTCTTGAGTTCATTGTATTGAATCTCCATGCGATTGCCAAAAGTGTCGGCAAATGTGTCTGCCCGCCAGCGATAGGCCACCCAATTCTCCACGGCGCCGCAGTACCGGTCAGATGTGGAAGATAGCGTACACTTGGCCGGGTAGACCACCTGCTCCGAATCTGTCTGGCTGCCCAGGGTCACCTGGGCGCCATCCGGCAGCCGCACAATCCAGTATTCGTGCGTCTTGTTTGGCGCTCCCGGCGCCACGCCGTCGCACGTGCCGGTCGTGCACAAATCGTTCACCCGCAGCGCGTACAACCCCGGCCCGTCCTTGGCATAGTACCGCCCGTGATTGACTACGCCGGGGGCGGGATACAATTCATAGCCCGTGCCGTTCATCAGCAGCGTAAAAGTCGGGTTAAAGTCAAACTTGAAGTCAAGCCCGTTCTGTGTGATGTGGGGATTATCGCGCGCGATGGCCATGGTGTCCAGCGACCAGCCCAGGCCCACCCAATCGGCGTCTATCCATCCCAAGATGCCGTCCATCCGGCGGCTGTTGTAGGACAGGTTGAGCGATGGCTGCAAACCGTTGCGCCCCGGCGGCAACTCGATCGGATAATTGTAGGTGGCCGCGCCGCTAAAGAGCGCCGTCGCCGGTGGGTTGTACAGCAGCTTCCAGCCCACTCCCAGGTTCGCCGTGGCTTCCAGCACACTCGCTCCCTCCACTTGCGCTTTCAGCGTCCCGGCCTCCGCGTCAACCCCCGCGACTGCATGGGGGTCAACCCCCGCGCTCAGGCGTTCCCACTCGCCGGATTCGGCGTCGTATTGCTTCAGCATCGGGCGAAACCCTTCCGCCAACGTGTCCGAGATCCACTCTGGCGCGTACACCGTCACCGTCACCGGCTGCGCAAACGTGACCACTCCCCCGGCGTCCAGCTCAAAGCGCAGCAGTCCACCATGCCCCGGCGGCAGCCGCCGATAAGTCACTTGCGTGGATGTAATGACTGCGCCCGCCGGGAACTCGACCCGCACGCGCCCGTCGCCCGATTGCAGCGCGCCGCCTTCTGGCCCAACCGTCCCGCGCGTGGGGTGCGCAATCCACACCGCCGCGCCGGCGCTGGCCGTGATGACCTGCCCACTGCCGGCTGCCATCATGCCCGCCATCGGCGCGGCGCTGGCCTCGAACGCCAGGTTGGCCGCCGCGTCCAGCGGGCCCACCGCGCGCAGGCGCAGGCTGAGCGTGACGCCGCTGCCCGGCGCCGGCAGGTCAACTGCCGCGCTCAAGCGCTTTTCTGGCGCGCTGTACTCCCAGCCGGGTTGCTGAGGGACCCACTGCAAGCCATCCGGCAAGGTGGCGCTCAAACTTGCAGTACTCGTCAGTGCGCCGCCGGTGTTCGCCAGCTTTACCGTGAAGGTGACCACCTCGCCCGGCCCAACGCCCTCCGGTTCCGCGTTCAGCTCAAGCGACAGCGCAGGTGGAATGGGCGTGATGGGCCACGTTGGCGTAGCGGGCGATGTGGGTGTGATAGGCAATGTCAGTGTGACGGGCAACGTCGGTGTGATGGGCAATGTCAGTGTAACAGGCAACGTGGGTGTGATGGGCCACGTGGGCGTGACGGGCAATGCCGGTGTGATGGGCCACGTTGGGGTGACGGGCCATGTCGGCGTGATGGGCCACGTCGGCGTGACGGGCCATGTCGGTGTGACAGGCAATGTGGGTGTGATGGGTAATGTGGGTGTGATAGGCAATGTCGGTGTGATGGGCCATGTGGGTGTGATGGGCCACGTGGGTGTGATGGTCTGCCCCAACGCCGGCCCGAAAGCCGGCATCGCCGCGGGCTTTTCACCCCTGATTGCTGAGGGCTGAGGCTGGGCCGCCGGCTGAGGACTGGCCGAAGCGGGGGCAAGTGGAACAATACTGACGAGGACAGAAACGACGAGCATCAAGCGCATCACGCGCGCGGCAAGAGGGCATGTCATGATCTCACTCCTACAGATGGATTTCAGATTGGGTATCGAGCCAGGGAGTAAGTTTACACTATTTCCACGGCTGGGTAAATTATGCCCCTCTCACCGCGTTTTGTCAATAGGTAAAATTACCGAATTTCTTCTAGGTATTTTTACCGAGTTTGCGCTTTGATTCTATACCCTCTATTCTTCCGGCATATAAGTGTGCTGCCATATAATGGCTTCTTGCCGGGAATCAACCCCCAGCTTTTTCAACAGGCTGCCCACGTGGCTCGCCACGGTCTTGCTCGCCAGCCCAAGCGCCTGGGCGATCTCGGCATTTTCCAGTCCCTGCGCCAGCAGTGCGAGCATCTGGCGCTCGCGCGGCGTCAGGCGCTTCCATTTTTCACCGGCCTCTCGGCGCCACCGCGCGGCCCGCCGGCATTGTTCCGGCGTAAACGTCATCTCGCCCCGCGCCGTGCGTCGAATGGCCTCGATCAACTGGTCCGGAGACGCCTCTTTGCTCATCAAGCCCACCGCCCCCGCATCCATCATGCCCGCCAGGTAAGCGTCTCGCTCGTGCGCCGTCAGCACCAGCGTGTCCGTCTCCGGGCAATGCTCGCGCACCCACGCCTCCAACTCGGCCGGCGGCGGGCCCGGCATGCGCAAATCGAGCAGCAAAATCTGCGGCCTCAACTCTAACACCAATGGCTTGACTTGCTCGCCGTCTTGCGCCTCGCCCACCACCTCGATGTCGGGCGTCTTTTCCAAAATGGCGCGAATGCCCTCGCGCATCACAGGGTGATCGTCGGCCAATAACAGGCGTATGGTTTCTGTGTTCACGTCCTCTTTTCCTTTGTGACAGGTTCTTTCTCGATTATAACCCTTGCCGCCCCCATCGTCAAAAAGACAGACCCAATCTGCGGCTCACGCCGCTGCGGCGCCTGTCGCTTTTAATGCCGGCGCTGCAAGCCTTTGCCCGGAAAAATGTGCTATACTATGCGCTGTGGCCCGGTGCGCTATTGTTGGCGCAGTCGCAGTACGCAATACGGAATAGGAGTATGATTCAAACACGCAATCTTTCCAAAAGATTCGACGGCCTGACGGCTGTGGATGACCTGACGCTGGACGTGAACGAAGGCGAGGTGTTTGGCTTTTTGGGTCCCAACGGCGCGGGCAAAACGACCACCGTGCGCATGCTCACCTGCCTGGTCGGGCCAAGCTCGGGGCAGGCCACCGTCAACGGCTTGCGCGTGGGACAAGACGATACCGACATTCGCCGCTGCGTGGGCATTCTCACCGAGTCGCCTGGCCTGTATGACCGCTTGAGCGCCGAAAAAAACCTGACTATCTTTGCCAACTTGTACGAGGTTCAAGACGCGCCGGGGCAGGTGGAAAAATACCTGCGCCTGCTGGGATTATGGGATCGACGCGACGACCTGGCCGGCAACTTTTCCAAAGGCATGAAGCAAAAGCTGGCGATATGCCGCGCGCTGCTGCACGAGCCTCGCGTGCTTTTTCTGGACGAGCCGACTTCGGGGCTTGACCCGGAAGCGGCCAAGCTGGTGCGCGATTTCATCGAAGACATCAAGGAGCAGGGCCGCACGATTTTCCTGTGCACGCATAACCTGGACGAAGCCGACCGGTTGTGCGACCGCATCGGCGTGATGAAGCAGCGGCTGCTCATCGTGGATACGCCCGCCAACCTGCGCAAAAAACTGTTTGGGCGCACGGTGGTCTTTCACCTGCGCACCGCCAGCGACGCGACGGCGGCGCTGGTACGCGGCTTGCCGTTTGTCATAACCGTTCAGCAGGTGGATAACAAAATCGTGGTAGGGCTGGATGATCCCGAAACGCACAACCCCTCCATCGTGCGCGCGCTCGTTCAGGCCGGGGCAGACGTGCAATTCGTGGGCGAGTTGAAACATTCGCTGGAAGATGTGTATCTTTCATTGGTCAAGTAAACGTATCATCTCAAAATGTAGGGGCAATCCCTTGCGGTTGCCCCCTGGCGGGCAGGTGCAAGACCTGCCCCTACCCAAGATTATTGAGATGATACAAGCAAACGCATCCCATCGCGCAGTATATAACAGGGTAAAATCGTGAACAAGGTTCAAACCATCATAGACAAAGAATGGGCCGAGGTGTTCAAGAACCGCATGGTGTTATTCACTGTGGCCTTTATGCCCCTGATGTTTACGGCGCTGCCGCTGATTTTTCTTTACGTGCTTGGAAAAGAAGTGGGCAGCGACGCCAGCGACTTGCCGGCGCAATTTCTCCAACTGTGCGGCGGGGCGCTATCGGGCGGCGAGTGCTTTCAGGTGTACATGGTCAACCAGTTCCTTTTGCTGTTCATGATGATGCCCTTAATGATCCCGGTCGCCATTTCGGCCTACAGCATTGTGGGCGAAAAGACCACCCGCTGCCTGGAGCCGCTGCTGGCCACGCCCATCACCACCGCCGAGTTGATCTTGGGCAAGGGGTTGGCGGCGGCCATTCCCGCCGTGCTGGCCACGTGGATTGGGTTTGGCATTTTTGCCATAGGGGCGCGCCTCATGGTCGCCAACCCGCTGGTCTATACGCGCCTGGTTGATCCGATGTGGCTGGTGGCAATTGGCATCGTTGGGCCATTGATGGCGGTGGCGGCCATCAACGTCAGCCTCATCGTGTCGTCGCGCGTCAGCGACCCGCGCGTGGCCGAGCAAGTCTCGATGGTCATCATACTGCCGCTGCTGGCGATCTTTTTCGCGCAAATCGCGGGCGTGATTTTGGTCAATGCGCAGTTTATGGCGCTGGCCGCCGGCGTGTTGGCGCTGGCGGACGTCGGGCTGGTCTACCTGGGCGTCCGGCTCTTTCAGCGCGAAACGATCCTGACTAAATGGAAGTAGACAAGGAAAAAGATGCAGCGATATAGCCGTTTAATGTGGGCAGCGGCGCTGGCGTGCTGGTTGATATTGGCGCTGGCCGTCCCCGCGTGGGCGCAGTCAGATAACACCCTCCGCCTCTCACTGCGCAAGCAATTCGGGTTTTCTATGGGCGGGCAGATTCAAGGCACATTCAAGTTGAGCGTGAGCGGCGCAGACAGCCTCGCCTCGGTCACGTTTCGGCTGGCAAGCGCCGGCGGGAACATTGAGCCGGTCGTTTTAGGAGAAATCACTCAACCCCCGTTCGAGATAACTTTTAGCACCGATAAATATCCACACGGGCAGTATCAATTGAGCGCCGCCGCCGCAACCGCAGGCGGGCAGGTGCTTGAATCCAACGTGCTGCGCGTGGAATTTGTCTCGGCTGAAGCCGGCATGCAAGCCGCCGGCAAGATCATTCTTCCCATTCTCGTCCTGGTAGGAATTATTGTGATCCTATCAACGGTTGGCCCGCTATTAATAGGCGGAGGCGGCAAAAAGCGCCCCGCCACGGCGGGCGAGCCTCGGGATTATGGCGTGTTGGGCGGGAGCGTTTGCCCCAAGTGCGGACGCCCCTTTGCGCGGCATTGGTGGGCCTTCAACGTCAGCTTTGCGGGCAAGTTCGACCGCTGCCCGTACTGCAGCAAATGGAGTTTTGTGCGCCGCGCCAGCCCGCAAGAGCTTGCCGCCGCCGAGTCCGCAGAAGCGGCGCAAGACGCTTCCAGCCCCGTGCTCAATCTCAGCCCGGAAGAAAAGCTCCAGCGCCAGATTGAAGATTCCAAATACTTGTAGCGCCGCGGCCGGATTTTGACCCACGAATCTGCGCGAATATAAACAGAGGTTTTGCACTTTTTACCTTCGTGAGTCTCAACTCACCGCAGAGGCACAGAGGTCGCCGAGTTTTGTCAAAAATCCCTCTGCGTTCTCAGCGTCTCAGCGGTGAATTTTAAAATCTGCAAGTACTGAAAGCTCGCGTGCATTCGTGGATAAACATCTTTTGGAGGAAACGTGTTAGAAGGAACCATCACCTGGGCCGAAATTGATCTGGACGCCATTGCCCTTAACGTGCGCGCGTTCAAGCGGCACGTAGGCGAGGCCGTCCAGGTAATCGCCGTCGTCAAAGCCAACGCTTACGGGCACGGCGCCATCCCCGTGGCGCGGACGGCGTTGAACGCCGGCGCGACGCGCCTGGCCGTACATCGCGCCGCCGAAGGTGTGGAACTGCGCCAGGCGGGGATCAATGCCCCCATCCTGGTAATGGGTTACACACCCCCCAGCGGCGCGGAGCTGGTCGCGCGCTGGCGGCTCACACCCAGCGTGATCACGTTAGAATTTGCCGAGGCGCTCTCGGCGCGGGCCGGCGCATTGGGCATGACCTCGCCCGTCCACGTCAAGGTGGATAGCGGCATGAGTCGCTACGGGGTGATGCCGGACGAGGCGCTGGATTTTCTGCGCGCCCTGCGCCGCCTGCCCCATCTCGACCTGGAGGGACTGTTCACGCATTTTGCCACAGCCGATGCAGCCGATCAAATACACGCGCTTGGGCAACTGGCTGTGTTTAATGATATTATGTCTGCCGCGCGCCAGGCCGGCTTTGAATTTCCCATCATCCACGCTGCCAACAGCGCCGCCACGATGAAGCTTGCCCAGGCGCATTTTGACGCTGTGCGGCCCGGCGTTGCCCTGTATGGGCTGGACCCTTCGGACGAGTGGCCGCCGGTGTTTGAGATTCGCCCCGCGCTGACGTTCAAAAGCCTGGTGAGCCGCGTGCGCGAGCTGCCCGCTGGTGCGGCCATCAGTTATGGCCGCACATTCGTCACACAGCGTCTCACCCTGGCGGCGCTGGTGCCGGTGGGCTATGGCGACGGCTATCATCGCATTCTTTCCAACAAAAGCAGCGTGCTGATCCGCGGACGGCGCGCGCCCATCCTGGGGCGCGTGTGCATGGATCAATTCGTGGTGGACGCCACCGGCATCCCCGGCGTGCGGCAAGACGACGAAGTAGTGCTGGTGGGTCAGCAGGGGCAAGAGCATATCCGCGCTGAGGAAGTAGCCAAACTGGCCGGCACGATCAACTATGAAGTCACCACCGCGCTTTTGCCGCGCGTGGCGCGAGTATATATGCCCAAAGGAGAATAGCCATGATATACGGAGATCGAGTTCGGTTACGCGCCATCGAACGAGAAGACATCCCGACGTTTGTGCGCTGGTTCAACGACCCCGAGGTGCGCCAGTATCTCTTGATGTACGAGCCTATGTCGAAAATGAAAGAAGAACAGTGGATCGAGTCCCTTGCGCGCAGTGATGATTTTTTGTTCGCCATCGAAGCCGGCGTTGGAGAACAATGGATTCACATCGGCAACGTTGACCTGCACCACATAGACTGGAAAAACAGAGCGGCCGGCTTGGGCATCGCGCTCGGAGAAAAAGATTACTGGGGGCAGGGCTACGGTACCGACGCCACCCGCACGATGGTGGGCTTTGCTTTTCGCACCCTAAACCTCCACCGGGTAGAGTTAGAAGTTTTTGACTTTAATCCCCGCGCGATTCGCTGCTACGAAAAAGCCGGCTTTCAACGTGAAGGAACGCGCCGCCAATCGCACTTTTACGACGGTCGCTATTGCGACGCGCACATCATGTCCATTCTGCAAAACGAGTTTTTGAACAAATAATACCTGATGATGTCTTGGGATGAGTCTTGGGATGAACTGAACGCTCGCATTGTGGACTGCACGGCTTGCCCGCGCCTGGCCGCCTATCGGCAAGAGATTGCGCGCACCAGGCGCCGGGCGTTCCGAGATTGGGACTATTGGGGGCGCCCCGTGCCTGGCTATGGCGACCGAAACGCAGAACTGGTGGTAGTGGGACTGGCGCCGGCGGCGCACGGCGCAAATCGCACCGGGCGCATGTTCACCGGCGATAGCTCGGCGGATACCCTCACCGCCTCGCTGCACCGCGCCGGGTTCGCCAACCAGCCTACGTCTTGTCATCGCGATGACGGGTTAGAAATGCGCAATGCCTTTATCACCGCGCTGGTGCGCTGCGCCCCGCCAGACAACAAACCCACCCGGCAAGAACAACTCTATTGTCGCCGCTACCTGGCGCAAGAATTAGCGCTGCTCCCCTCGGTCAAAGTGGTGCTGGCGCTGGGGCGGATCGCGTTTGATGGCTACCTGGGCCTGTTGCGCGAGCAAGGCGTGAACGCGCCGCGACTGGCCTTTCGTCACGGCGCGTGTTATCCCTTCCCATCCCCCTTGCCGGCGCTGCTCGCCTCGTACCACCCCAGCCGTCAAAACACCCAAACAGGCCGCCTGACCCCGGCCATGCTCGACGACGTGTTTGGGCAAATCCACCAACTGTTAGGATAGTCAAACTTTTAGTGTGACGTGGATATCTTGACCACCTGCCCTTCTGGCGTGACAGTGACGCGCACCACGCGCTCGATAACAAGTCCACCTTCCGCCGCACTTTGTTGGCGATAGGTCAAGATGACGTTCGGGCCGGCTGGCGCGCGCTTGTGCGCCGGGTGTACTCCCTCGAGTTCAGGGAACACTTGATACACTCGTTGATTGACTTGTGCAAGTGTGTCTTTGTCAAGCAATTCCATAGCCATGCTTGTAACCTCTCGTGGTGCACACTGCCTACGGCACTACGCAATACGCACTACGCAATACGCCTCACATCTGCCGTCGCCGCAAAAACGCCGGTATATCCAATGCGTCGCGCACGGCTGCATTAGCCACTTGTGCTCGCGGCAGCGCGCAAACCTCAATTGGCTCATCTTGAACGGCGCGCAGTTCCGGCAACTGGGGCGGCGGCTCGCCCACGCCCGTCATCACCAGGATCACCTGGATAGCGTCTTGTTCCATCTGCATGTCAATCGTCGCGCCAAAAGCCACCTCGGCTTCTGGCCCGGCCGCGCGCGTGATTTCGCCGACCACCTGGGTCACTTCAGATAGCGTGGCTTGCGGCCCCACGGTGACGTGAACCAGCACGCCGTTGGCCGCGTCGAGCGTGTCAATATCCAACAACGGGTGTCCCAGCGCCGTGTGTACGGCCTGGGCTACGCGGGATGGGCCGCGCCCGTAACCGACCGAAAAAAACGCTCCCCCACGCAATCCAAGTATAGCCTTTAGATTGGCAAAACTCAAATTGATCAGCCCGGACTGCGTAACCAATTCGGCCACACCCTGCACGCCCTGGCGCAGCACATCGTCGGCAATGCGAAACGCCACGTCGAGCGTGATCTTTGGATCCACCAAGCGGAGCAGCCGGTCGTTGGGCACCACAATCAACGTATCTACTGCGCAGCGCAGGCGCTCTAACCCGATTTGCGCCAACGTATGGCGGCGCGCGCCTTCGAACGCAAAGGGCAGCGTGACCACCGCCACCGTCATCGCGCCAAGTTGATGCGCGATCTCGGCCGCCGCCGACGCGGCGCCGCTGCCTGTGCCGCCCCCCATACCCGCTGTGATAAAAACCAGGTCAGCGCCTTGTAGAGCGCGCGCAATTTCGTCGTGGCTCTCTGCGGCAGCGGCTTGCCCAACCTCGATCTGCCCGCCCGCGCCCAGCCCGCGCGTGCAGAGCGGCCCGATTTGCACCTTGACGCCAGCCTCGCTGCGCCGCAATGCCTGGCGGTCGGTGTTGCACGCCACGTAACTCACGCCGGGGATGCCCACCTGGATCATGCGATCTATGGCGTTGCATCCACCCCCTCCCACGCCCATCACGACAACGTGCGGCAAGCGGAACGCCTCTTTATCTGGCACCTTTACACCCCCAACACTGCCAACCCCGCCTCCCACGCCGCGCCCGCGCGCGCCATCTGCGCCTGCCACCGCTCGGGCGACCACAGCTCCAAGTGGTCTATCATCCCGGCCATAATCAGTTCTCGCTCAATCGCCGCCAGGCTGCGCAGCGGCGGAGGCAGCGCGAGCCTGCCCCCGTCTGGCGCAAGCGAGTACGCGCGCCCAAAAACGTGCCGGGTAAATTCGCGCGCCGCGGGATTCGTTAACGCCAAAGGCCGCACTCGCTCGACAAACGCTTGCCAGGTCAGCGCCGGATACAGCCACAAACACCCATCCAGGCCGGCCGTCATCACACTGCCCTGGGCCAATGCCGCCGCGAACGGGTCCGGCGCGGCCCAACGGCCATCCGCGCCAAGCTCGACGACGTACTGTCCATACAAAATCACGTTGATGCTTCCTCTTCCAATGTGCAAAAGCGCTGCCCGCGGCTGATCAATTCGTGCAGCGCGGCGTGGATGGCATCGCCGTCGCGTCCGGCGATGCGTTCCACCATGCAGCCGGCGGCGCGCAAATTGTCTTCTATCGTCGCCGATGTGCCGCGATGATTGCCGATGATGGTGACATAACGCGCCAGCTGCGCTTCTGCGGGATTGAATCCGCACGCCGGTTGGAATGTCTTGACGTATTCGGCCACCAGACCCCAGTACCATTCCGAAGGCCCCGATTCAAAAACGGGCAACAACACGTAATGATATAGAGACCGGTTGGCATCCGGCTTGGACGCGGGCTGAAGCGGGCGCGGCGCGGTCGAGCGCGGGTGTTTGTCGAGCGCCTTGATTGCCTCGACGGACGGCAAGTGGCTGCCATCGGCCTTGTACCAGGCGTGCGCCTCAAAAGGATTGCCGTCGCCGTTGGCGATCAACCAAAACGCATTGTTGAAAATATAGTCCGGCGTCTGGCCTTCCATCACCATCTTGCACATATCCACGTGAACCTCGGCGTGGCGCTCCGGCGTGATGGGCGGAAACTCGGCCAGTTGCGCGTCGCCCACGCGGCTGCCGTTTTCGCCGCACACCAGCGGCAGCGAGCGGCCCAGGCACGCGCGAATCACCTCGTCGTACCATTCAAACAAATAAAAGCCCTGGTGATCCTGGCTGTCGGGCGGCGTGTAATAAGGGCGCGCCTGCGGCCAACGCGCCGCGCCGCCCTTGCCCCACGTGAGTGGACGATTGAGCGCGTAATTGTGCACGCACACGCCCATCTGTTCAATCAGCGCCGGCCTCGCGCGCGCCGCCAGCACAGTCATCGCCGTCTTGAAAAACGCCAAATCCCAGTACGCCCCGCCCGGCGCCAGCGGCGCGAACAACGGCGTCACGCCAGCGTCGGCCATGGCCTGCAAACATGGAATCTGAATTGCCATAAAGCGATCTACCAGGGCCGGCTTGCTCCATTCGTCGGGGCTCCACTCGTAATCCAGGTTAGGCTCGTTAAAGATGTGTACGTAATGCACACCCCAGCGGCTATAGTCTTGGGCCAACTGGCGCAGCGCGCTCAAGTCTACGGGATAGACCACCGGCGTATAAATGCGCACCACCGGCTCGATGTGATTGGCGATCAATTCGCGGATAAAAGCCTCGGGGATGCACTCGGTCAGATCCGAAAGCACCATCAGCCAGCTTGCGCCCATCGTTAAAAGTTCCGGCATCCACCGCTTTATATCCTCGCGGCTGTAATGATACACATCCGGGTAATAGTGGAACCCAATGCCGGTGTCATCCTTGGGGCGTGGCAAGTCTTGAATCTGCATATTGGCCGCCTTTCACTTTGACACTGCCATTTTGGCAATTTTACCCGCACTGTCCAGCGTCACGCGCACCACCTGCACGCCGCAATAATCGCCATAAGGCAGCGAAGCAGATAGCGACACCTGCACCGAAAACCCCGCCGATTTGGCGATTTTGTCGCTACATTCCCCATCGCACTGCACACACGAGGCGGGCCAAGGAATGGCGGGCAGAGAAACGCGCAGCGCCGCGCCGCTCATTTCAGGCAATGCGTGGATGACGTGCTGCTTGATCTTTAAGAGGTATTCTTCGGGCAACTGGGCGCGTGCGCGGCGGCGCGCGCCGTGCGTGCACAGCAGCGGCGATGGCGCGCTGGCCTCAAATTGCGCCCTTGTTTTGGAAAG
Organism: uncultured Anaerolineae bacterium; assembly: GCA_964651475.1. Taxonomy (GTDB): domain Bacteria; phylum Chloroflexota; class Anaerolineae; order Fen-1058; family Fen-1058; genus JBGSMF01. Next base: position 103,400 of record CAZYXV010000013.1, on the reverse strand, counting down.
GGATGCTTTCAGGTGGACATCGCTTTGTGGCCTGGCCGCCGGCGCTACAAGCGGATCGCCCAGCAGCACAAAACTGGCGAGCGTTTTCATGTCCTCGCCATCCAGGTATCCCTGGCGGTCCTGCATCTGCCTGGCAAAGCCCGTTTTGGCCTGGCGCAACGCTTCGCCCGAAGAATATCCCTCGACGATGTACTTCCAAAACAAGCTCCCTAGCAAATCAGCGCCCACCAGCGGCTTGTCTAGCCCGCCATACGCCACCGTTGTTGATCCCACAAAGGCCCACGTTCCCGCTTGCATAAAGCGCAGAGCGATACAAGTGCTGGCGTCACGCTTGGCCACGTGCGCGCCATAACACGCGGCTGTAAACACTGCTCGCGCCGGGCGATTAATATTCGTGGGAGATAGCGCCACCGGGAACGGCGGATAATCGCCAAGTTCTGGGGCGCGTTGGCCGTACCAGTGGGGCGAATCCACCAAACCGTGCAGATTGAAATATGCCAGTTGCGGGGCGAGCTGGGCCAGCACGTCGTCCACTTCCGCTTCGGCCATAGGCGGCGATAGCCGCATGTCCCCCGCCGGGCCAATGACGTTGAACACCTCTTGCGCGGCTAGCCGCCACACACTGGCGGCGTAGCCAAAACTGCGCAGCGGGGCGGCGCCTGCCCGGCGGCCAATGAGCCAGCGCAACAAGCTGCCCAGATCCCTGGCGCGGGGCGATTCGATTCGCGCCCGGCAGGCTGCTCGCAGTTGCTGCAAAAGCATATCGGCAGCATTGTCGGGCTTTTCGGTCAACGCGCTGTGCGGCATGCGGCCCACCAGGCGATCGGGAAACGCCAACGCCTCAATAGAATGGACATCTCTTTCAGCGCGGCAGCCGTAGGGCGCATCGGTTGGCACATCGGCGTCCTGGTCGTCCGTTGGATTGGGCAGCCGGTGGAATGGGATGATTTCGTCGCCGCCGACGATCAAGACCGACGCGAGCTGCAAGCCTCGCGTATCCAACGCATCATCCAATCCATCCAGCAGTTGGCAAATGCTGGCCGCGTCACACGTCACCGGCCTCAGGCCAAACGGCGCCAGCGCCCCGGCGTCGTCTATCCAAAGCGTCTCGGCGGCTATATCCTCGCAGCGAGCAACCAGCGCGGCCAGTTCGATCATAGCCTGTTCGACCGCCAAAGAATGTGAGCCGCAGATGCGCGCCAGCGCCAGGCGCGCGCTGATAATGGCGTGAAAGGGTTTCTTGCGCCTAGCGGCCGGCTCGAGCGAGCGCGCCACATCGTCAATCGTTTTGCGCGCCGCCTCCGCCACTTGACTCCTTTGTTCACTTGCTTCCTCATCCGCTTTTCCTTGCGCTTCCCACCTCCTCCACACTTCCCCATCCGGGTCGAAGGTGCGCACCAGGCGCACGTGGTCCACAGCCAATTCGTGTTCGCCCCGGCTCGCCAGGCAGACCGCCAGGATAAGATGGAACTGGACGCACATCGGCCAGGTCTCCACGGCTGACCGGCAAATGGATTCTGCCTGATCGACGTGTCCGGCGCGCCAGGCAGCCTGCGCCAGGAGCACGCGACCAAGTTGGCTGCCTGGCCCCTCTGCCGCTAATGGTTGTGGATTGCTCCCCGACAAGACACGCGCCGCGTCAAGGCACGCTTGCGACTTGTCCTCCCAGCGCGCGGCGTACAATTCGGCCAGAACCCGCCACGCCTCGGGCCGTTCCGGGTCGCGTTCGAGGAGTGCCGTCAACTCGCGCGCGGCGCCGGCCTCGTCGCCGGATTGGCGCATAGCCTGGGCATAATCCCATCGCACTGCCAGAGAAACGTGATTGGATTTTTTATCCTTCATTGAAACGCTCGCACTTTATTTAGAAAAGAATCCTATCGCAGTGACGACGGCCACTTGCTTGAGAGCCTCTGTGTGATTGGGTGACAGGTGAGTAGCGCGCCGAAACATGTCCAATGCTTCGGGATACGCCTTGAGACGCTTGTAGGCCATGCCGGCCCGAAAGCAATCGTCTGCCTCAGAGCGCAACTCTACCAGTTTGAGATATAAGCGCAATGACTTGCGATGCTCGCGCCGCTCTTCATACATTGCAATCATTTCTTCTATAATATCCACATCGTCTGGCGCCAGCGAGTGAGCTACTTCTAAATGCGCCAGGATTTGCTCGCGGTCATTGCGGCGGCGGTACAACCGGGCCAGCCGCGCGTGATGCGCTGCGTTGCCGGGTTCCAATGTGGCGGCGTGTTGATAAGCCTGCGCGGCCTCGTCGAGGCGCCCCGCCGCCGCGTAAGCATCGCCCAGCAAACCAAACGCCTCACACACGCCGCAACCGGCGCGGATGGCGTTCTCCAGGTGGCGCGCCGCCGCTTCGGCGCGCCCTACGCGCAAAGCCAGCCGCCCGGCGTCCAGGTGATAAGACGCAACCTGGGGCGCTGCAAGCGCGGCGCGTTCGTAAGCCTCGCCCGCCGCTTCCAGGCAACCCAGTCGCTCGTGGATTGCGCCAGTGCGCGCTTGCAGCGGGGCCTGGTTCGGATTGTTTACCAGCGCCATCTCAATAATATGCAGCGCCTCTTGCCAACGGTCCAGTTCACCCGCCATCTGCGCCGCGATTAACGCCAGCTGGGCATCTTGCGGCGAACGCGCCAGGGCGTGCTTGTACACCGCCAACGCCCGGCCGCCTGCGCCGTTTTCGTGGTGCAGTCTCCCCAGTTCGATCCACCATTCCACTTGATCGGGTGAGCCGCGAATGGCCGTTTCCAGCTCGGACGCGGCGGCAGCGTGCCGCCCCTGGCGCGCATAAACCTGGCCCAACAGGTGATGTACCTTTGGCCCGGGGCAGATGCGGCGCGCCTGTTCCAGGGCGCAGGCAGAGGCATCCAGGTCGTCTTGATCGGCGCAGACCTGGCCCAGTTCAACATACCAGGCTGGAACATCAGGCAATTTGCTCAAAGCCGCCTCGAGTGCCTGCCGCGCCAATCCGTTTTCCTCCAATCGCACGTGGATGCGAGCCAGCGCGTGCGCATACAGTGCATTCTCTGGCGCCAGCGCTGCCGCGCGCGCAAAAGCCGAACGCGCCCGACGCAACGCAAGATCGCCCGCATCAGACTCCAAGATAACGCCCAACTCGTATATCACCTGCGCATTGCGCGGGTCTAGTTGGGTGGCGCGGCGCGCGGCTTCCCATCCCAGGCGTAACGCGCCCGCTCGCCTCAACACCAGCGCCATCCAATACAATATCTCGGGCGATGGGTCCGGCGCGTGCCCGGCGCTCTTGAGTTGATTGGCCGCCTGAACCTTTTCTCCACGCAGGCTTGCCAACACAGCTTTTAGCACGTTACGATACGAGGGCGTAATCTCTTTTCCCCACGCCAGAAACCGCCCCTCTCTCTGGTGATTATCAGCAGGCAACACTTGAATTGCTGCCAGCCTCGCGTCAATCTCAAGTGTGGGCGCGGGCTGGTCGAGCACCAGTTCGCGCAGCGCGCACTCTGCGCTTATGCCGAGCGCCGCGAGCGCGCCGGCCAACCCCCAGGCCGCTTCAGGGTGGGCGGGCTGTCGTTCGAGCGCGGCAGAAAACGCCGCAATCGCTTCTCGCCATTCCCGCTGCCCCAACCCCGCCGCCTCGCTGCGAAGCGCATACGCCAGGCCGCGCGCTGTGTAAGCATCGGCGTCGTCGCCGTCGAGCTCTAGCATCGCCTGCGCCGCTTGCAGCGCCGGCTCGGGATGGCCGCTTTCCAACGCCGCCTGCGCCAGTCCCAACAACACCCGGCGCTCGTGCGGCGCCTGGCTTGCGCGCTTGCCTTGCTCCAGAAATACGTTGCCCATCAGCACATACGCCGGAACAAGGTCGGCTTTTAGCGAGGTGGCCCAGCTTGCCAGCTCGAGCGCCCGTTCGGCTCGTCCCAAACGGTGCGCGGCGCGCGCTGCGGAAAGATAGGCGTCGGCGTCGCGTGGCCGCAAGTCAATCAGCCGCTCGTAAAGCGCCAGCGCCTCGGCGTGGCGACCGAGATTTTGCAATGCTCGCCCTTGCGCTTGCAGCAACTCGACCGTCTCGTGGCCCAGCGCGCGCGCCTGTTCCCAGCGTCGCGCAGCGGCTTCCCATTGTCCCAGGCGATCCAAGATGCCAGCCAGCGCCGCGTGATACTCGCCCCGCCGTGGTTCAAGTCTCACCGCATGCTCGAACGCCGCCTGCGCCAAATCGAGCCGTCCCTGGGCCAGGCGCGCCCGTCCCAATTCTAGTTGCAGCACAGCGGAGTGTTGGCTCACAATGCCATCTTGCGCGCCGAGTATCAACGCTTCAGCCCGCGCCGCCTCACCCAACTCGCACAACACCCCTGCCGCCCTGGCGAGCGCCAAAATATCCGCCGCCCTGGTGGCCGCATCTCCTGCGCGCTCTGCCTCAGCCAACGCGCGCGGCGCATCGCCCATATCGCGGTACAGCCACGCCAGCTCGACGTGAATGGCCGATGTGTCGCCCCTGGCAAGTTCGAGCGCGTGCTCAAGCGCCTGGCGGGCCGGCCCAAACCGCCCCAGACGCCGCAGTGCGCCGCCATGCCAGCGCCAATGCAGTGAGGAGTCTGGCTCTAGCGCCGCCGCGCGCGCGAATTGTTCTTCAGCCTCCTGCCACCGGTTCAAGTGCGCCAGCGATTGGCCCAACTCGGCGCGGCAGGCTGTATCTTCAGGCAACAACTGCACGGCCTCGGTCAAAATTGCCACGCTTTCTTCTGTGCGGCCCAAATCGCGGTAGAGGTGTCCAAGCGCGCTATACGCCAAAGCGCGCGCCGGTTCTAGCAAGATAACGTGCTTGTAAGCCAACACAGCCAGGTGGCGTCCATCCTGTCTCATCAGTTGAGGCAAAGAGATGTCATCACCATCGCCATCGCCGTCAATAGATGCGCATTGGCCAAGTTGATTCAGCACCCACCCCAATCCTTCGAACGCCGCCGCGTGCGATGGGTAACGGCGCGCGGCTTGCGCCCAAACCCTGAGCGCCGCGCCCGGTTTGCCATCATCCGCACAGGCCTGCGCCCACAAACAAAGCGCTTCGGCATTCTGTTGGCCGGCTTTTATTTGCCGTAGACATTCGAACGCCGATGACGGCCTGGCTTGCGCCAGGCGAACGCGCGCCAGTTCCAGCAATGCGGCGGGATGGTTGGGATGCGCTGCCAGGACTTGTTCAAGCTCGCCATCCGCTTCTTCCAGGCGCCCTTGTTGGCGGCACAAGCGGGCGCGGGGCAAGCGCAGTGCAACATCCTCTGGCGCTCCCTCTAGTGCTTGAGCATACAGCCGGATGGCCTGCTCAAATTGCGATTGTTTTTCAGCCAGCAATCCCTTTACCGCCAGCGCCGGGGGATAATGGGACTGCCGTGTCAGCGCCCAATCCAAAATGGCCTGAGCGTCGGCGGGGCGCTCGTGTTCGGCGTAGAGGCGTGCCAGGCTAACCGCAGCGCGCAAGTCGCCGGGGCGCTGGTTGAGCACGCGCTCAAATAAAGACACCGCCACCTGCTCCTGTCCCGCGCGCGCCATCGCCTCGGCGCAGAGCAAGTCAAGCGCCGCATCATCCGGCTGGTCTTGGGCGGCGATTTCCAGGTGGCGAACTGCTTCCACAGCGCTGCCGCCAAGATAGCCGCCATCTTGCCAGGATAGGCATAAACAAGCCTCGCCCAACACGCGATGCGCCAAAACATTATCCGGGCAAAAGGTCAGCGCGTTCTGGCATGCATCGCTGGCCTGCGTCACCTGGCACTGCTCGAGGTGAATCTGCCCCAGTTCAACATAGCACTCTGACGCCTGTGCGGCAGGGTTGCCAGGACTACCTGGCAACGCATTTATGCCGCGCCGCCACGCATCGAGGGCGCGAGCAGGTTCATCCAGTGCGGCCCATACATGACCCAGGCGTCGCCAAACACCCGCATCCATTGGCAAAAGCGGCCCGGCTTGCTCTGCGCAGCGGCGTGCTTGTTCGATGTGCCCGGAGTGTGTGTGCGCTTCGGCCATGGCCAGATAAATCCGGCCATCATGGGGCGCGAGCGCGAGCGCCCGCTGCATATAGTCCAACGCATTGGCTGCGCGGCCCAATCCAAGCAATGCCTGGCCGGCGCAAAGATGATGCGCTGGCTCTTGAGGCTGTAAAGTAATGGCTTGCTCAAAGGCCTCTAGTGCGGAGGTTGCTTGCTCCGTAAGCGCATCGCCTTGCCGCTCAAGCTCCAACCCAAACTCGTGCGCCGTCCACGCCGCGGCGGCAGCGCTTGCCGCCATCGCCGAACGCGCCGAGTGCAATGCGGCGTCGGGGCGACCGGCGACGTCTTCGAGCGCGGCGCGCAGCGTGTGCGACGATGCCTGGCGCAGCACTGGCCACGAGGCTGGCGCGGCCGGGCCGGGCAGCCAGACCTGGTAGGGATAGGCCAGATGATGCTGTCCCGGCCGCAGCGACGAGCGCGCCAACTCGGCAGCGTAGTGATCCAGGCGGGCGTCTGGCGCAGCGCCGCTTGCGCGCGCGCTTTGCTTGAGCGCGCCGGCCAACACGATCATGGCATCAGGCGCGAGTTGCTGCGCCAGCGCCAATAAAATTCCTCTGGCGCGCTCCGGCGGTGCAGCGGCCAGCCAGGCGGCGGCTGCGTTAAACATTTCCACTGGCGCAGAAATGTCCAGCGCCGCATGCAAGAGCGCCGCTGGTTCCTCGGCAATATCCAACGCGTGATGCAGCGCCCGCGCTCGGCCAGTCCGGCCAATCAAGGCCTGCTCGCCCCCCCCGAAGCGATCTGGTCGAGCGCGGGCGTCCCAGGCAGCGCACAGGTGGGCGATGAGAGGTTGATCAAACTTGACCTGAGCGCCGCTGCGCACCAACACGCCCGCCGTAATGAGCGCGTCGAGTGTCACACCGCCAGATTCCTGCATCACGCGCACCGCGTCTTTGGCCTCAAGGCTGCTGGCATCCAATATCATCCACGCCAGCCGGCACACGCCAAACCCTGCATGCTCAAGCCAATCGTGCACGGCGCTTTCCTGATCCCAATCAAGTATTTCTTGATCCCAATCAAGTATTTCTTGATCCAAATCAAGTATTTCTTGATCCAAATCAAGCAGCACCCCCAGCGCCCGCATAGCCAGCCCGGCGCGCGTCGGCCAATCCGGCGCACAAGCACCAAGCGCCCCAAGGATAGCCTGGAAATAAAGTGGGCGATGCGCCGCGCGCCACGCCGCCTCGTCCCCTATCAGCCAACGCGCCACATTGGCCGCCATTTCCTCACCCGGCTCAAACGCCATTCGAATGGCCCGCAACAACTGTGTATCGCTCCAATCACCCAACGTGATTGTGGGCCAACCCTCTAACCAGCCCGGCCAGGTGCGGCCGGGCAGCGCCCGCCAGGCGGCCCATACCGAGGCGCGTTGCGGTGGAGCGTATTGTTCAAGTTGCACGCCCAACACTTCCGAGCAGCCTGCCGGTAAACTTTCTACGTGGTCGAGCAGCACCAGTGTCGGGCCGTTCAGCACGTCTTGAGCGTGCGCTCGTCCCGCCGCAACATTATCTGGCCTGATCGCCGCTGCGGCCAGATCGAGCAGCGATCCCCCCCACTGGCGCAGGTCCACATAGAGCGGCATTTCTGCCACCGAAAGCAAAACGTCGTCAAGCGGGCTGCCCATGCCTTCTGGCGCGGGAAAGCACGCCACAATTTCACGCGCGGCCTGCGCCGCAAGCGCCAGCAGCGCCGTGGTCTTGCCGCTGCCACGGGGGCCGGTAATTACTCTCCGCGTCGTCTGGCCAGGTTCTGGCATGGCCTGGAAGCCGGATTGGGCAGGCAGGTAAGCTGGCTGACGGCCTGCCAGGCGGCGTAAATATTCCTGGAGCACGGGGGAAAATTCAATCATCCGTCATAACCCGTGAGTTGCCAAAGGCGCTATATCATCGTCAACAACCAAAAGGCCGTCAGGCACAGTCCAGCGCCACAAATGCACAAGAACACGCCCACGCCGGCGGCAGTGCGCACCAGCTGGCTCACCGCTTCGATGAGGCGCGCCGTCGCGTCCATCAATGGCACAATCGCGGGATCGCCCAATCCCTTTGCGCCGAACTTGCCCGACTGCGCCGAAAGCGCCCGCATCGAGTTGCGATACTCTGAAGCCAGCATTGTGCGCAAGCCTGTGATGAACCCGACCAACCCCAACAAAAACAACACCCCGGCCATCGCCACTTGCATATCTGAAATGTCCATCGTTCACCTCCTATCTGTATACACGCAAGTTTCGTGCCAGCGCGATTGGCTGCCACACAAGAAAAAAGAAGCCCGATTTCTATAAGGAAACCGGGCTTCTTTGCGCAGGGCAACGCTATAAAATTGCGATATTCAACTACTCATCATTTTTAATAACAATTTTTAATTAGTGGGAATGTGGGATTTTACACACTGTGGGGAAAACTACGCAGCGAATGGTTTGCTCGTGGTGTTCATAATGCGGCCTTGAAATCGTACACCCCCTCCACCGCAGGGTAATCTCGACCACAGGCGGGGCATTTGAATCCAGTCTCGGATTCAGTCAACACAAGTGTGCAGTGAGGGCACTGGAATAACTGCGCGGCAGGAGCGGTGAGATTGTTGCGCGGGGCGCACGCCTGCACAAAGACGCTGGGCGTGAGCTTCCACCAGCGGCCTGTAGGCTGCGCCAGTCCATCCAACGCAGCCAGCAAGTGCGGTGGCACCAGCTTTTTGAGGACCGGCGCCCTAAAGTGTGACACGGTCAACTCGCCGGTGAGAGTTAACCCGGCCTGGCGAAGGCAATCTGTCATCCACGTGGGATGGAAGTCAAAATTCAGCTTTGCAAACTCGTAAGGGAATGGATCAAAAGGAGACCAATCCTGCCGGCGCAGCAGCCAGCGGGCGATGGCCTTGAGATTGCGCTTGTTGGCGTATTCCACCACACAGGTAGCATTGGGGCGCAACGTGGGCACAATTTGAGCCAGCGCTTTGGGCACATCGGCCAGATGGTGCATCACGCGCACCATCACTAGCGTATCGAACACGCCAGACGCAAATGGCAGGTGGTACACATCGGCGGCTACAAAGCGAAAACGAGGGTCGCCGCCCCAACGTTGGCGCGCTTCGAGCAGCGTCGAACGCGCATAATCCATCAAGACCACCTCGTCGTAGCCGGCGTACAAATCGGCCAGCCGGCCAGCGCCCGCGCCAATTTCGACGATTCGCCCCCCTGTGGGCGGCAAAATCCTGCGCAAGGCGATGCGCTCGGCCAGGTCTTCGTAGCGCCGCTCGCGCGTCCAAAACTCGGCGGCGTAGCGGCTGCCCTCGTAATCGCAAATGGGAACGGAAGAAGGGTCGCAGCTCATGGGTTTAATTGTTTCACGTGAAACAAAGACGCCCAGAGTCTCAAACCCAGGGCGTCTTACAGTTGCACAGTGTTGCTTCTATTTAGGCAACTGATCCATCAACTTGATATAGGGGCTGACCACGCCTCGCAACTCGCCCACCACTGGCTCCAGTCCTCTCTTTCCCAGGTGAATGTCTATCGGCTGGTCGAATGCGACTGTGATTTGCTCGTTGACCGGCACCTGTAAATCAAGACGGATGGGCAACACGGTTCCCGCAGGCAACTTGAGAGACACCATGCCGTTAATCTGGCCGAATTGCCCCAGGCTGAACGTGGCCGGAACATTTAGCGGCACATCACCTACTGTAACTACTGTGGTATCAGTTTGCAAGGGAAGCGTAAAGTTAACCGGCACTTGCTGATTAATCGAGATTGTATCTTGAATGTGCGCATCACCCAGATGCGCAAAAGCAGTATCCAGGTTAGTCAGCAGGGGCACAACGACCGAGTTTTTGATCGGCAACAACAAAGTGAGCAACACAAGCAAAACGATAACCAGAACAAGGTTGACGATGAACGAGAATATGATGGCAATATCCTTGAATGCCGCCCAGGATCCTTTGATTCGATCAGCCATGATGCGCCTCCTTGTACGTGAGTTCGGGCTATACATCGCCTGAACTGGGGGTTGAGCCTCGCCCTCAATCTTATCACGCTCACATCAAAAGCGCAAGCCAGCCCCCAAAAAAATCTCCCGCGGGTGGAGCGCCTGCGGGAGAGGAGAGCGATTGCTCAACTCTATTGGCGCGACAGGACCACCTTGACCGTCATGCCCCAGCGCAGACGGGGATCCGCGGAGGTGAGCGCTATACTCACCGTATATGCAGTATCGCCGGTGGGTAGCTCAACGCTCTTGGGTGCAATGGCAGTCACGACGCCACTCAGCTCTGCGTCATCCAACGCATTGACGACAATGCGCCCCTCCTGACCAACCCGAATGTGCGACGCGCCCCACTCGTCTAAATCTTCCGTCTCTACAAGCAAGCTTGTCAAGTCAGCCAGGACAATGGCAACCTGGCCCGACGAGGCCAACTCGCCCGGATGCACGTTCACCTCGGCGACCGTGCCATCGAACGGCGCGAGCAATCGGGCGCGAACCAGGTCAAGTTGAGCCTGCTTTAGCGCCAACTCGGCCTTGCGCACTTCGGTCTGCCGGATCTCTAGATTCTCTTTTGTCGTAGGATGCAGCAGTGTATACAAATCAGATTGGGCGCGCGCCAGGTCTGCCGCCGCCTGCCTCAACGCCGCCGCACCTGTGCCGCCATCGTTGAGCCGGGCGCGCGCCAGCGCCACCTCGTAAGCCGTCTTGGCCTCTTTGAGCCGGTCGGCGATATCCGAATGTTCCACCAACCCACGCGTCAGGGCATCGGCGGCCATCGCATCGTATTGCCACTGGACGCCTTCCAGCGCCTTGCGTGCGTTGTCCACTTCTGCATTGTCAATCACTTTTTGCGCGTCTCGGTTATTGTAGCGAGCCAGCGCGTCCCAGTAGGCGGCTTGTGTGCTTGTCACGACCGCCCGAACCGCCTCCACCTCGACCGGTTCGGGCGCGGCCTGGTCCGCGGCCAGTTGCGCCTGCGCGCCGGCCAGCGCCACCTCGGCCTGGCTCACGGCCAGCTCCAGGTCGGCTGTGTCGAGCGCCGCCAGCACGTCGCCGGCTTTGACGGCGTCGCCTTCTTTAACCAGGACATCCCCAATTACCCCATTGCCCTGAAACGTCAGGTTAACCCAGCGCGCCGGAACAATCACGGCTTTGGCGGTAATGGGCTGCGGTTCTGAGTCAGATTTGTCAGCCGAGGCGGTGGGCGTGAGCTGCAACGCTGCCTGCTGAACAGCCTGCCCTCCAAAGACGCACGCCAGCACGCCCACGATAACGACGAGCACTGCAATGCCAATGATAATTTTGCGATTCACAAGAGCCTCCTTCACTCGTTGTTTGTTAATAGTTACTCAGCATCCTGAGCGGAGCACCGCGCTCCTTCGACTGCGCTCAGGATGCATCCTTCGACTTCACTACGTTCCGCTCAGGATGCGCGGTGCGGAGTCGAAGGATGCGGGCTGAGTTACGTTTGTTATTCAGTTCGCAATGCTTTGACCGGGTCGAGCCGGGCCGCATTCCAGGCCGGGTACAGGCCGGCAATGGTTCCCAGGCAGACGGCAAACACCACCGCCATCACCGCCAGGCGCGGCGTGACGGTAAACACTTCCGAGCCGCCCAACGCCTGCGAGGCGGTTGCGTTCAACAAGCTCGCCATGCCGGTTCCCAACACCAGCCCAACCAACCCACCAATCAATCCAATGACGGCCGCCTCGGTCACATATTCAACCACAATATTCCAATCGCTCGCGCCGACGGCTTTTTTGACGCCAATCTCGCGCGTGCGCTCCGAAACGCTCATAATCATTGTGTTGATGACGGCCAGACCGCCCACAATCACCGCCATCACCGAGCCGCTGAGCATGAGGACATTAAACACTGCCATGGCCGAGCGCACTCCGTCAATGGATTCTTGCGGCGTCCGCACCGTAATATCCGGCACCGACTCGTTCAGCCGCTTGACTAGCGCGTTCACCTCGGCTATCTCGGTGCTTTCTGGCACCACATCAATCGAACCAACCAGGCCGGGCTGCTTGAGCACGCGCCGGGCGGTATCGAGCGGCACAAACGCGATCTGATCAGTAGTGCCTTGCGTTTCGGCCAGAATCCCCACGACCGTAAACTCTTTCTCGTTCCACTCGAGCGAGTCGCCGACCTTTAATTTTTCCTTGGACGCGAGCTTGGCCCCAATGACAACGTGATAGTCGTCGCCGCGTTCAATCCAACGCCCACTCGACAGCCGCGCGCGCGGAAAGAGCACACGCACGTGTTCGGGCGGCACGCCAAAGATCATGTCTATCATGCCCATCTGCACGCTGCCTATCTCGCCCAGGCTGTCATACACAGAAGGGATCGCCTGCTTCACCCCCGGCACGCGCTCGATGCGCCGCAGCATGCTTTCGTTAAGCGTGGTAGATATGCCACCCTTGGGACTCACCCCCAACGTGCTGCCGGCCTCTGCCATGGCATTATCCAGCAGCGTATTGAAATACTCGGACATGCTGCCCATCACCGTCAATGCAAACACGCCAATCACAATGCCGAAAACCGTAAGAAACGTGCGCACTTTTCGGCGCAGCATGTTGCGAAGAATCTCACTCATTCTCCGTCTCCTTGTGCCGCCATCTCCTCGCGCTTTGGCCGCAGTTGCTGGTCGCTCTCCACCTTCCCATCTTGCAGTCGCACAATCCGATCTGTAGACTCGGCCACCAGCGGATCGTGAGTGACAATGATGATAGTCTGCTCAGAGTCTTGGTTAAAGCGGCGCAGCAAGGCAATAATCTCGGCAGCCAGGTGCGTATCCAATTCACCGGTTGGCTCGTCGGCCAGAATGATGGCAGGATGAGTCACCAAAGCGCGCGCCACGGATACGCGCTGCTGCTCGCCGCCGGAAAGCTCGTTGGGGCGATGATGGGCGCGGTCGGCCAGCCCAACCTGGTCCAACAGCGCCATGGCGCGCTTTTTGCCGTCGCGCACTCGATGGTAACGGAGCGGCAACAAGACGTTTTCCAGCGCCGTCAGCGTTGGGAGCAAGTTGAAATTCTGGAACACAAAGCCTACCTTTTCACGGCGAATGTGCGGCAATTTGCTCTTGGCAAGCTGGCTCACCTCAATGCCGTCAATAACCACAGCGCCGCTGGTAGGCCGGTCCAGGCAGCCTATCATGTTCAGCAACGTAGATTTGCCCGAACCGGAGCGTCCCATAATGGACATGAATTCGCCTCGTTCAATTTCCAGGTTGAGGCCGCGCAAGGCATGCACCTCGGAACGGCCCATTTTGTATATTCGAGTTACATCTCTGGTTTGTACAATTGACATCGGATTATCCTGTTTTGCTTTTGCTTTGCGCAGGTTCTCGTAAACCCGTTAACAAAACGGGCTGGGGCGCTGATTTATTCGCAATACTCTTTTCTGCTGATAGACCGGCTTGATTATAGCACCTGGCAAAAGCACGCACCTGACCGCTGGCAGACAGCCAGTTGACCTGGACCACCTCAATCCAAAATAAACACCTCCGAAAAGTGACTTTTCGGAGGTACTTAATCAGAACATTAGTTCCAATTAGATTAATTGTTCATCTCGCCAGACGAACCGCCCGCCAACCACCGTTCCCAACACACGCGTGTTGAGAATGTCCATTGGATCAATCGCAAAAATATCTTGATCCAAAATCGTCACATCGGCCAGCCTGCCGGGTTGAAGCGAGCCGAGCCTGTCTTCCATACCGGCAGCATACGCCGGGCCCCACGTAAAGCCGCGCACAGCCTGCTCGACCGTCAACCGCTGTTGTGGATACCATCCCTCTGGGCCGGGCGAACCATCAGCGCGGCGGCGCGTGACGGCGGCGTGAATTCCCACCAGCGGGTCAATCACCTCGACCGGGCAATCCGAGCCAAACGCCAAAATCGCGCCGCTATCCAGCAGTGTCTTTAACGCATAGGCCGTCGCGCAGCGGCTGCCCCAATGCTCCTCTGCAATCAACATGTCGGATGTAGCATGCACGGGCTGCATCGAAGCGATCACGCCCAGCCCGGCCAGACGCCCCACGTCGTCTGGATGCAGCAACTGCACATGCTCAATCCGGTTTCGCAAGCCCGCCTTTGATTGGGTACTCGCGTACACATCCAACACGTCGCGATTGGCTTTATCGCCAATGGCGTGAATGGCGCAGGCCAACCCCGCTGCCGTTGCTTTATCTACCGAGCGCTGAATCTCCCCAATGTCTGTCGTGGCGATACCGGTCTCATCGGGCGCAGAATCATAACCTGTTAGCATCAATGCCGTGCGCGGACCCAAAGCGCCATCAGCAAACATTTTCACCTGCCCCACGCGCAGCCAATCGTTGCCAAAGCCAGTACGTAAGCCAAGACCAATGGCATCATCCAGATGGTCGTGCGGGATGCTCTTGATCACGCGCAGTGCAAGTTGGCTGCGCTCGTCAAGAAGCTGGTAGGCGCTAAAGGCGAGCGGCTCGTCAAAATCGTGGATTGCCGTCAGTCCAGCCTGGTGCACCACTGGCATCGCGCGGTGGATGGCATCGACTACCTCATCCAACAAAGGAGTGGGGACGATACGATCTACGAGCGTCATGGCTTCTTCCAACAAAATGCCGCCAGGCTGCCCGTCGTGGCCGCGCACAATTTGCCCGCCAGGCGGGTCGGGTGTTTCAGCGGTAATGCCCGCCAATGCCAGCGCGCGCGAGTTGACCCACATAGCGTGGCCGCTCTTGGCGCTCAATGCAACCGGGTGATCAGGGGCGACGCGATCAAGTTGTGCAGCAGAGGGAAATGCTCCCCCCCACACGTTATGATTCCATCCATACCCCATTATCCACTTGCCAACGGGTGTATGCGTGGCGAATTGCGCCACGCGCGCCAGCGCCTCATCAAGCGTGGGCGTTTCTGCATTCACCCGCTGCAAGCCCAGCGCAAAATACTCAAAATGCACATGCGCGTCGGCAAGGCCGGGGATAGCACAGCCGCCCCTCAGGTCCACCGCTTCTCCGCCAGAACGCAACAAGCCGCGGGCGGTGGCATCGTCGCCCACGTAAACAATCTTGCCATCGCGGGCGGCCAAAGCTTGTGCATGGGGGCAGGCGAGGTTCAGAGTATAGAATTTGCCATTGAATAACACCAGGTCTGCGTTCATAGCGTCCTCATTCAGATCCGACGATCTTGAGATAAATCGCGTCAAGCTCTTCATCCGAATAATAATGGATGACGACTCGCCCGCCCTTTTTGCTGCGCGCCAGTTCCACGCGAGTGCCCAGCGCCTCTTGGAATCGTTTTTCGACGGCGCGCATCTCGGCTGAAGCGGTTACCTGCTTGACCTTTGTCTTGGGTGCGGCCAGCCAACGCCGCACCAATTCTTCAGTCTGGCGCACCGATAAAGCATTGCGCGTCACCACGCCCAACGCGCGCAGTTGCTGTTCTTCTTTGTCCAATCCCAGCAGCGCCCGCGCATGGCCTTCGCTGATTTTGCCCTCGGCCAGGCTGGCCTTGATAGGGGCCGGCAGTCGCAGCAGGCGCAGCGCGTTTGCCACCACCACGCGCGTCTTGCCCACGCGCCTGGCCACCTGGTCTTGCGTCAAGCCAAATTCATCCATCAAGTGCCGATAGGCTGCCGCTTCTTCTAAAGGGCCAAGATCAGCACGTTGGAGATTTTCCACCAGCGCCAGTTCGAGCATCTGTTGCGGCGCGGCATCCTTGACAATGACTGGCACAGTCGCCAGTCCTGCCTGTTGCGCTGCCCGCCAACGCCGCTCGCCGGCGATGAGATAGTATTGGACCTCCGCGGCAGGGGACTGGGAAGATGCAGAGGTATCTACCTTGGTGACGACAAGCGGCTGGATCACGCCATGTTCGCGGATTGAAGCGGTCAGTTCGTTAAGCGCAGCCTGATCTATTACCGTGCGCGGCTGAAGTGGGTTTGGCGCAATAGCATCCACCGGCGCTTCTGTCACGCCGCCGCTCGCCGATTCGTCAATTACCGGGATCAAGGCACCCAATCCTTTCCCCAATCCGCTACGAGGCACGGCTCTCCTCCTCTGGCAAAGACGGCGGCTGTTCGCCCGGATTGGCGAAATCCTGCGCACCTCCGCCTTCACTCGCCACAAGCTCTCGGGCCAATTCCTGATACGCCAGCCCGCCGGGCGATTTGGGGGCATACGTCAGAATGCTTTGTCCATAACTGGGCGCTTCCGATAGGCGCACACTGCGCGGCACAATCACCTGAAAAACCTGGTGGCCAAAATATTTGCGCACCTCATCCACCACCTGCTGCGACAGCTTGGCGCGCCCATCGTACATCGTCATCAACAGCCCGCGCACTGTCAAGCCGGGGTTAAGCGAGCGGCGTACCAGGTTCAAGGTCGTCATCAGTTGGGTCAAGCCTTCCAATGCCAGATACTCGCATTGCACCGGGATGATGACGCCGTGCGCCGCGCCAAGCGCGTTGACCGTCAGTAACCCCAACGACGGCGGGCAATCAATGAAAATGTAATCGAACTGATCGCGCACAGGCCGCAGCGCGGCGCGCAGGCGTGTTTCACGCCCGCGCATCCCAACCAACTCGATTTCTGCGCCGGAGAGGGCCGGCACAGAAGGCGCTACAGATAACGACCATCTTGGCTGGGAAGCCGCGGATTGCTTGAATGGACATGGCGCGATGACGTCGGCCAGCGGCGCTTCGGACACGATGACGTCGTAAATAGACTTGGAAAGTGAGCGGTAGTTGATTCCCAAACTGGTAGTGGCGTTTGTTTGCGGGTCTACGTCAATGACAAGCACGCGCCAGCCCGCCATCGCCAGATAAGCGCTCAGGTTGACGACGGTGGTGGTTTTGCCCACCCCGCCCTTTTGATTGGCTATGGTGTAGACAACGCTCTTCCGGGATGGGTATTCTGTATGTGAAGATGATTGATTTATCTCTGGCATGACTCTCCAGCCGCAAAGATGTGGCTCTTGTCCTCAACTGTATGGCTATAGCTTCAACGACATCTGCTCGAAAATCGAGTGTACTCGCTATCTGCTCTTCTGTCAAGGCGCGCTCCGGTTCTCCAGTCGCTTTTTTACACTTCTATACAACCAGCAGGATTTGTGATAAACTGGTGAGGCAAGCTCGCCACTCGTCTGACCTGCCCATCCACATCATCTCGGAGCATTAGTGTCAACTTTAGCACAGTGAGCTTGTCGAACCGTGCGCGGAGAGCATCCTTCGATAGGCTCAGGATGCCTTAAGTTAACATCAATGATCTCGGAGCATAGAAAGGAGGTGTAAGCACCAATTTTGGTTTCGGCCGGCTGGAGTTCCAAACTTGTTTGGAATTGCCCGGCCTGAGCGCGAAAATATCCCCAACAAATTGGGGAGTCCGTCGAGTGGCCCAAACTACAATCATAGCCGAGGTTAACTGTTCAGCCCGCCGTCCTCGGCAGGCGTTACTGGTCGCGCATAGGCTGCGCCGTCCCCGGCACGGCGAGCGAGGCTGAGTTACGCCGAGGTGTATCTATCCGAAACTCTGACACAAGTGGCGCGGCGAATCTTTAAAAAGGAGGCTATTACCATGGATAAACGAACTGTTCGATTTTTTGCTGCCGGGTCGGCACTGATAATTGCGCTGACGGCAGCGTTATTGATCGTCAACCTGAGTATGGCCACGCCAACGGCGGCAATCGTGAGCGGGGTGGTTACGTTTCCCGATGGGACTATACCCAGCGTGACACAAACGCTGCCGCCAGGCACATTCGTGTGGTTGATGCGTCCCGATGAGTGGCCGCCCACAATCCCCGATCCAATCATTCACGGCAAGAGTTGGGTAGTGACAGATACCGGCGCATTTAGCTTTGCCGGCGTTGCGCCAGGCGGCTACCTGGTGCGCGCAGTGCCGCCGTCACTTTCACCTTTTACCCCGTCAGACATTATGCCAGTACATGTGCTTACCGCGCCACTGATATTGCCACCTATCCGACTGACCACTCCCAGCATCACTGGCACGGTATACGCCCCGGGCGGCATCACGCCGACCAATGCGACAGTTCTCGTGTTCGCCGGGCCGACGTTGGTGGAACGGCGATTCACCGTCGAGGGCAACTTTGCCATCGGGGGACTGCCAACCGGCACATACAAATTGGTTGCCGAGCCGAGGGCGGATGATCCCTACTGGCGCTCCGCCCCAATCACGGCAGCACTGGCGCCGGCTGCGCCGCAATATGTCACACTTACCCTCAAGCCAGTCCAAATACATGGCATCGTGCTTGAAGGACCTGGTCTCGCGCCGCCTGTGCCTGAAGCGCGCGTGCACGCCATCGCCGCCAACGGCGTCCACCGCGTTGACGTGACAGGGGCATTGGGGAAATTTGCCCTCGGTGATTTGCCAACCGGAATGACAGCCACGCTGGTGGTCGAGCCGCCGGCAGGGCGGGGCGATTTGTTGCCGCCGCCCCCCCAAGTCATCACTCTCCCCCACACCACACCATTCGTCTCTAGATTTGATGTGCCGCCCAAGTGGATCCACGGCGGGGTGCGCACCAATACCGGCATCTCTGTCACCGGCGCGTTGATTGAAGCGCACCGCGTAGACAGGTATGGACACGCGATGACTTGGACCAACGCTTCTGGCTTATATGGGTTGCGGCTGGCGCCCGGCGTGTGGGCAATCAACGTGAAATCAATCAGCAGTACCGTGCCATCTCATTGGGTCTATCCTTACCCGGCGCAACTGGTGCGCTTTGAAAATAACACCGCGCCCGAACACAAATTGATAAACATGGTCGTGCTCACTGCCGATGCCACGGTGGCCGGCGCCGTGGAACTGCCCGATCACAGTCCACCGCCATTCACTGTGACGGCATCGCTGCGCACAGACGAAGGTGTGGGGCTATCGCAACAAGTGGACGCAGATGGTCGCTTTACGTTTACCGTGCCGCACGGCGTATACAAACTAGACTTGCACGTCGAGAGCGCGTCATTCGCCGCGCCGCCGCCAACTCCCATTCGCGCCCCCGCAATAGTGCCCACAATCACCCTAATCCCGCGCGATGCCATCATCACCGGGACGTTGACCGAGGAAAGCTCAGGCTTGCCGGTCGAAAACGTGCCCGTCATCGCATGGAACCTGGCTACAGGCGCGATGTTTGGGGCGCGCTCTGGGCCAGATGGTATGTATATCACGCCAGTCTACAGCGGTACCTGGCTGGTGCGCCCGGCCCCGCGGCCCGATCAACCCTACGTGTTCACAGGCGCACCCTTAAACGTAGCGATTGCATCCGGGCAAGTAGCCGGCAGCGTTGACTTGACATTGCTGGCAGCCGACGCCACGA
Source organism: uncultured Anaerolineae bacterium (assembly GCA_964651475.1). GTDB lineage: Bacteria > Chloroflexota > Anaerolineae > Fen-1058 > Fen-1058 > JBGSMF01. Next base: position 84,104 of record CAZYXV010000013.1, on the reverse strand, counting down.
TCAACGGCGTGCTGGTAGACGGCAGCAGTCACCCCGTCCCCAGCGCGTATGGTTGGGCCGCCGCCGTGAGTGAGGACCGCACCGTGCGCACTGGCGCACCTGTGGAGGCTGGTGAGTTCAGCATGATGGTACCGGCCGGCGCATACTCGGTCACCGTGCACCTGCCAGGCACTCAACCCTTCATGTCAGATGGGCAGCCGGAACTGGCCATCGTCGCCGCGGGCGACGCCACCACCGTGACCTTTACGTTGATCTTGAAAACCTCCAAGATCAGGGGCGCGGTGTGGGATAAACGCGCGAATGTAAGCGTGGATGTGGATGGCCAGGTCTGGGCATGGGACAACGGCTTGCGGACGGGCACAGACATCAAGCCAGGCGGTTTGTACACGCTGCCCATCCCTGCCGGAGACTGGAGCGTGAACTATGCCATTGATCCCCATTCCAACTATCTCAAAGCCGCTGGCCCGCGCACCTACGCTGTGCCAGCAGGCGCGCGAGTTGACGTGCCGCTGCCGGTAGTGGAAAAAGACAGCACGCTGACCGGCACAGTGCTGATGCCTAACGGCGCTCCGGCGGCGGGCGCTGTCGTCATCGCCGAAGCAAGCTCGCCCGATATCACAGAGTTGACAGTGCGCAGTCGCCCCACGCGCTCCGATGGCCGCTTTATCATCAATCTGCCGTCCGGCCAGTACAATGTGCGCTCGGCCATGATACACGATCCCGGTCTGATTAACCCGGTCATCAAAGCCGTGAACATTCCACGCCACGGATCAAACAGCATCACGCTGCAATATCGCCGCCCGGATGCAGCCATCACCGGCACGGTCACACTGGTGACTGGCACGCTGGGGCTGCCGGGCATTGTGCATCTGTGGGCGTGGAGCGCCAGCGACGGTTACAACGCCACCATCGCGCCGCTCGGCGGGGTCTATACGTTGCCCGTCACCGGCGGAGAAGACTGGAACGTCGTCGCCGTGCTTGAACTGCCTAATCGCTACTGGATCGCGCGCACGGTGGTTTCAGTGCCAGTATCGGCCACAGTTAACCATGACCTGGAGTTGCAGGGGCCCAAGCTCAAGCCTGCGCCGGTGACAGTAGTATTCGACTCTACACAAAGCCAACTCATCGAGTTGGAAGATGGCACGCGCATCTTTATCCCGGCAGGGGCCATGCCCGTGGAAGGGCGCATCATCTTGCACATCACACCGCTGGCGGCCGTGCCGCATCACCACTATGGCGATGTGGTCGGACTGAGCTATGTGTTCGAGGCTTTCACCGAAGACGGCCAGCCTATCACGTCAAACTTTAATCAGGACGTGGTCATCACGTTCAAATACGATCCGGCTGAATTGGCGGCGCGCGGCATCAACGTTAACCGTCTGCGCCCGGCCTACTTTTCCACTACAACCAACAGATGGACCGTGCCAGATAGCTTTGTGGTAGACGAAATCCGGCGCGAGATCACGCTGCAGATTAATCACTTTACCCAGTTTGGCGTTCTGAATACTCCCGAGATCGCGATGCACACCATCTTTTTGCCGCTCGTTTTAAAGAACGGCTGATTGTAGGTAGCTGCCAAGCATGCTTGGCGTGGACAACAGTCCGCGCCCATTGCTGGGCTAGTATCCAGCGTGAACGGCTTGGCAATAAACAAGCCCGGCTTTTAAAAAGCCGGGCTTGTTTTCACGCTTCACCAATGCGCGCCACACGGTCACGCACAAATAACGGCGGCGCGATAGCACAGATCAGGCAGAGCACTCCTCCCAAGAGCAAGCCCACAAACTGCCCAATCAACTCTGAGCCTCCAAACATAGATAGCGCGATGGGCGGCCCAAAGAACAATATCAGAGTAACACCCAGGTAAGCAAAGCTCACCAGCATACCAATGCACCCCATAGGGCCGCGCATCATCTGGCGCGGATCTTCCCACTCAAGGTTGACGCCAGCCACGCCAAAGGCCAGGTTGACGCCCGTCGCCCCGGCGATGCACAGTGCCACAACCGGCAGGCCAAACAACATGGCCGCCAGGCTGCCTGATCCAAGGCTCACTACCTGCACCAACGAGATAGCCAGCAGAAAACCCCAACCCATTGCCAGCGCGGGCAAATAAGCTACCATGAACTTGGACAAGAGCAATTTGCCCGAACTGAGCGGTGCCACCTTGAGCAGCCAATAATGCTTGCCTTCTTGCGAAAACCCCATCATCGCCAGGCGCGACAAAAGCGACCAGCTCACAAACAGTGAAATGCCAACCTGGCCGTAAAGCAGCGCGTTCTTCATCGCCTGCATTACCCATTCTGGCGCTTCGCCTTCGCCAGATGGCGGCTGGCCGCCGCCGCGCACCAGCATCACCGCATAAATCACGCCAAAAATCAGCGGGCTGACCAGTTGCGACATGTTGCGCAGGTCACGCCGGATGACGAGGAAATCTTTGATAATCAAGCCGCGCACCGCGGGCGGCACAAGATGTTCGATCCACGTCGCCCCTTGCGCGGCCTGGCGCGATGTTTCTTGGGCGGCTTTTCGCGTCGCCTTTTTGCGCGTGCCCACCTGCACACTGGCCCAGCCTGTATAATACAAACGCTCCGCAGTGTTCAACGCGATGGCAAATATTATGCCGGCCAATCCCACCGTGAGAATCAAAAAACCTGCGCCGGTCACCCAGCGCCCTTCGCCAATGTCCACCAATCCACGCCCGGCCCAAGACAAGGGCGACCACGGCGCATTGAGGCGCGCCAGGGTGCTAAAGGCTTGCGACGCCTGCGCCTGCGTAAAATCGGCGTGGCTGGTGAGCTGGCCGGATTGCGAGCACACAATTGAAACAATCGCGCCGACAAAACCCAACACCTCGGCCACGCGGCGAGCGGGGAAAATGCGCACCACGCCCATCACCAACAAGCTCGATAGCCCCGCCGCCGCCAACGCCAACGCAGCCAACACGATTAACACGAGCGGATAGTACAATATGTTATACCCGCTCGCAGCGCCCAGTCCAAACAATATCGGCAAGCCAAAAAAACAAATCAGGCCCAGGTTGGGCAGAATTGCCTGGAGCAACTTGGCCACAAATACAGCGCGAATCGGCGCCGGGGAACTGAGCAAAAAGTCCATGTCGCCGGCCAGGTAAAGCGCCTGGAGCAAGACGCCAAAGCTGGTGAGCAAAATGCCCAAAAAGGCTGCCGAGACGACCAGCACCGGCACACTCGACAAGAACTGGGCCGGGTCAATGAATTGGGCCAGTTGCGGCGAACGCAAGAAACGCAGGATAAACCAGCTCCCCACAAAAGCGCCGACCAGCACTCCCAACACAAACAAAATAAAAACAACATAACCAATCTTGCGGCGGAGCCTGGCGTGACGAAAGCCGCTAAAAAAAATCTGCCAACGCAGACGCAGCAGCTTCCACACGTAACGCCACAGGCGATACTCTGGATGAACATGCGCCAGGCTCATTTGAGCACCTCGGCGATTTCGGCGTACTCTGCCCCGCCGGTCAGTCCCAAGAAAATATCTTCCAGGCTGGCTTCGCCTTTACCCAAGGCGCGCAGCTCGTCCATCGTTCCAACCGCCGCCAGCTCGCCCCTGTTGATAATGCCAATGCGGTCACACATACGTTCAGCAATTTCAAGAATATGGGTGCTGAGGAACACAGCCGTGCCTCGCTCGGCCATCTGGCGCAAAATGTCTTTGATCAGCCGCGCCGATTTGGGGTCAAGCCCGACGGTTGGCTCATCGAGCACCAGCACTTGAGGATCGTGCATCAGCGCGGCGGCTAAGGCGGTTTTTTGACGCATGCCATGGCTGTACGAGTCTATCAGATCGTCGCCGGCCTCGGTCAAATTGAACAGCCTCAGCAATTCCTCGATGCGCCGCTCAATCTGTTGGCGCTCCATCTCGTACAGATCGCCCACAAAGCGCAGCAATTCGCGCGCCGAAAGTTTGGGATACAGGTTAGGCTCGTCTGGCACATAGCCATTGGCAGCCTTGGCCTGTAACGGCTGAGCCTGCACATCATATCCCGCTACCTTCACAACGCCAGAGGTGGGCTGCAGCAACCCGACGATCATCTTGATGGTCGTCGTTTTGCCCGCGCCATTCGGGCCAAGAAATCCAAATATCTCGCCGCCGTGCACTGCCAAACTCACATCGTTCACGGCCAGCTTGTCGCCATATCGTTTTACCAAGTGTTGTGTTTCAATTAAAAAAACATTGTTTGTCATCCTTACCTCGCTACCTGGTGCGCTCCCGTCCATTGTATCACCGCTCTCTCACAATGCAACTCGGCTTTTCATCCTTGACGACTGACTATATTTTGTGGTATGCTACGTTCCGCGCCAGAGTACCCTAAATCGCGCAGGAGAAACCTATGTACCGTGACCGTATTTCAGAAGACATATTTATATTTACCAGTTCCATTTACGCGCAGGTGACGGCCGGCGTGGTCCTGACGACCGAAGGCGCCATTATCATAGACACGTTGCCCTTTCCCCAAGAAACCAGCCAAATCGCCGAATTTGTCGCACGGTACAGTAAAGATGGATGCAAGTACATCATTTTCACCCATTACCACGCCGATCACGTATACGGCGCGTGCCAGTTCCCGGAAGCCGAAATAGTTGCCCATGCTCGGTGCCGCCAACTCTTGATTGAACGCGGCCAAGCTGGCCTGCGCGCCGCTCAGGCGCACACGCCCGAACTGTGTGGCATCGAGCTGCGCCTGCCGGGTGTGACGTTTGAAGGCAATGATATGGCGCTGCGCCTGGGCGACAAGACCTTGCAGCTTTTGCACATGCCAGGACATTCCAGCGATTTGATAGCCGTTTACGCCAGAGATGATAAAATCTTGTTCGCTTCCGATGCCGTCATGCCTTTGCCGCACATTGTAGACGGCGACCCTGCCGCGCTGATTGAAACGCTGCGAGAGATCAAGAGCATGAACCTGGAAATGATTATACAGGGGCACGGCGAGATGGTTCTGCGCGGCGAAATCGCCGAGGCGTTGAACAGCAACATTAAATACCTGGAAGCAGTTCAATCGCGCGTGACCAAAGTGATCGCGGCCGGCAAGGGGGCAGAAAGCCTGGCGGAAATTACCATCGAGTCTTGCGGCAAAAGCCGCATCGCCCTCAACGGATTGGTGCAGCGACTGCACGCCGAAAATCTGTTATCGCTTTACAACCGGGGAAAGGGTAAATAATTCCAGAAGAACGTCAATTGCTCCTGATCACCCGCCGAATAGCAATGTACCAATCCGATACCGTCGCAAAGCGGTCAGAGGGGTAATTGATTGGCCCGATTTGCACCCCCTGGACGCGCTCATCTACCGCGTAAATGTAAATCGGATAATACAACAGAATGACCGGCGCTTCGTCCGCAAACAGTTGTTGGAATTGACGGTATAGCTCAACGCGGGTGTTCCGGTCGGCGACCAGGCGCGCCTGTTCCAGCAATTCGCTGATTCTTCGATGCCGAAAGCCGCTATAATTCTGCCCCTCGCCAATCTGCATCTCGTGAAAGAACACGTACAAATCCGGGTCGCCTACCAGCGATAGATCGGCTAATACCGCTTCGTAATTGCGTGGTTGGAGATGGCTCGTCACCAATCCCCTGGCAACGGGTCTAATAGATGCCTGCACGCCTACGCTTTGCCATTGCTTCACAACAGCTTGCGCCAAAGCTTCTCGGACCGGGTCGGCATTGACCAACAATGTAAAACTGAGCACCTGTCCATTCTTCACGCGCCCCCATTCGGGCACCGGCTCGGCCGGCGTCGGTGTAGGAGTAATGGTTGGCAGCAGCGTAGCCGTTGCAGTAGGAGTTTTGGTCGCAGTGGCTTTTAACCTGACGGTGGCCGTGGGTGTAGGAGTATAGGTTGGCGTCGGGGTAGGCGTTTTTGTCGGCGGAGGATTGGCCGGTTGGATCCACTCTGCTTCGTCAAGCAGGGCGTCGGCGCGAGCGCGGTCTTGTTTGTAGAGCGGTATCTGGGAATCATACGCCCACGTGTCGGGCAATATTGGGCTATTAGCCACCAGGCCATAGCCGCCCAGCACCTCGTTGATCAATTCCTGCCGGTCCAGGGCGTAGAGCATGGCCTGGCGCACGGCCTTGTCCTGAAAGAATTCGACATCGTGATTGGCAAGGTTGAGGAAAATGAGTGTATAGGCTGCCTGCGGCGCAGACAGAACCTTCAGGCGCGGATAGTTTCTCAGTTCAGCCGCTTCGGACACCGGCACCTGGGCAATACCTTGCACCTGACCGGCGCGATAGGCTGCGAACACGCTCTTGGTGTCAGCAAAGTATCTAAACTCGATCTTAGATAGATAAGGCTGCTTGCCGTAATAATAGGGATTGGCAGCCAACAAAACGTGGTCCACTGCGCCTTGTTCGATGGCCACGTCTTCTACTTTGAACAGCCCGCTGCCCACTGGCGACAGGTTGAATGCATCCCACGCCTTGCTCCCTGGCGGCACGTTGCGCAAGATGTGCGCTGGCAAAAGTCCCAAGGTGAGATAATCGGTGAACGGCGCAAAAGGTTCGCTCAAGGTGAACCTGAGTTCATAGGCGCCCACACGGGTGATTTCGACAGTGCTCCACAGAGCTGTGAGGTCAGGCGGGCCAGGAAAATCAGGGTGGCGGGCCAGGCCAAAAGTGAACAGGACGTCGTCGGCCGTCAGCGGGACGTTATCTTGCCAACGAATGTTCGAGCGCAGCGAGACTGTATAGACAGTGCCGTCCGCCGAGACGCGCGGCGCTTGCGCGGCAATATCAGGCACTGGCTCGCCGTGCACGTCAAAGCGCATCAAGCCGCTAAATACCAAGGCGCATAAATCCTGATCGGCGGGGTTGAGCGAGCACACGAGGGGATTGATGGCCTGGACCTGGCCGACTACTCCCTCTACGTAGGTGCCGCCCTGCGCCGGAACGATGACGGTGTCAACCGGATTGAGGAATGCCATAGACACAAGCAGGGCGCCTAACAAAGCAATCCCCAAAACGATCAGAACAACTTGCCAACGAATATGCTTGACCACTGTTCAGCCAATGCTCAACGCGCGTACGCACTCAACACGCTTGTTTTTCAGATGGCTTTAGCTGCTAGAGCTAGTAAAAATAACGTTGAGCAGAGCCAAGAGGAAAAATACCACCGATAGCCAGATAGTGGCATTGAAGACCGTTTTTTCCAGTCCTCGCCTAGTTTTGTGGATTGAGGTATCGGTTCCTCCAAACATTCCACTCAGCGCGGAACCTTTGGTTTGCAGCAAAACCAACGCAATCAAAGCAATCGAAACGACGATTTGTGCCAGATTCAGGTAAACGCTCATAGTGTATCTCCATTCGGAAAATTCAGAATGGAGATTATACCACCAGGCAAGCCGAGCGACAAATCGGCGCGGACCGGGGATTCAAGTCCAAACAATGTGGCACACCGTTCAGCCAAGCTTTTTCAGAAAATTCACCAGCAGCTCACGAAATTCATTCCCGTATTCTGTTCTGAATAACTCGGTGCCGTGAACCGAGCTTGCAAAGGTCTTGAGCTCTTTAGGCGCCGGCGCACTCTCGTAGAGAGCCGGTATCTCAAGCGTGAGATCGTAATAGCGGTCGTTATCGGCAACGATGAACAATTTGGGCATAGCGGGGCTGACAAGGTCTTCAGGAAAGTGTTTATCAGGTCTCACGGCCGCTGGGCTGGCAATGACGACCAGGCCAGCCAGTTCTTCATCGAGCGCCGCGCTCATACACGCTTGACCTCCCATACTGGCCCCCATGCAGACAATGTGCTCCAGGCCCCGTTTGCGCAAAAACTCTACCGCCGCGCGCACATCTGTGGCGAGGGTATCTCCCGTCCCGCCGCTGCAGTCCGATTGGCCATAACAGCGAAAATCGAAGGTGATGGCGGTGAACCCCTGGCCAGCGATTGTCCTGGCAAAGGACTTCCAACTGCGTTGATCGGCAATACCCATGTGGGCCAGCACAACGCCAACTTTTCCCTGGCCGGAAAACAAGTTCGCGGCAAGTTTCACATTGTCCGAGGTGGTAAGGCTGATCTCTTCGACCTGGAATACTTGGGTGGGGGCGGGAATCGCTGTAGGGGGAGAGGCTGGTGTTGGCGGAGGCGTGCTTGTTGGAGGCAGTGTCGGTATTGGAGTCGGCGTGAACACGAGCGTAGGGGGAAGCGCCGGCATCGGGGTCGGCGCGGAGGTCGCTGTAGGAGGCAGCGCCAGCCCTGACGCTGGCGCGCTACACCCGCTCAAAAGCAATAGGACCAAGATCGAGGGGATGACCATGTTCAAAAGCCCCCACCTCTCCATACGCTTTTCAGGTTGTCTATGGTCTGTCATTGTTATTCCTCCCTGACAAAAAAGCCGACGGCAAGTGGGCCGCCGGCGGTGAAAGGCGCCGCCTGCCACACGCGGTAGCACACCGCACAATAACAGTGCTGTTCATAACAGTGCTGCTCATTCAGCTTATGGGATTCTCTACGGGGTAGATTCCAAAACCACCTCAATGACGCCGTCAACAAAGGAACCCGATGCTTGCTTGGCCGTCACAATCAGCCCGTCGCGCACAATTGGGGCATCGCTATACACCGCGCCCTGGCTTTCCAAGACGGCGCGATAATTCTGGCCCTGCTTGACGACGGCCTTAAGGGAGCAAACGGTGGCTGTTTTCCCTTGCAACAGGCCCGCGTAAGCCAGAATGGTAGACGCGCACCCCGACGCCCCCACAACTTTGCCCTGCTCAATGGCTTCCCGCGCAATACGATGCGCTTCTTCATCGTGCCATTGGTCATGGCAGCCCAGGCCGCCGATGAAAAGAACGGCGTCGTAGTCCGCAACGTGCACTTGAGCCAGCGCCAAGTCAACCGGGATATTCTTTTGGGGTTGAGCCACGGCAAGGCTAGTTTCGCATACTTCTACGACTTCTGGTGCATTGGAAGCCACCGTCACAGTATAACCGGCCTCCCGAAACTGGTTGGGGAATTTTTGCCCATTCCTCGCGTAATACTGCGCCGGCAACACAAATACTACCTTGCATGCTCTTGTTCCGTCAGGAACACAGGCTTCTGCTATAAACTTGGGCCGCCAGGGCTGCGGCGTGGGTGTTGGCGCGGGTGTTTCTGTGATCGGTCTGGGCGGCGGCGGCGTGGGTGTTTCTGTGGCCGGGCTGGGCGGCATCGGCGTGGACGCTGCGGGTTGACAGCCTGCAACCAGCAGGGTGAACAGAACAAACATAGGGACGATTTTGAAAACCTTCATGATCAACTCCTTTCGACACTCGTCATACGAAGCGGATCGAACTGCAGGCAAGTCCGCCTATTTTTAGTAACTGCCTAATTCTCAATCCTTTGCAGAAAATTCACCAGCAGCTCACGAAACTCGTCCCCGCATTCTGTTTTGAACAAGTCGGTGCCGTGAACCGCGCTTGCAAAGATTTTGAGTTCCTTAGGCGCCGGGGCGCTCTCGTAGAGAGCCGGTATCTCAAGCAGGTCGTAATCGGGGTCTTTATCGGCAATGATGAACAGTTTGGGCATAGCGGGATTGACAAGGTCTTGAGGAAAGCGTTTATCCGGTCTTGTGACCCCTCTGCTGGCGATGACAACCAGGCCAGCCAGCTCTTCATCGAGCGCCGCACTCATGCACCCCTCCCCTCCCAAACTGGCCCCCATGCAAACAATGCGCTTCAAGCCCCGCTTGCGCAAAAACTCTATCGCCGCGCGCACGTCCGTGGCGTGGGTATCTCCTTTCCCACCGCTGCACTCTGATTGGCCATAACAGCGAAAATCAAAGGTGATAGCCGTGAACCCCTGACCAGCAATTGTCCTGGCAAAGGATCCCCAACTGCGCTGATCGAGAGGGCCCATGTGAGCCAGCACAACGCCAACTTTTCCCTGGCTGGAAAACAGAGTCGCGGCAAGTTTCACATTGTCCGAGGCGGTAAGACTGATCTTTTCCACCTGGAACACTTGGGTTGGGACGGGTATCGCCGTAGGGGGAGAGGTTGGTGTTGGAAGGGGTGTGCTTGTTGGTGGCAACGTCGGTGTTGGAGTCGGCGTGAACACGAGCGTCGGGGGGAACACCGGCGTTTGAGTCGGCGCGGAGGTCGCTGTAGGAGGCAACGCCAGCCCAGACGCCGGCGTGCTACACCCACTCAAAAATAGAACCAAGATCAAGGTGATGACAATGTTCATAAGCATCCACCTCTCCACGCGCTTTTCCGGTTGTCTATAGTCTGCCATCGCTATTCCTCTCAAAAGTCAAGCCGACGACGATGACGGTACCAGCGCGCGGCCGTCAGTGAAAGACGCCGCCTGCAGTATTTGTCTCCGCCCTGTCACACTACCCCAGCATACAACAAAGACATTCCATGCACATCAGACACCTGGGGGATTTTGCAATTGGACAAGTATCTAATTTTTGAAATGGTGCGCTTTTATTATGTGTTGTTTTCTTGCACTGTGATTTTTTGACCTTTGCCCGGGTTGGCTATAGAATGGAGAGTGTTGTCACAGGGAATTGCTTTGGATAATCATTGAAAGAACGAGGCAAGCGATGAGCAAAGCAGGCGATTATCGTCAAACACTCAGGATGCTAAAAGATTGGGATACGTTTCTACTGCAAGAATCCGGCCTGCCGGGACCAAGGGGTAACCTGGAACTGGCGCAAGCGGTGGCCGAAGAAGGCGACGAAGCTCTCTTTAAACGCTATCTTTTGTTCGATGCAGAGCAAGCTCCGGTCAACTCACCCTACGAGTTCCTGGCTTTCTGCGGAGTAGTGGGACTGGGCAAGTTGCTCGCTCAGGGCAAGTTGCCTACCCAAGGCAAGCGAAACATTTTAAAGACACTGCGGCGCTGCGCCTCCGATCCACGTTGGCGCACCCGTGAAGCGGTGGCGATGGCATTGCAGCGATGGGGTGAGGTAAACATGGACGGGCTGCTGCAAGAAATGGCGCGTTGGAGCCAGGGCAGCCGCTTGGAACAGCGCGCAGCGGCAGCGGCTCTGTGCGAGCCTAAACTGCTCCACGAAAAAGCGCACGCCGAACGAGTGCTCCACATTCTTGACGCCATCACAGGCTCACTTCAACATGGCGGCGATCAGCGCAGCGATGATTTCAAGACACTGCGGCAAGCCTTGGGCTACTGCTGGAGCGTAGCGGTTGCCGCGCTTCCAGAAATGGGCAGACCGATGATGGAGCAATGGTTCGACTGCGATGATCGGGATGTGCGGTGGGTGATCAAGGAGAATCTTAAAAAGAAGCGGCTGGCCCGCCTGGATGCTCAATGGATAGCCGCCTCTCAACAGCGCCTGGAACGTAAACCAACCCGAAAAAGCACGTGAACGATAAACCGGTTCTATTCCATTCCTGCAACAACATTGAAAGGACACGAAAAACATGAAAACCATTACTTTACGCCCAGCCGAGCCGGAACGTGATTTCGGGCAACTTACAGCCTGGTTCTCGATCCTGGAAGGCGTGCCATATTCAGAAGCTGACCTCAAGCAAGATTACAACAAGGAGCGGGAGTGGATCATCCCGCGGGTGGCCCAGGATGAGCAAGGGGAGCTGCTAGGGTTTTATTGGATCCTTCGCCACAAGTTGGAAGCTGGCCGAATATATTTCTACCTGTTCGTCAGGTCGGAGCGGCGCGGGCAGGGGGTAGGCCGCCAATTGTATGAGGATCTGGCGCGGGTCGCCCAAGCCGCACAGACAAAAAGACTGCGGGTCAGCGTCTGGGATGACTGCCCGGAATGTCAGGCATTCGCCGAGCGGCGCGGCTTTATCGAACGGTCGCAACGGATTGCGTTGGCGTTGAACCTGGACACCTTCGACGACCGTCCCTACAACGCAGTCATTGCCAGGCTAAAGGATGAAGGGTTCCAGTTCACCTCGATGGCGGAATTGGGCAACACGGAAGAAGCGCAGCACAAGCTGTATGTCCTGAACAACACGACGGCAATGGATGTCCCCGGATCGGGCGGCGAACCTTATTGGGATTCGTTTGAGGATTTCCAGGAAAATGTGTGCCAGTCGGATTGGTACAAGCCTGACGGACAATTTGTAGCCATTGATACCACCAGCGGCGCATGGGCGGCGATGTGCGCCATTACCCGCTTTGAGGGGAATGAATACGCCAATACGCTGCATATCGGGGTGGATAGTCCCTACCGCGGGCGCAAGTTGGGGCAAGCGGTGCGAGTGCTGGCGCTGCGCTATGCGCGGGATGTATTAAAGACGCGCTCGGTGCGCACCACTCACAATGCCGAGAATCTGCCGGCGCTTGCCATTGACCGCAAAATGGGCTACGTCCAGATACCAGGAACCAGGCTGATGGAAAAGATAATGTATCATCTCAAAATGTAGGGGCGACTCTTGCGGTCGCCCATATGAGGGCAGGGGCAAGCCCTGCCCTACCCCGGATTATTGAGAAGATACAAGATAATCGTATAAATGAGGGCAGCTTGTAGTGAGTTGCGCAAGCCGGGCTGGCTCGCTTGCGTGAATGGCGCGCGGACACTGCAATACTCGCTACTATAAGCGCAAACATTCCAGCAATCCATCTATATATACTGCACGCGGTCATAAATTGCAATTTTTCACAATCCTGTCATTGCGAGCCGCTCCGCCTGCGGCGAGCGGCGAAGCAATCTGTACGCTTGCAGATCAGAGATTGCTTCGGGTGCTTCGCACCCTCGCAATGACAACAAAATTGCAGATTGTGCCCGCGCCCAGTATACCAAATGCAAGAGTTGCGCGCCGAACGGGAAGCCTGGGCTATCCACGGGAAAAATGTGCTTACCCCACACTACCCTGCCTGCATCAGGTCTGCGCCGATGTGCTGCCGGGGGCTAAAATCAGAAAGCACTTGTTGTGGCGCTATTCCATCACGCGGGAGAAAGGTGAGGAATAGAGTTCGACCTATACGCCTCAACTTCCGCCGCCGTCGGAATGCTTTCCAATCCTCGCCGCGTGACCGACGTTGAGGCCAGGCGCGTGGCAAAACGGGCTGCTTCGTCGGGGTCGCCAGTCTCGCGCAGCCGGACGAAAAAAGCAGCGGCAAAGATATCTCCCGCGCCGGTTGGTTCCACTTCGTGGACGCGCGGGGCGTGGACATGCCGCGCTTCATTTTGAACGTAAAGTGTCGCGCCGCGCTCGCCGCGCGTGACGACCACCACTGGCGCGTGAACGGTCCACTCGGCAATCAAAGACTCGTCGCCGCCAATGTCTTCGATGCTGAACACGATGGCATCCACGCGCCATGGTTCCAAATTATTCGGGCCTTTCCAGGTAGAAAACTTGTTGGCATAGATAAACTCGCGGACACGCGGGCGGACGTAACCTCGCTCGTCCCACGTGCGCAGCCACCCCTGGGGAGTTACTCCAACAAATGCGTCCGGGAAACCCTCCACCAGCGCCAAATCTACTTCTCGCGCCACCGGCCCCAGGTGAACAATCTTTGCCTGCCGCCACGAGGCCGGCACATCGGTCACGCGAATGTCGCCGGACCGGTTGTGAAGGATTTGCTGGCGGACGCCATGGTGATATCTGTTTTCAAATGTCGTGGTCAGGTCCGAGGGCAAACGATGCACCTGGATATCGGGCAAGGCCAGGCTCAAAGCAAAATCCGGCGCGGCGCTGGTGAGCGCCGCCACGTGCAACCCCAATGCGCGCGCCGTCCGCGCAGCATACGTGACCGTTCCGCCGGTTGAGGTTTGAAGCGGCAAACGGCCATGGCCTGGCGCGGAAATAATATCCTGGCACACGTGGCCGATAACCAAATAATCCGGTATGGTGGGCATAGAAACACGCGCTGCGCAAGAAAATACTTGCCTTATTTTCTTCGCGGAATGATGGTCACCTTGCGATTCTCCCCGCGCCCGACGCTTTCAGTCGTGACGGCGGGATGATCGCGCAAGGTGATGTGCACAATGCGCCGCTCGTGAGGCGGCATGGGTTCCAGAGCCACCGGCCGGCGCGTCGAGGCCACGCGTTCGGCCATGCGTTGAGCCAGTTGCTTGAGCTGGTTTTCGCGGCGAATCTTGTAGCCTTCGACATCCACGACAAGATTAAACTGGCGCTCGACTTCGCGAAAAACGATCAGACGGGTGAGATATTGCAGCGCGTCTATGGTTTCACTGCGCCGGCCGATGAGCACGCCCAAATCGTCGCCGCGCACATCCAAGACGAGCCGCAGCTCGGGCTTTTCGCCTCGCACCTCGTTGACGTCCCACCGCGATGCGACGCGCGCCTTGACGCGCATTTTGTCGAGCAACTCTTGCAAAGCCTGCACAGCCGCTCGAGCAGCGTCGTCATCTTTGCCAGCGGGCAACTCGGCGGGCAGCGGGCGCTCTTGTACCGTCAACTGCACGCGCGCCTCGCGCGTGCGAGCGCCACCTGCTCCTCGACTGCCTTCGTCCAACACCGCAATCACCACCTGGTCGCGCGTCACGTTCAATGCCTCTAATCCGCGCGCGACAGCGTCGTCCACAGTCATTCCGACGGCTTCTATACTCTGAGGATTTTCCATATTACCTCACTCGATTTTTGCCCAAAGAGCACTAGGAGGGATGTTATTTGCACTTCCGATCTGAGCTAGGACTTGCGCCTTCGTTTTGGTTTGCCGGCGGCGCGCTTGATGCTGCCGGAGTCTGAAGACACAGGAGTAGGGAGGGGAGCAGAGGGCGCCTCGTCGAGGACAGGGGTCCGAAGAACAATGCCTGTCACCGAGCGCCCGACCAGCCAGTATTGTACAATGCTAACGAGATTGGAAACTATGAAATAAATGCCCAGCCCCGAGGCGTACAGCGTCGTAAAGTACGCAAACATCAGGGGCATCATGTACATCATTTGCTTGTTGACCATGGCGCTTTGATCGTCGCCGGTAGAGGGCGGCGTCATGACCTTTTGAGAGAAAAAGGTCGTGATGGCGACCAGGATAGGCACGACATAATACGGATCGGGCTGCCCCAAATCTAGCCACAAGAGCTGGTTATTCACAGGCAAGAGCGCGGTCAGTTGCGGCAAAAATGGATAGAGATGCTTGGATAGATCGAATAGCTGTAATGGATTGACGGCCATCACGCGAACGATGGCCTGATACATACCAATCATGATCGGAAACTGGAGCAGCAAAGGCAGACATCCCCCCAAGGGATTGATGCCGGCCTGCTTGTAAAGTTCCATTTGCGCTTGCGCAATCTTTTCTCGATCTTTGCCATACTTTTTCTGGAGAGCTTGAAGCTCTGGCTGAAGCGCCTGCATTGCCTTGGCTTGCTTTTGCTGCGAGATCGTCAGGGGGTACAAGATCATGCGCAGCAAGACGGTGAACAGGGTGATAGAGATGGTAAAATCGTGCCCGAGGTAAGCGTATATGAGCAGCAAGGCGTTGACAAACGGCCTGAGAATCAGTAAATCCCACACGATGACTTTACCTCACTTGCCCGGTGTGGGCGAGATATGCCAGCGCACCACATCCGCGTTTACCTGGTTCTCTTTGTATAACGTGACCGGCGCGCGTCCGCTGGCTTTGATTTCTTGTTGCTGGTAGGCATCTGACAGGGCGGCTATATCCACGCCGTACAATTGCACAGGCCCGCTAAGTGTGGACAAGAGCAGCGTATCTTTATCCAGCACCGGGCGGGTGAGCAGGCGACTGCTCGGCGCGTTCACTACCCAGCGCACCGAGCCGTTGCCCGGATCGAGCGCGTACACGTTTCCGGCGTCGGTCGCCACAATTAGCGCATCGCCGATGTAAAGGGGAGTAGCGCGCACCGCGCCCTCTACCTTGGCAGGCTGCGACCAGCGCGGCTGCCCATCTTGCGCGCCAAGCGCCTGCACGTACCCACCCAGGTCGCCCACGTACACGGTATCGCTGATTACGGTCACGCCATCCCAAATCCAGTAGCGCGCATCGTAACGCCACTGCTGCCGCCCCGTTTCCGCGTCGAGCGCGTACAGGTAATTATCAAACGAGCCGACGTACAACGTACCGTTACTCAGCACCGGCGAGCCGGCCATCCCCCCCTGAGCCTGGTCAAACTCCCAAATTGTCTTGCCTTGCTCCGCCACGTCCAACGCAAACAATTTGTGATTCAAGGTGCCCACATACAAACGTCCATCCGCCAACAAGGGCGTTCCCCATACCCGTCCGTTCAGAGGCACACTCCACAACTTGGCGCCGGTCTCGGTCTTTAACGCGTACAACTCGTCGGTAGCGACAAGGTAAACCGTCTCCTCCTGCGCGACCAATCCGGCAAAAATATTGCCGATGGGCTGCTCGTCTTCAGGCGGGAATTGCCAGCGCACCTGGCCTGATTCGACCTCTAGCGCGCGAACGCGGCCTTCATTCTTCGATTGACCGTCGCTGCCCACAAACACCAATTCGCCATAAATCGCCGGATCAGCGTGCACGGGAATCACGTGCTGGGACGCGCCGAACAATCCCGGCTGTGTCACCTGGGACTTGAACGTCCAATGAACTGCGCCGTCGCTCGTGCCAATGGACATGACCTGGCTGGTGGCCGACATGTAAGCCACGCCGTCACTCACCATCAACCCGGCCCAACTGGTGACCGGCAAAGCTTCACCGCCGCAGCCCGTCATCAAGCTGACCAGAGCGAGCACGAGCGCAATTTGAATTTTAGACTTTAGATTTTGGATTGCCACAAGACTGTGAACCTCCGCTCCAGGAGCGACAATGGATACTGAATGTACACTTATGGGACCGGATCGTAACCGCCAGGATTGAACGGGTGGCAACGCGAGAGACGCCTGAGCCCAAGCCAGCCGCCTCGCAGCAAACCGTACTTGCCAATGGCTTCGTAAGTGTACTGAGAACACGATGGGTAAAATCGGCACGCGGGGGGTAAAACACGCGACACAGTATTTTGATAAACGCGGATTAACCAGAGCGCCAGTCTACTCACCTCAGGCTTGCTCTCCACATTTTGCCAGGCCGGCCCGGCGCGCCAGTTCGACCAACGCGGCGCAAACTTGCTGCGACTTGGCCTCGCCTACTGCCGGACGTGCAATCAACACAATATCCCACCCAGGAGTGATTTGACTGTAACATAAGCGGGCGGCCTCGCGCAGCAGGCGCCTGGCCCGGTTGCGCGCTACCGCATTCCCTAATCTCTTGCTCGTTATTATACCAATCCGAGAAACGCCTTGTTCATTCCGGCAAGCTGCCAGCACAAAGAGCGGGTGTCGCCAGGCCTGTCCAAGCAATCTCACCCGCTCAAAATCTGTCTTATGACGTAGCCGCGCCCAACGCGGGAAACGCGCTGGCTGCCGATGCTCCCATTCGGCGATTAGACCCACTCACCCAGATTTCCAATTGATCCGCTTGGCGCGTTTTGGCTGGGTCGCCAAAACTTTGCGCCCCTTCAGCCGGCGCGCTTTTAGAACTTTGCGGCCACCTGCGGTTGCCATGCGCGCACGAAAACCGTGCGTTCGCGCGCGATGCCGTTTTTTAGGTTGAAATGTACGTTTTGTCATACGATATTCCTCACTTTACATAAAGATAACCGGAACATTATACCTGAAGCGCGGATTATGGTCAAATGAATGAACGCCAGGATGAGCGGCAACAGTTTTACTACTCTCTGTTATGGACGGGCACCTCGACTAGCGGATGAAGAAGTTGAAACAGGGTTGCCGCCGCCACTTTCATCGGGGCCTTTGACAGCGATCAGCGCACCCAACTCGACGACGAAGCGATTAAACCCCTGGACGTAGCTTTGCGCGTAATCCTGCGCCAGCATGTCGGCCAGGCCCGTCTCTCCCAATGCGAGCAGCGATGGCACAAACGGCCTCAAATCGCGCAGGCTGATGTGCATTCGATCCTCATCGTCGGTGAGAAAGCCCCACACCAATTCCTTGGTTTGCCCATCGTCTTTGGCGCTGATAAAGCGAGCCAGAGACGCGCCCGGCGCGACCCGCCCCACATTGGAAAACACCTCATTTCCCTTGATAATTTCATTGAGCACGTTAATGTGCTGGGGGATTTGGTCGAGGATATGCTGCATGGATGGTGGCAAATGTCCCAGCAGCCGGATGGTGGCCGTGTTGAAACTTTCCCCCCGCATGGTCACCGCCTTGAGTGTGTCCAGCAGTTCGCCAAATGCTTTTAGATACGCCAACAGCTCGCGTCGGGTCTGGTCAAAGGCAGGCCAGTGCTCGGCGTCAGGCTGGGCGCGGTATTCCTGGTAACACTTGTGGGCGGCGGCAAACCTGTCTTGAATTTCCGTCAGCGGGTTGCGAAAGATAGTGGGGAAAATGCGCTCTTTAGGCGAGACGTTACTGGCATCCATTGGAATGAGAAGCGCGGGGTTGGTTTCGCGAAAGCGCGCCAGCGTGTCTTCAACCAGCTTGTACGCCGCGTGAGCTTCGGGCGAGGCGGCCCGTCCGCCAAAATCATCCAACGCCTTCCGGAGAACGGGAGACGGTTGGTAGCGAGTGGCGTGGAGGAAGCGGTACAAGAGCAGCAAGTCATTGATGGTCAGCGGGACGCCGCGCTGGCTGAGCCATTGGCGCAGGTGGCGCAGGCGGCGCATCTCCACACCGCTCGATTCCGCCGCCGCTTCGCTCCGGCGTGGATGCAGCCAGGTGGCCAGTTCGCCCTGCGACGCGCCGCTCAGTTGTATCTGCGAAGGACTGGCTTGCAAGCTGGTCAGAGCCAGCGGCATGGTGACCGGCGGAGGAGCGGGCGGCTGCTTTTCCAGGCGGCGGTACCAGTGAATGGCGTTGTTGGTCAACACCTCAGACACAGCCATCCCCCACATCCCATCGAAGAAAACATGAGATTGATCAAAGACAATACTTTGCTCGGTGCGAAAGATTGTGAGAGCGTGATCGCCAACGCCCCTGTGTCCCCGCCGGATATATGCCAGGGGAAGATTGGCCGAGGAACCAGTCCAGTTGAGAACAATCAACGCGCGGCGCAAAGTAGCAAGCTCTCGCTTGGCCGCCTCCGGCAACCCCTGGCGCAGCTGAGGTTGAAGCGTGCGCGGGCTTTGAGCCAGCATCCTATCCAACGTGAACGACTCGCCGGCCGTCGGCGGCGTGGATAAAATAGCCGTCATCCAGGCGTGGATTATCTCGGGCGCGGGAGCGCGCAAACGCCCCAGGAGCCCTCCGCTCTCGCGGTAAAACACCCGCCCACTTCGATCCACAGTGAGGAGTTGGCGATTGGCGTCACACAGTTCACCATCGGGCAACACGTACAGCGGCACAGGCGGCGCGCTGCCGGCAGATGGAAAACACAACGGGCTGCCGCGCTCATCCCGCTGGCAGGCCACCAACAAAAAAGTGCATCCGTTCCAAACAAAAGCGACGAGCGCCTGCCACAGCGGTATGGGCTGCCTGTGTTCCTGGTAGCGATCCGGCGAGAGCATGGCCAGAATCGTCATCTGTTCCTGGTAATCGCTCAACTCTTCCGCCAGGCGAGTCTGGTAGCGCTTGCGGAAGCGTTCCCGCCCAATGGCCGGTAAGGCGTTTATCCGCTCGTGGATAAAATGCTGAAACGTGGCTTCGCGATAAGCAATATAATCCACCGCGCCCGGCGGGCGCTGGTAAGGGCGCTGCCTGTTCCAATCCGCCAGCATAGAAGCGAAAGGCTGCTGAGAAACCATGCCAGACTCGGCGGCCTCTTCGACAACCAGCCGCATCATCACGCGCTCTGTCCAATCGGCCGCCAGCAAGTCGTCGTAACGGTAAAGCAACTCGATAGCGGCGCAGGTCCAGGCCGTGGCCATGCCCGCCAGGTTGATTGACCTGGCCCCTTCAGACGATTTGCCGGATTTTTGCGCACGCTCTTCACTCGAGCTGCTGGCAGGGGGATGAGAAAACGCACGGTGAAAACCCACCGTCTCGTTAGTGTGGCGAGCGGTGTCTTCTCGCAAAGCGAACTGGAGATAGAATTGCCACGTGCCGTAGGGAAAGGCGCTGGCAATATCTTTGCCCGCCAGCTGCAGCAATTTTTGATAGGCGTACAAAACGGTGGCCGGCCCGGCTATAAAGAGGCCGTAAAGCCCCTGAGGAATCAGGCTGATGCCGCGCAGCAAGACCGTAATATCCTGGTTCACCTGGCTGGGGCCGACGGCGCGGCCTTTGAGCTTGACCAGTCCGCTCAACACAAACGCCGGCAAATTGCCGGCCGGAAAGACCTGCGCGATTTCTTGCTTGATAGACTGGATTTCTGGAAGCGTGAGGCGGGTGAGTCGTAAAAGTGTGCTGTCGTCAATCTGAGATAGCGCAGCCAACGTTGTATGGCGTGATTGCGCTAACAACTGAGAATCGGGCGCCCTGGTCATGGCAATCGCTCGCCATTGACAGCACACCTGAAACCGAGATCGTAGCCTTTGGCCTTTTGAGGATCGCTGAGGTTTCGATACGTAGAGCGCGCCTCGCTGCCGCCGTATCCATAAGACCCACCACGCACCACTCGCGCGTTACCTACACCAAGACCGGTGGGATCAACAACGGGCTGCTCAGGAATGTCGTCATCGTATTCGCTGTACCAGTCGGCCACCCATTCCCAAACGTTGCCAGCCATATCCAAGACGCCATACGCGCTGGCGCCATCTGGATAACTGCCCGCGGGAACGGTGCGATTTAAACCGCTTCCATCAAAGTTGAGCAATCTTGGAGAGGGGTCCTTATCTCCCCATGGATAGCGCCGCTTGGCCTGAGTAGAGGGATCCCAGGAAGCTGCTTTTTCCCATTGCGCCTCGGTGGGCAGGTGTACATCCCAGCCCGTCTCGCCGGCCAGCCAGCGGCAATAGGTGTTGGCCTCTTCCCAGTTGACCAAGGTGACGGGATGATCAGCCCGTCCTGAATCGTCGTAGGCCGTGCGAATGACAGGCGCGGCGCAACTTCCGGCCTCGACGCACAATTTGTACTGTTCGTTGGTCACTTCCGTCTCATCTATCCAGAAGGAGGAGAGAGTAACCGTATGTTGAGGTTTTTCGCGGTCGGGAGCGTTCTTGTCACTTGTGCCCATCAAAAATGTCCCCGCCGGGATAAAACGCATGGCCATGTGGTCAGGCGTGCGCGTCAAGACCTGTCCGGCCGCCGGGGGAGGAATGAGTGTGGGTGTAGGCGTAAACTGGGGCCGAGAAGGGGAGGCTATAGGGTTGCTGATCCGCGTCGCCGTGGCTGTGGCCATGGCAACGGCCGGCGCCCCCCCCCTGTTGAGAGCAAGGACACCGACGACAGCCAACAACAGAACAGCCAACACCGCAATCCATATAGCTTGTGGCCGCACCTTGCCCGGCGCAGAAGAAACCGCCTCGGGTTCTTTAATGGCGGACGGCTTGGGCGTATCAACTATGGGCAGCTGTGCGACAATGGCCGGTTGGGCGCTGCGCTCGGGCACGGGCGGAGCCGCCATCATTGCCTGGGGAGCAGGTTGAGAAACAGGCGCAGCGGGCGGCATAGCCGGCGCGCTGGCAAGTTGGGCGGCCGCCCTGGCAACGGACGAGGCAGAAACGTCCCAGGCTATACGCAACGCATCGACCATCTCCTGGGCAGTAGCAAACCGGGCGGATGGCTCTTTGGCCAGCGCCCGCAACATGACGGACTCGATGGCGGGCGGAAGCGTGGGAACGTATTGACGCGGAGGAGTCGGCTCCTCGCTAATATGTTTCAGAGCCAGGCTGATTGAAGACTCAGCTTCAAAGGGAAGCCGCCCGGTAACCATTTCGTACAGAATGCCCCCCAGCGAGTAAATGTCCGATTCGGGTACGGCAGCGCGAGAATCTATGGCTTGCTCCGGGGCAATGTACTCCGGCGTGCCGAACGAGTGCCCCAGCGTGGCCTGGCTGGCGCGGTCGCGCAGCATCACCAGGCCAAAATCACTCAAGATCGCCTGACCCTCTCTCGTCACCAAAATGTTGGCCGGCTTGACGTCTCGATGGATGACGCCTCTTTGATGAGCGTAATCCAGAGCGTCGCCCACCTGGCCTAGCAAATGAATGATTTCTGAGGGAGTGAACGGTCTCCCTTCGCGCTGCCGCCGGTCCATCTCGCTTCGCAAATCCGTCCCTTCCACGTACTCCATCACCAGGTAATAAGCATCATCTTGAATACCAAAGTCAAAAACCTGGATGATGTTGGGATGGCGCAACGCCGCCGCAGCTTTGGCTTCGCGTTGAAAGCGCTGTGTCAGAGCAGGGTCGGCTTTAAAAGAGGGGCCTAGTAGCTTGATGGCAACGTGACGATCGAGGGCAGAATGAAAACCCTTGTATACCTCCCCCATGCCGCCGCGAGCGATTTTTTCAATAATCTTGTATGGGCCAAAGTGATGGCCAATAAGGGGGTCTGTATTCATAGTATATTCGCACACAACCGGGCAAGATAAGCAATAAAAGAGTATACCCCGCTTCCAGGAATGTGTCAATTTGACGCGCCTAAAACCAAATGTATAATATCCCCACCGATGGACGACACTCTTTACCGCCTCGAACAAAAAACCGCCCAGTTGCGCGCCGTGGGCCAAATCGGCGCGGCGCTCGCGGCGGCGTGGAAACTCGAAGACACGCTGAACGTCATCACGCGCATCACCTCGCAGGTGATGTGCGTAGACTCGTGTTCCATCTACCTCCAACAAGAAGGCAGCGACCAACTGCTTCTCAAAGCGACCACAGGTCTGGCGCGGGAAGCCATCGGGCGCGCTTCGCTGAGCATTGGCGAAGGGTTGACGGGATGGGCCGTCACGCACGGCCAGCCAGTGGCGGTGTGCGACGCGCTGAACGACCCGCGCTTCAAACTCTTGCCCGAAACGCGCGAAGAAGGGCTGAATTCACTCATGGCCGTCCCGCTCAGTGTGCAGGGGCGCATCATCGGCGCGATGAACGTGCAGACGGCCGAGCGGCACGTTTTTAGCGACGACGAAATAGAACTGTTATCGCTCATCGCTAACCTGGCCGCCGGGGCGCTGGAAAAGGCCGCGCTATACGACCGCATGCAGCAGCAAATCCAGGAACTATCTACGTTGGCCGAGGTCAGCCGCACCGTCACCTCGCCGCTGTACCTGGACGAAATGCTGGGCGTGGTGACCGAGATGGCGGCGCGGGTGATGGGCGCCAAGGCCACCTCGCTGCGCTTGTTGGACGACATCTGCGGCCAGCTGGTGCTGCGCGCCACGCACAACATTGGCGCCACAGAACAGCAACTCTCTTCCATTCCGGTTGGGCAAAGCATCGCCGGCCAGGTGGCCGCCAGCGGGCAGCCCATCATCATACCCAATGTTCAAACAGACGAGCGATATCTCAAGCGCGCCCTGGCGGAACAAGAGGGCTGGATATCGTTGTTGAGCGTGCCGCTGACGGTGCGCGAGCGAATCGTGGGCGTCTTTTCGTGTTACATGGGGGCTCACCACGAGTTCACTCCCAAAGAAGTGGAATTGTTCCAGACGCTCGCCAACCAAACAGCGCTCGCTATCGAAAACGCTCGTCTCGTCATCAACACGGCCGTAGTGCGCGAGATGCATCATCGCGTCAAGAACAATCTGCAAACCATCGCCATGCTGCTCCGCCTGCAAAAGAGCGCCGCGCGTGAACTGCGCGCACAAGACGTTCTGGCCGAGACAATCAACCGCATCCTGAGCATTGCCGCCGTCCACGAAACCCTGAGCGAGCAAGGCCTGCGCGTGGTGGACGTGAAGAACGTGCTGGAGCGCGTGGCGCGCTCCATCGGCGAAACCATGCTCACCGCCGGCCAGGATATTACCATCAGCGTGAGCGGCGACCGGCTGGTGCTTCCGTCACGCGAGGCCACGTCGCTCTCGCTGGCCACCAGCGAGTTGATCCAGAACGCGGTAGAACACGCCTTTGCGGGCCGCGCCAGCGGGCGGATTCTGGTACAATTGCGAACCGACGACGAAAGCACCATCACTGTGGAGGACGATGGCATAGGCAGCTCGGCCCCCACCAAAGGTCTTGGGCTGCAAATCGTGGAAGCGCTGGTCCACGACGACCTGAAAGGACATTTTGAACTGAGCGCCTCGCCGGCCGGCGGCGCGCGCGCCGTCATACGCTTTCCAAATCCTGCCGGCTCTGGAGCAAGCTTTTGAAAAATCTAGACATCTTGATTGCCGACGACGAGTCCATCATCCGGCTTGGACTCAAAACCATTTTGGAAGAAGCCGGGCATACCGTCTATGCCGCCGAGAACGGCGTGGCCGCCCTCAGGCTGGCCGAAAACCGCACGCCGGACCTCGTCATCCTCGACATTAAAATGCCCGGGATGGACGGCCTCGAAGCGGCCCGCGCGCTCTTGGATCGGGCGCAAGTGCCCATCATTTTCCTCACCGCCTTTGGCGAACAAGAGCTGATCGAGCGCGCGGCGCGCTTGCCCGTGATGGGCTACCTGGTCAAGCCGATCAAGGAAGCGGAATTATTGGCGATGATTCAAATAGTCTCGCGCCGTTTTGAAGAGCAGGCCCGCACGGCCAACGCCGCCGCCCAGATGCAGGACGAGTTGGCCTCGCGCCGCGCCATTGACCGCGCCAAGGGACTGTTGATGCAGCGCGAAGGCATCAGCGAACTCGAAGCGTACCACCGCCTGCAACAACGCGCCCACGCCGAACGGCGCACACTGCTCGAAGTAGCGCAAGAATCCATTCAAACCACATAAGGACGAGTATGACCCGATATCACATTCACGCCAAGCCCGCGCCAGCGCCCTTTGAGTATCCCGCCAATTTCCAGATGGACGAGACCGACGCTTACGTCAAATACGGCCATCGCGTTTTCTCCGGCACCACGCAGCGCGGCGACCGCCACTGGACGGCCGAGATCATTACCCAGACCTGGTACCAGGCCGAGACCGGGCGCGTCCCGATCAGCGGCGCGGGATACGGCGGGCCGTTCAGCGGCGAGGGTTTTGAGGGCATGTGGCTGGACATGTCTGAAATTGTGCGGCCCACGCGCGACGGTATCCACGGCCGAGAGACCATCTCGACCACCGTCTGCCTGGGCGGCGCGCCAGAGATGCTCGAATTTGACGCCGCCGGGCGCTTGCTCACGCCAATGCCCCGGCTGATGAGTTTGCCGCTGCCTGTAGCATTCGGGCCGCTGCCCATGCCGCTGCCGGGGCAGGGGGCGTGGCGCGCCTTGTCGCTGGCCGCCGAGCGGCTGGGCACCCTGGCTATCCTCACCCCCCATGCGCTCGATGCAGCGCCAAGCCGCAACCTTGCCTTGCGCCTCACGGCAGACGATTTCGATTCACCCGACCTGCCCCAAGAACCTGTCTACGTCGAGATCGAAGACGAGCCGTGGGCATTTGAACGCTGGCAAGCGGCGCGCCAACGCTGGCCCAATGCAATGATCGCGCTGCGCCACGCGCTTGGCCCGGATAGCTCCGCCGAGGTCGAGCGGCTGCTTCGCCAGGGCGTGCGCCTTTTTCACATGTACGCCGATGACGAAGGGCGCGACCGGACCGGGCGTCCCTTGCCCGACTCGCTGCGCGTTGTTCACGCTCACCTGGTTCAGCGCCGCTGGCGCGACAGCCTATCATTCCTGGTCAGTGGCGGCATTGCCGCCGCCGAACACGTGCCCAAGATCATTGCGTGTGGCGCGGACGTGGCCGTGCTCGATTACGTGCCCCTCATCGCCTGGGGCTGCGCGCTGTGGGCTGACAAGCGCACCTGCCCGGTGGAAAAGCGCGAACTGGACGCCGAGTGGGGTGCGCAGCGCCTGGTCAACTTGATGGCGGCCTGGCGCGACCAACTGCTCGAAGCGTTGGGCGCGATGGGCATGCGCGAGGTGCGCCGGCTGCGCGGCGAGGTGGGGCGCGTGATTTTTGAGGACACTGAGGCCAAAGCCTTTCGACGCTTGTTCCCGGCCAGCGCGCCCTTCCAATCTTACCGGCGCTTGCTCGAAGAAGACAGCGGCGAAGGCGACATGCGTTGGACGCACGCGCTGCTCGCCTCAACTCACCAACAGGCGCGCGATGGCCGCCCCGATGGCGAACAGGAATTTCGCGTGGGTGGGTCAGGCGGCGGATTCGACCGGCTGGCCTTTGCGTTCGAGCTGACCGACGCGTGGCAGCGCTCGCGCCAGGATGGCTGGTTAGCCGACCCGGCGGAGTTTAATTTGAGCCTGCCGCTCAACCGGCGCGGCGATGAGCGCCCCGAGTTGTGTATTCCCTTACCCTGGTACGGCGCGGGCATGTCGTTTGGAAGCGTGGGACTGCCGGTGATGCTCAGCCGGGCGCGCGCGGCCGAGCACCTGAACTCGTTCTTTTCCACTGGCGAGGGGGGCTATCCCGACGCGCTGATCCCGTATGCCGATCACATTATCACGCAGGTCGCCACCGGCCTGTTTGGCGTGCGCGAGGCGACCATACAGCGCGCGCGGCTGATCGAGATCAAGTACGCCCAGGGCGCCAAGCCTGGCCTGGGCGGGCATTTGCTGGGCAACAAGAACACGGCCAGTGTGGCCGCCGAACGCGAAGCGGTGCAGGGCACGTCGCTGTTTAGCCCGTTCCCTTTCCACAGCGTCTATTCGGTGGAGGATCACAAAAAGCACGTGGACTGGCTCAAGCAAGTCAACCCGCGCGCGCTGATCAGCGTCAAGGTCAGCACGCCCACCGACGTGGACATGGTGGCGGTCGGTTCATACTTTGCCGGCGCGCACATTGTTCACCTGGATGGAGCGTATGGCGGCACGGGCGCCGCGCCGGAAATCGCCAAAAAGAACATTGCCATGCCCATCGAGTACGCCATCCCCAAGGTGCACCGCTTTTTGGAAGGCGAAGGCATTCGCGACCAACTCACCGTTATGGCGTCGGGCGGCATCCGCACCGCTTACGACGTGGCCAAAGCCATCGCGCTTGGAGCAGATGGGTGCATCATCGGCACAGCCGAGTTGGTGGCCATAGGCTGCACGCGGCTGGGCAGTTGCGAACAAGGGTTGGGCTGTCCTTTCGGCATCACCACCACCGACCCGGAACGCAGCAAGCTGGTGGAGGTCGAAAGCGCATGGCAGCGCATCGTCAACGTGTACACCAGCTGGCTGCGGCAACTGGCCGGCATCTTGCGCGCATTGGGTATGAAAAGCATCCGCGAACTGCGTGGGCACACGGAGGCGTTGGTGTATTTGGAATAACGATTCGATTCGTCATTGCGAGCCGCCCAAAGGGCGGCGAAGCAATCTCCCTTCTGCGTTGGAGATTGCTTCGCGTCCTCGCCTTCGGCGAGGCGCTCGCAATGACAAGTTTCTGGGTAAACGGCTGCAGGCCGAAGCAATCCTCCCGCGCAGGAGGAGACTGTTTCGCCATCTTGAGTATTTCAATGGCTGGGAATATGTTATCCAGTGCATAACAACGTGTATTGCATTTATATCATGACCAACCGCTACAACACCACACTGTACACTGGTGTGACAAACAATCTGAAACGCCGAGTATACGAGCACAAGTCTGGAAGAGGGAGTGCTTTTATAAGCCGCTATCACTTGACTAAATTGGTTTATTACGAAGCGACTGGTGATGTCAATGCTGCCATTGCACGGGAGAAGCAAATCAAAGCTGGTTCACGCCAGAAAAAAGTTAACCTGATCAACTCGATGAATCCCGAGTGGCGCGATTTGTATGATGATATATAGTGTCATTGCGAGGAGGCCCGCAAAGCGGGCCGACGAAGCAATCTTTAGCAGGGAGATTGCTTCGGGCGCTGCGCGCCCTCGCAATGACAGAGAAAGCTGAGCAATTACTACCTGGAGTATCTCCCATGTCTTTTGAGAACTTGCGGGAACAAGTTGATGCTTTACTAAACTCTCGAACCAGCCTGGTTGCAGATTGCCCCGCTCAACCGCGCTCGCCGGAAGCGGCTGAAGGCGGCTGCGGCGTGCTGGGCTTTGCGGCCAATACGCCGATTGCCGGCCGGCACATTATCACCGCCAGCCAGCAAATGCACAACCGGGGCAACGGCAAGGGCGGCGGCATCGCGGCGGCCGGGCTTGACCCGGCCCAGATGCGCGTTCCGGCGGAGGTCTTGCGCACGCATTACCTGATCCAGGTGGCGTATCTCGACCCTGGCGCGCGCGCGCAGGTGGAACGCGAATGTCTGACGGAGCGCTTTGACATCGCTCAGGCATATCCCATTGAAACGCTGGACGATTATCGCGCCGTGCCTGGCCTGGAGGTGCGCCCGCCGGACGTGGTGCGTTACCTGTGCCGCGTCAGGCCAGAAGCGCTGGCGCGTTTTGCCGAAGAAAATGGCCTGCGCCATTTGCCGGCGCGCCAGGTGGAAGACGAATACGTCTACCAAAATACCTTCCGGCTCAACCAACGCTACTATGCCAGCCTGGGCGACAAGCGCGCCTTTGTGCTGTGCCACGGGCGCGACCTGCTGGTGTTTAAAATCGTAGGCTATGCCGAGCAAGCCGCTGCCTACTACCGGCTGGAGGACATGACGGCGCACGTCTGGATTTCGCACCAGCGCTACCCCACCAAGGGGCGCATCTGGCATCCCGGCGGCGCGCATCCCTTTATTGGCGTGAACGAGGCGCTGGTGCACAATGGCGACTTTGCCAACTATCACCGCGTCACCGAATATCTGCGCCAGCGCAATATCGTGCCCCTGTTCCTCACCGATACCGAGGTCAGCGTGCAATTGTTCGATTTGTGGGATCGCGTTTACGGCTATCCGCTGGAAGTATTGCTGGAAGCATTAGCGCCCACCACCGAGCGCGATTTTGACATGCTGCCGCCCGAAAAGCAGGCGCTCTACCAGGCCATTCAGCAAACGCACCTTCACGGCAGCCCGGATGGGCCGTGGTTCTTTATCATCGCGCGCAGCAAGCCAGACCTTCAAGAATGGCAGCTATTGGGCATCACAGATACCTCCATGCTGCGCCCTCAAGTTTTCGCGCTCGCCGAGTGTGAGGGCGTACAAATCGGCCTGATCGCCTCCGAACGCCAGGCCATCAACGCCTGCCTGCGCAGCCTATCGGCAGAAGACAGCCGCTTCCAAGCGCTGGCCGACAAGTATTGGGTGGCGCGCGGCGGCAGTTACACCGACGGCGGCGCGTTTACGTTCACAGTCTCCAAAGATGAGCAGGGCTGCCGGCTCGTCTGCCGCGACAAATTTGGAGAGCCAGTCGAGACGCCCAGGCCAGGCTTGAGCGGATCCAACCTGGCTCGTAGCGACGGCTTGAGCACAAGAACCGCTAAAGCGGTTACTATGAGCGAGACGTGGGAGGCAGACGCGTGGTTTGCCGGCGCAAAAGAATGGTTGGCCTTGAGTGATTTATCCGAGATAAGCGAGTGGGTAGAGGAGCTGGTCGAATCCGTTAGCGAGGACGACGCCAGGCGCGCCCGCGCCATTGACGCCCTGACGCTGTTACGTGACAGGCGTTATGACGTGGGACTCAAAAAGCGCTCTGCCGTGCTGGCGACGGTGGACAAGGCATTGTACCGTATTCTACGCGCCGCGCCGGCGCTCGACGAAAACGGCGGCGCATATCGGCGGGTGGATTGGCGCACGCGCCAGACCTTGCGCGCTCCACAGCCTGACGAGCAGGTACTCGTCGTTGACGCATGCGGCTTTCCGGCGGAAGGCCAGGAATCCGCGGCGCGGCTGCTGTGCCATGCGCGCTCGCTGGGCTGGCGCCGCTTTGTGGCCTTCGATTGGCGCGGCGGGCGTTTTGCCGGCTGTGGGCTGGGGCCTGGCACAGATGAGGTGCGGCTGGACATTTACGGCGATTGCGGCGACTATGCGGCTTCGGGCCTGGACGGCGCGCACCTTATTGTGCACGGAGACGCGCAAGACCAGGTAGGGCAAATCCTCAAGCGCGGCCGCCTGGTGATTCACGGCGACGTGGGGCAAACGTTCCTGTACGGGGCCAAAGGCGGCGAGATTTTTGTTTTGGGGTCCGCCGCCGGGCGTCCGCTCATCAACGCCGTGGGGCGCCCGCGCGCGGTGATCAATGGCACCTGCCTGGATTATCTGGCCGAGTCCTTCATGGCCGGCGATCCATTGAATGGCGGGGGATTTGTCATCCTGAACGGCGTGACCTTTGACGGGATGGGGCGTTTGATAGAACTAGACACTCCCTACCCCGGCGGCAACCTGTTCTCACTCGCTTCCGGCGGCGCGATTTACCTGCGCGATCCGCACGGCAAGGTGGATGATGACCAGCTCAACGGCGGCCAATTCGCGCCGCTGTCTGACGCGGACTGGAACCTCATCGAGCCATACTTGCGCCAGAACGAGGCGCTGTTTGGCGTCTCTATCACGGCGCTGTTGACAGTAGATGGTCAGGTGCGCCCGCCGGCAGATGTGTATCGCAAGGTCGAGGTGCGGCAGTTGGCGGCGCTGGCTTAGCACACACTGTTGCGCTGCCCGGTCAGTGAGGTTATAATTGCAGGCAGGTGATTACGGCTGTGATACGATTGAGAAAGGAGCCAGGCGATGGCAAGCGACGAGCTGCACCTCAAATACGCGCCCATCATGCGCTTTTCGAGGGGGGAGCGCTTTTCCCCCATGTCGGTGAACGATTTCCTGTCTTACTCGTCTCTCTACGTCAAAGGGCAAAGCGCGCCCGCGCTCAAGCCGGGGCAGGTCACGCCGGATGAGCTAGCCGGGCGCTACAATTCACCGGACACGTTCCTCCGTTCGGTGACGGCGGGGCCTTTGCAAGGCATGCAAGTAGTGGGCGACTGGGGACTGGCCGCCGTCCGCCTGATTTACGAGTGGGCGCAGAATCCCATTGTGGCGTGGAATGAAGAAATCGCCCGCAGCGCCTATAACTGGCTCACCGAAAAGACCCGCCCCGCCGCCAGGCTCTTTTGGTGGAACAATTTGCTGCCCCACGTATTTGCCAGCAAAGGATTGACCCAAGAGTTGCCCCGCTTCAAGCTGCCGCAGGACGCGCGCAACTCGGCCATCGCAAACTATCAAGCCAGCCAGGGGGCCAATCGGAACTATACCTACTATTACAGGACCGTGCAGCAAGGCAGCTACTTGGATCTCCAATACTGGTTTTTCTACGGGTACAACGATTGGGCGGGAGGTTACGACGGATTCAACGACCACGAAGGCGATTGGGAGGGCTTGCACGTCTTTTTCAAGCTCTACGGCCAACGCCCCGTCGAACCGCCGGCGCACCTGTGTTACGTGGGGCATCACTCGCGCATGACCAAAGCCTGGGATCATCCCGAGGTGCAAAAGACCGGCACGCACCCCATCGTCTACGTGGGGGCCGGCTCGCACGCCTGCTATCCCCAACCCAAGCAATATCCGCTGATGGCGCTTTACAATCTCATTGATTATGCCACGGGCGAATCGTTCACGTTGGACCACAGCGAATGGAAAAGCCGCATCAGCCTGGAAACGCTGCCGTGGCTATTAACCTATCGAGGCTCGTGGGGCACACGCTACTGGCTGCCGCTCGAATGGGCAAGCAAAGCGCTGGGCTTGCTGGCGGTCGCCATTGCCAAAGAAGTAGAGCTACCAGGCGTCAGCGCGCCGCGCGGCCCCAAGTTTAGCGACGAGGGGGGCGAACGTGAAACGTGGAACGCCCCTCTAACCTTTGCCGGGATTATATAAATGCCGATTCAAACTCTTTACACTCAGCTTAAAACCCAGGCCGCCCAGGTCATTGTGGGACAAGATCAAGTCTTTGAGCAACTGGTCATCGCGCTGCTCACCGGCGGCCACGTGCTGCTAGAGGGCGTGCCGGGCACGGCCAAGACGCTGATGGCCAAGACGCTGGCGCACCTGGTGCAGGCCACCTTCACGCGCATCCAGTTCACGCCCGACCTGATGCCCTCCGACATTGTGGGCACCAGCGTCTTTGATATCTCTACCAGCCAGTTCCGCCTGCGCAAGGGGCCGATCTTTACGCACATTGTCCTGGCCGACGAAATCAATCGCGCGCCGGCCAAGACACAATCGGCGCTGCTGGAAGCGATGGAGGAACGCCAGGTGACGATTGAAGGCGAGCGTTTCAAGCTGCCCGAGCCGTTCCTGGTGCTGGCCACGCAAAACCCGGTGGAATACGAAGGCACCTATCCGCTGCCCGAAGCGCAACTGGATCGCTTTATGTTCAAGACGCTGGTGGATTATCCGCCCGTCGAGGCCGAGCAAGAGGTGCTGCGGCGCTATCATCGCGGCTTTGACGCGCACGACCTGAGCACGGCCAACATTCAGCCGGTGCTCGCGCCCGAACACATCGCCGCCGCGCGGCAGGCCATCACGCGCGTGACGGTGGAAGAAGGCGTGATGCTCTACATCAGCCGCCTGGCCGAGGCCAGCCGCAAGTCGCCCGACCTGATCCTGGGCGGCAGTCCCCGCGCCAGCATCGCCCTGCTGCTGGCCAGCAAGACCTACGCCGCGCTGCACGGGCGCGAGTACGTCACGCCCGACGACGTCAAGGCACTCACGCCGCCGGTGTATCGCCATCGCGTCATCTTGCGCCCCGAAGCCGAAATCGAAGGGCTGGACGCCGACAAGGTGATGGCGCGCGTGCTCAACAAGGTGGAGGTGCCGCGTTAAAAGAAACGCAGCACCGATTCGGGCGGCTGGCGATGTTTGAGTTGGCCGTATCCCCAACACAGCGGGTACAGCATTGCCAGCCCCAGCAGCCAATACGGATACATGGCGGGAAGACTGGTACCGCGGGGCGCCAGCCAGCGCCCCAACGCGGCGTATAAAAAGAGGTGCGTGACATAAAAGAACAAGGGCGCCTGCCCGTAAACGGCCAGCGGACGCAAGTAATGCTTTATCTTGCCGGCGCGCGCCAATAGCCCCAGCAGCATCAAGTTCACGCCCATCGTCATCAGGCTAAACGTGAGACTGGGCGGATACTTGACCACGTTCACAAAGTCAATCCACGTGTTTCCCGCGCGCGGGCGAATGTTGCCCAGGCCATTCAAATAGCGCAGCGCCACAAAGGCCAGCAAAAGCGCAACGCCCAGCCACAGCGCCCGCTCCAACGTTTTGGCCGAGTCTTGCGCCAGCCAATGCCCCAAGGCCATACCAAACGTCGTCAGCGCCAGCCACGGCAAGATTGGATAGTTTACCCACAGCGCCAGGTCTCCGCCCGGCACCAGCAGCAACCTGGACAGCGCCGGAAGCGCCTGCCCCCACATCCGTGGCACGGGTGTCAGGGCCTCGGTTCCCAAAAACAGCACAAGCGTTATGGCAAGCAAAAGCCGGGGATCGAGCCGCCAGATCAAGCCGCCCAACATCATCGCGCCGCCCAACGCGAACAAGACGCCGATGTAAATCTCTATGCCCCAGCCGCCGCCAAGCTCCCACGCACGGTTGACGAGCAGCAACTTGAGCAAAATCATTGCGCCGCCCCGAAACAAAAAATGCCCCCTAATCGCCCACGCGCTCCAGCCCTGCTTGCGGCGCGCATCGGCCCACAACACCATGCCGACGCCCATCAAAAAGAAAAAGCCCGGCGCGCACAAGTGCGTCACCAGGCGAGTGAGAAAGGTAAGCGAGTCGTGATAAACCGGAAAGGGGCCGCCCCAATACTCGCCGGAAGAATGTTGCCGGGCGATAAAATGGTTGGCGTGGTCGAGCGCCATCAACACAATGATCAGGCCGCGCAGTGCATCGAGTGAAAAGAGGCGCGGTTTTTTCAACAGTCGCGCCTGGAATTAGCGGCGCTCGCCAAGACTTGAATTTTGGAGGGCGTCTGGGCGTTTTTTTTGGCGAGCAATTGATGGAGCTTTTCGCCACATGCAACCACCAGCGATATGAGCGACAAGGCGAGGATAAATTTAACCAGCGCAGACAGGGGCAGAACCACGCGCGAGTCAAATCGCACCATCGCCGCGCTGGCCCTGCCCTGTTCCACAATCCATTTGAAATCGGCGCCATTGACGAGGTTGCGGGTTATCAACCTGAATAAAATGAGCGCGCCCAAGATGCTCGTCCCCAGGTCGGCCCACCCCACCACTCGCCGCCAATGTTCGTAGCGCGGCGCGGCAGGATCGAGCGCCAGGTAAGCGACATTTAGCGCCAGGCTCAATCCCCACCAAAGATTCAACCACGGCAAATACATTCCAAGAGCCGGCGCAAACAGTGGCACAAAACTCGATGGGTCGCTAAAAGATAGCCAGATGCCAACCCGGTGCGGGAAAATGTTAAAGAGCACGATCAACGCTGCAAAGCCAATTATCTTGAACAAAATGCTGCGTTTTAGATTCGTCGAGGCGTTTGGGGTATCACCTGTTGCAACGGGCATGTTTTTCTCCTGCGCTCACTTCCGGTCAATCGGCCGGCGGATGTTGATAAGCCAGCTTTAGTATAAAATACAAGCCGCCCAGAAGCATCGGTCATTTGTAGAATTTTGCCATTGGACAGGTGTATAATTTAATCCTCCGCGCTCCATCTTATCGGGCGTAAACCCACTCGTCGAACAAGGCCGTCAAGTCACATTGGCAGTGTTTCTCGGCCAGTCGCCTGAACTCGGATCCCGTGCCAATGCCCCACTTGTGGGATGCGTAATAGTCGCGCAGAAACTCGTCGAACGTTTCTTGCCCCATCTTTTCCGCCATCGCCGCGACGAACAGCGGGCCTCGGCCGTAGACAATCGCGCCGTATTCTTGCCCCTTGTAATCGCCGGACGGCAGGCCGATAGGAATGGCGGCCTGCTCGACGCGATCCCACCGGCCGGTCCACGAGCTGCGGTAACTTGACGCCGCCTGTTCGCCATAGGCGTCCACGTAATACAGGCCGGTGACGTACTGCGCTATGGCCTCGTCCAGCCAGGGTTCGTCTACCTGGTCGTTTCCGACGACGTTGTAAAACCACTGGTGCGCAAGCTCGTGCGCCACAACGGATTCCATCATAATCGGAGAAGACAATCCCGAAACGGTCGCATCTGGATCGTAAAGATCGAGTGCGATTCCCGTCATGCCGGGGTATTCAATGCCCAATGCCAGCATCGGCGAGCTGATGATGTCAAATTCGGTATATGGATAAGGGCCAAAACGCTTGCCAAAGCTGGACAAGGATTTCTGGGTTATTTGCAGGGCCAGCCTGGCGTGCTCAGCGCGCTCTGCAAAAGCATAGCTATGGATCGTGACCTCTCCCACCTTTTCGCTGATCAACGTGTATTTGTCACTGGCCGCCAGGTAAAAGTCGCGCGCCGGGCCGGCCGCAAAAGTCACCACCTGGCTGCCGTCTTGCTGCTCGCGCTGAACCTGCGTTCCACTTGCCACGATCACCAACTTGTCCGGCGCGGTCACGCGCACCAGGTAAAAACTGGCGTCAAAATAAGTGACATCTCCATTGGGCGCCGGATCCTTGACGTTCCATCCCTCGTCGTCGTATACCGGGATGACGGGGTAAAATTCGTCCAACACCAATACATCGTTAAAATAGCCAAACAGGCCAAAGTTGCCGCCCATCTCTTGCGCTACTTGAATGTCGTAATCCATCTGGATAACGACTTGCCGGCCGGGTTCCAGACCCGCCGGCAGCGGCACCCGCAACGCGCTGTCCTGGAATTCGTAAGCAGGCTCGACGGCCTGCCCATCTGCCTTGACGTCAGATACCGTCGTCTTGCCGCCGGCAATGTTGGGGAATAATTGAAAATAAATCTCTTTGAGCGGGGTGTCTTCCTGGTTGGTATAGCGGACCTCCTGGCGGCCCTTGAGGAGCGCCATGTCATCAGAAATATGCAGGTCAATGTGGTACACGCTCGCGCCCGGCAGGCGATTGAGGATGTCTTGTTCGCCGCTGACCAATCCCTGGCGAAAAATTGCGCGATCATCCCACGCAACGTCAAACAGAGAAAAAGCCTGCGTGGAATCCGGCGCGGACGATGACCCGGCTTTTGCCCCTGCAGGCTCAGTGGTGGGCGTCGGCTTGGGGGCAGCTGGCCGGCAGGCTGCCAGCCACATCACGAGCGCGGCAAAAAATAAGCGTGCTAATATTTTCATACTTTAACTCCTTTTTCTCTCACACTCAATGTAAAGATGCATCTATCATAAAATTTACAAGCATATCCCTGAACTCGCCCCGATAATCGGTGTTGAACAACTCGGTGCCGTGAACCCGGCCGGGAAAGGTCTTGAGGGTTTTAGGCTCTGGCGAACTGGTATACAAAAAGCGCGTGCCGCTTACCACTTGAGCATAGCGGTCTTTTTCTGTGACGATAAAAAGTTTGGGCATACCGGGGTTGACAAGGTCTTTAGGATACTGCTTATAAAGATTGGTGGGACCAACGCTGGCAATGACCACCAGTCCAGCCAGATTTTCCTCAAGCGCCGCATTCAGGCATATCGTGCCGCCCAGGCTGGCCCCCATGCAAACGATGCGTTCCAGCCCCCGGCTGCGCAAAAATTCAATGGCGGCGCGCATGTCTTCGGCGTGAAGGTGCTCACTCGTTCCCAGCTTGCTGCAATCCGATTCTCCGAAGCAGCGAAAGTCAAAGGTGAGCGCCGTAAATCCTCTCCCGGCAACCGTCTTGGCAAAGGCCTGCCAGCTTGTTTGGTCGTCAATTCCCATGTGAGCCAGCACGACGGCCGCGTCTTGTCCACCAACAAATAAAGTGGCTGCAAGCCTGATGTTATCTTTGGTCGTCAGGCTGATCTTTTCAGTGGTGACGGGGTATGTGATTGTCGGCATGGATACTGGCGTCAGAGTGAGGGTGGCGGATGGAGTGGGCAATGGCGTGGGAGGGGCGGTGGGCGGAATCGGCGTCGCAACTGGCCCGGT
Source organism: uncultured Anaerolineae bacterium (assembly GCA_964651475.1). Lineage (GTDB taxonomy): Bacteria > Chloroflexota > Anaerolineae > Fen-1058 > Fen-1058 > JBGSMF01. The sequence continues at coordinate 47,419 of CAZYXV010000013.1, read as the reverse complement.
CTTGGCGCAGCCGCTCAGGAGCAGCAAGATAGCTGCCACAACTGTTAGGTGATAAAGGTATTTCATGTTTTCTCGACGCCTGATCTTTTTCGCCCGCAGCCTGCCTGACGGCAGCCAGGTTGAACTGCGGGCGAAGCGGCAAATTATAAAGGTTTTCAATACTGCCCTCACAGATTGCCACTTGATCCAGTATAAGATATAAAGTTCTCGGCCACATCAGGCACCTGAGGAATTTCTAGTTCGGCCAAGTGGCTGATTATTGTATTGGTCAGGTATCCAGTGTACGCCAGGCCGCTGCGATTGTTCGACGGCGGCATCTCCGCCGACGCAAATGGTCTCAAGACTCGTTGTTTTCCGTAAATTCTAGTATAATAAGCTTACCAGAACCGACCAATGTCAGGGTGCAACGGTATTGGCAGAGGGTCTGACGACGAGATAAAGGAAAGAGGCGATTCAATGAGCAACGACGAATTTACCATCCAGTTCCGCGGGGTGCGCGGCGGCCATCCCATGCCCGGTCCCCAAACGGTCAAGTATGGGGGAAACACTACGTGCTTCGAGGTGCGAGTAGGGGGAAACATGGTCATTGTGGATGCCGGCACGGGCGTCATCAGCCTGGGACGGGAGATGATAGAACGTCACCACGCAAGCAAGGAACCCATCCTGGCCACGCTTCTTCTCACTCACCTGCACCACGACCACACGCAAGGTCTGCCCTTCTTTTCGCCCATCCACGACCAGCACGCCACGATTTACATCTTTGGCGCCAAGCCTTCTGACACAACTACCCTGGACCAGGAATTGTGGCAAGCGCTCCAACCGCCCTTGTTTCCGATTGGGCTGGAGGAATTATACAGCCAGCGCCACGTCCAGCATATTCGCGGAGGGGACAAAATCATCTTGCAAGGCGCAGGCGCCTCGCCCCAATTGATAACCGTCCACCACCCTCCATTTGAAACGTCGCCGGAGGCCGTGACGATTCGCGTGCTGCACGGCTATAACCATCCGCGCGTGGGCATTTTGATCTTTCGAATCGAGTACAAAGGGCGCAGCGCCGTCATTGCGACGGATACCGAGGGATTCGTCGGCGGGGATCGAAAGCTAATCAACTTTGCGCAAGGCGCCGACTTGCTCATTCACGACGCCGAGTACGACGAACACGAATATGGAAACCAGCGCATCATCCGGCAAGGATGGGGACATAGCACCTGGCGAATGGCCGTCGAGGTTGCGCAAGCAGCAGGGATCAAGCAGTTGGGGCTTTTTCACCACAGCACAACTCACGACGACGCTTTCTTGGACGCCATGGAGCGCAAGGCTCAAGCCGTGTTTCCCAACACCTTTATGGCGCGCGAGGGGCTGGCCGTCTCGGTGCTGTAATTCTACGCGCTAGACTTGTGCGCCCCGTCTATACGGACAAGCGCCTGCGCGATCTCGTCTGGGGACAAGACCAGATTAACAATGCCTCGCTCAATAGCCACCTGGGGCATTCCAAAGACGACGCAGCTCGCCTCGTCCTGGGCAATCACCTGCCCCCCCGCTTTACGCAAAGCTTCCAGGCCAGTAGCGCCATCATCGCCCATACCCGTCAACACTACGCCCACCGCGGCTGGCCCGTACACTTTGGCTACCGACTCGAACATGCGTGTGGCCGACGGGCGTTGACCGCCAATCGGCGGCGACTGGTCGAGCCGAACGATGCCGCCGGGGGCTACCGTCAGGTGCATTCCCTCCGGCGCAATCAGGGCATGGCCCGGCGCAAGCACGTCTCCACTTTTAGCCAGCGCCACCTTGAGGGGCGTGACATCGTTCAACCAATTGGCGAACCCCTGCCCAAAACCGGCCGTGATGTGCTGCACCACCACGACGGGAATAGACAGGTCGCTAGGCAAGCCGCTGAAAACCTGGCGCAGCGTGCCGGGGCCGCCGGTAGAAGCTGCAATCGCAATCAACTCGACCCTGGCCTGGGGCGCGCGCTCCAAGGCAGGGGGAACGCGGCGCGCCCGGCTGGGCGGCTGGTCGCTCGGCCACAGCGTCACCACCTGCACATCGGACATCAAGCGGACCGTCGTCACCAACTGGTCGCGCACCGCCTCGTAATCCGCCGGGTCCAGCCCCTTGGGCTTTTCAACCACCGTCAACGCGCCGGCGGCGATAGCGTTGAACGCAATGTTTAAATCTGAATCATAGATGCTGGTGGCCACCACGACGATTGGCGTGGGCGTGGCGCCCATAATCTGGCGCGTGGCTTCCAGGCCGTTCATGCGCGGCATGCGAATATCCATGGTGATCACGTCAGGGCGCAGGCGCGCCGCCAAATGAACTGCCTCTTGCCCGTCGGAAGCCTGCCCCACGACTTGAAATCCCGGCACGCTTTCGAGCATATTGGTCAGAATCATTCGTATGAGCGGAGAGTCGTCAACTACCAGTACTCGAATGATGTCCTTCATACGTCCATCACAAGATATTCATGTGGCGCAGCGTCTCTAGCAACACTTGGTCCGAAAAGGGGTCCTTTGGGATAAAATCAACCGCCCCTAATTCAAGTCCCAGGCGGAGGATATCAGTTTCATTGTGGGCAGTGAGAATCACGATGGGGATTGTGGCCGTCTGGGGGGAAGCCATGAGCAAACGGCACACTTCCAGGCCGTTCATTTCAGGCATCTGGATATCGAGCACAATGGCATCTGGATGGTGTTGTTCCGCCATCGAAACGCCCGCGCGGCCATCTGTGGCGCACAGCACGCGCAGATTCTCTTGCTCTAACAACTCTCGCAACGCGAGTATCTGAACGGGGCTATCTTCAATTACCAAAACCGTTTTGGGGTCGCTTGCCATCGGGTCTCTCCTTTAAACAGTATAAGCCAACTGGCGCTGGAGCGCAAAAGCGCCAGGCAGATTTATGCTTGATATTGCTCCACGGTCTCGGTCAAGTGGCGCGCCAGCCCATTCAAGTTCTGCGCGGCCTTTTCTGCCAGGCGCGTCCCCACCAGGCTTTGCGCGGTGGCCTGGTTAATGTTTTGCATTGCCAATGCAATCTGCTCGATGCCGGCTACCTGCTGCTGCCCGCCGGCCACTACTTGCGTGGCAGCCTGCGCCGAGTCTCGGATAACGCTCGAAAGCTGATTAATCGCCTGCCGCGCCTGCGCCGCCAATTGCATCCCTCGCTCCACGCCCTTTGTCCCCTCTTCCGTCGCCATCACCGTGACGTTGGTCGCTTTTTGAATTTCCGACAAAATGGCCTTGACTTGCGCCGTTGCTTGTTTGGATTGTTCCGCCAGGTTGCGCACCTCCATCGCCACCACCGCAAAGCCCTTGCCGTGCTCTCCTGCCCGCGCAGCCTCGACAGAAGCGTTCAGCGCCAGGATATTGGATTGAGAGGCGATTTCATTCACCGTGGCGATAATATCGCCAATTTGCTGCGTTCTTTCAGACAGAGCCAGGATATTGGAAGCAATCCTCTCCACGTGGGTCTTGATTTGCTCCATGCTTTCTACCATTTCTTGTACGGCCTTGTGGCCCGACCGCGACACTTCTACGGTGCGCTGCGAGGCGCTAGCCACTTGCTGCACGCGCGCTGTAGCTTGCTCCGAGATGGTCTTGACCTGCTCCACGGTCGCCGTCGTTTGCGACACTGCCGCCGATTGCTGGCTGGCGCCAGAAGCTTGCTGCGTCATAGCCGCCAATATCTCCGCCGCCGCCGAACTCAGGTCACGCACGGTCTGTTGCGTTTTTTGGAGCAGGCGAGCGTTTTCGAGGGCAATCGCCAACTGATCGGCCATAGTCTGCAATACCATTACGTCATTCTCGTCAAAGGCCGCCGCCTCCCGGCTCTGGACGTCGAGGGCGCCGGTGACCCGCTCGCCTACCTTGAGCGGCAAAGCTAACTCGGAACGAGTTTCTGGCAGCAGCGGATTTTTATAGTGCACAGCGTCGGCGCCGACGTCGAGTGCGATGCGGTGATGTCCGGTGCTGGTGACATAGCCCACGATGCTATCATGCCGGACTTGAAGCTTGTGACCGCGCGCCAACATCACCTGACCGCCTTTGCTGTTGCTCGCCCGCAGCACAGCGAACTCGCTCTTGCTATCTAGCAAAAAGACGCCCACGTGATAAAAACCAAAGCGTTCGCTAATCAGGTGAGTCACCCGAGATAACAACGCATCCGGATCGTGAACCGAAGCGGCGGCGCGCCCCACCTCCGTGGCGGTTTGCAACTGCACAGCCCAGGTCTCCAGCTCGCGAGTGCGCGCTTCCAGGTCGCGGTTGCTTTCGGCCAGGGCGTGCTCGTTGTGATAAACTCGTCCCAGCACTCCCTCCAGATTACGCATGGCCACGTACAAAATGATTCCCACCGCCGCCAGATTCATCGCCAGCGAGACCCACATGCTGAATGACGAAATCCGTCCTGGCGCGGGCAAGAGGCCGTTCGCGCCGGCGTAAAGCATTCCCAGGCTGGTCAGTATCGTGACAAGAGTCAAACCCATCGCCGCATGGCCGCCCAAAATCAGGCCGGCGATGACGATAACGCTAGAATAACAGGCAGGCCCAGGGCCGTTCACGCCGCCTCCCCAAAACGTCACGCACGTCACCACCGCCCACAACAAACCCGAAAAGAGCATCCCAGCCAGCCGGCCTTGCCCGCGCCGCATTAGAAACAGCAATCCCACTTCCAACAACATCAATACACCAGATACGCCCGCAAGCGATCCGTCGCCCAAGGCAACCAGCGCCGCCACGCCCAAGAACGCCGTCGCCGCCAAAGAGGCAAACAAGGCCGTTCGGAGCAAGTTAGCGGTATACGTCTCGTCCAAGACGGGTGCAATCAAGCGTCGAAACCAACCCAGCATTTTGCCACCACCTTTCAGGATTTATCAGCACAAAATCAAAAATATCATATCGCAAAATAAATCCGGTGCTGTTAGTGTTCTATACCAACTGCGTTACTATTGTGTTACAAAGCATAGCGCGCTTGCCAATCTCACACTTCAGGACTGTCTGGCAGGCAACACAATGGTAAACGTCGTCCCCGCGCCGGGTTGGCTGGCGGCGGTGATGTGGCCTCGATGCGCTTCAATGATTCCATAGCAGATGGATAATCCCAATCCCGTCCCGCTCGACTTGGTTGTAAAAAAGGGATCGAAAAGACGCGACAGAACCTCTTGCGACATGCCCGCGCCGGTGTCGGTAAACTCGATGCGCACGGCCGACGTCATTTGCCCATTCGGCTCTGCTACGTGATCGGGTGCGGTTCGCACGTATAATGTTCCTCCCTGTTTGCTCCCGGACGCATCGGGGTCCGTCATGGCGTCAATTGCGTTGAGCACCATATTCAAAAAAACCTGCTTGAGATAATCGGGATTGGCTTCTATGGCGGGCAAGTTATCGGCAAGCTGGCGCACGACAACAATGTTTTTGTGTTGCAGCTGCTTTCCGGTCAACTCTAGCGTGTTTTCCAGCAAAGCGTGTACGTCCGTCAATTGCAGCCCGTTGCGCGCCGGCCTGTAAAATTCGCGCATGCGGCGCACAATATGCGCAATACGATCCACCTCGTTGCCCGCCACACCCAGGTATTTTTTGATCTGGTCCAGGCGCGGGCTGTTTGCCAATTCTTCTTCCGCCAACTCGAGCAGGCTTTGCATCGCCTGCAACGGGTTGTTGATTTCGTGGGCAAAGGAAGCCGTCAGGCGCCCCAGAGCCGCCATCTTTTCGGCGTGAATTAATTGCATCTGGGATTCTTGCAGGCGGTAAAACTGTTCTCGCTCGGCCTGAAACAACTGGGCATTGGCAATCGCCACGCCAATCGTCGCCGCCGCCGACTCGACCAGCCGGCAAGTCTCGTGGTCGAAAAAAGCTTCTCGATCGCTGTAAACGCCCATCACTCCCACCAGGTCAGTGCCGCTCAACAATGGCACCCCAAGCACCGAGTGAACCGAGTCGTCTACGCCGGCGACGTGCCACCACCGTTCGTCCTTCGTCACATCGCTCACCACCACCGTCTGCCGCTGGTCCGCCGCCCACCTGAGCAAGCCGGGACGCTCTTGCTGTTGAAAGAACTGGTTGATGATATCTGCAGACCTGGCGCTGTATCCAGAAATAGCCACTGGGCTGAGCGAATGGCTGCCGGACTCGCATACCAATACCATACCTTGTGTGGCGCCAACCACCTTGCAAATGCTCTCCAGCGCGCGCTGCGCCGTGACGTGCACGTCCAGACTTTCCAAGAGCTGGCGGCTCAAACGGTAAAGCAAACTGAGCCGTTCCTGCTCCCGAGTCAACGAAGAAAACAAGCGGGCGTTCTCTATCGCGATAATCGCTGAAGCCGCCAGCGATTCTAAAACGCGCAGGTCGCGCTCGTCAAAATCCCCCCCGGTCTTGTTAACCGCCTCGATGACGCCCTTGGCCTCTCCTTTGAACATTAACGGCACAGCCAGCAGCGCGCGCGTGCTCAGGCCGGTCATGGCGTCAACCGGGCGATAAAAACGGTCGTCGTGCTGCACATCGCTGACCAGGATGGGGCATTTGCGCTGCAAAGCAGCGCCGGCAACGCCGGCCGTAGCTGGCATTCGCGTCCCCATCAACTCCGCCGCATTGGCGCCCGAAGACGCCGCAAACACCAACTCGCGATTGACGGGATCGTGCAACAACACCGAAGCCGCCTCGGCCACCAGCAAGTCCTTGACCGCAGCCAGCACCGACTGCAACACAGCATCCACGTCCAGGATGGAAGTGATTGCCTGGCTCGTTTTATTGATAGCGGCCAGTTCCCGGGCGGCTCGCCGTGTCTCTGCGTGCAGACGTACATTTTCCAACGCGATAGAAGCTTGCGCCGCAAACAACTCGGCCAGCCAGATATCTTGCTCGTCGAACGCGGGTTTGCGCTGACCGCCAGCAATGTTGAGCACACCGACGACATTATTCTCTTCCCACAATGGCACCGATAATAGCGATTTGACCCCCACATCTTTATCATAGGCCACTTCCCACTCCGGCCCCGCGCTGCGACCATCGCCCTCCTGCGTGCTTTCCGCCGCCATCGAACGGCGCTTCTGAAATGCCTGGCCGGCTAACCCCTCACCTGGCTTGAGGGATCCCCCCAGCAATTTCCTAAAATGAAGCGAGGCGACCGTGATGATCAATTCATCGCGACGAGGATCGTAGATGTACAAATTGCCCCCCTCGGCGCCAAGCAACGCCACCGCTTGCTCGACGATCAAATCCAGCAAGCCAGACGTTTCCAATTGTGCATTGAGGCGCAACGAAATATCATAGAGCGCCTGCAGTTCGGCCGAGCGCCGCCGGTAACGGCTTTCGCTCTCTCGCAGCGCGCGCTCGGCTCGCCTTTGTTCGGTAACGTCGCGGAAAACCACAATCCCCCCCCGAATATCCCGTCTCTCGCCGCCGCCAGTGAGCGATTCGTCTTTGATGGGTGCAGCCGTGCTGGCGATAGGGATTTCTCTGCCGTTCCGGTTCACCAGCAGGGCGTGATCCGTCTGGCTTGCCACCTCCTTGCGAATCACTTCTGCTATCGGGGTTTCCGCTCCAACCCGCGCGCCTTTGATGCTGAAAACCTCCCCAATGTCTCGGCCCACGGCTTCTTCCTGCCCCCACCCCGTCAGAACCTCCGCGATGGGATTCATAAAGCTAATTTGTCCGGCAGCATTTGTCGCAATCACCGCGTCGCCGATGCTGTTAAGCATCGTGGCGAGCCATCGCCGGTTGTCTTTCAGTTCCTTATCTACCTTGTGTTTATATAAAGCAATCTCGATGGTCTTGTGCAAGTCTCTATCGTAGAAGGGCTTGAGAATATACCCAAACGGCTCGGTGATTTTGGCTTGTTGCAAGGTGACGTCGTCCGAGTGGGCCGTCAGGTAAACGATGGGGACATCGAAACGAGCGCGGATTTGATTGGCGGCTTGTATGCCATTCACCTCCCCTTCCAGGCGAATATCCATCAAGATTAAATCGGGGCATTGCCTGGCTACCGCTTCGAGCGCGGCTGTTCCTGACGAGACGGCAGCCTGGACCACATAGCCCAAATCTATCAAGCTGCCCTGGATATCCATGGCCGTGATGCTTTCGTCTTCAACAATCAATATCCGTGTTTCTCTCATTGGACCCCTGCTCCCCGTAAAAGCTACCTCGGGCCACCTGGCACGGCCATTGAAACGACGGCTGGCTTGATGCGTTACTTGGCATGTTTTCCGCACCCCGTCGGCTTGCAACCCCGTGCAAGCCGATTGCTGGGGACGTTCGCGCATCGGGATGCGCGAACTGCGAAATCCAGCAGGCTGTCGGAGAACCTTGTTCAGGCCGCCGTTCCCGGCGCGTGGAGAGCCTCTCCGACAAGCTGCTAGGGCAAATATTCCTTGCGCTCCGCCTCGACGCGCGCCAGATCCAAGGCCGCGCCCAGCCGGGTAAAGATCTCGCTCGCTTGGGCCAGGTGCTTTTGCAGCTCAACGGGCGCGGCGCCGGCGGCGTGCCGCCCCAACTCGTAATGCGCCCATCCTTGCTCGTACGGCATATCCACCCGTTCAGCCGCCGCCAAGCCTCTCCGCCATGCCTGGCGCGCCCTGGACGGTTGGTCAGTCAACCACTCATATAGCCCCTGGCAAATCCAGGCGGCCGGCTGACCAATTGGAAAGACGCGAGCAAAATTGTGCAAGGCCTGGCAAGCCTGCCCGGCCAATTCGGCCAGTTGTCTGCGTTCAACAAGATGAGCGTCATCTACAGACTGGACGGCCAGGTTGGCCTCCCACAACGCCAGATAAACTTTGGCTACACTCGTGTAGGCGTGAACCAGGGTATACGATATGGGACGCGACTGTGCAATGAGTCGAGTAGCCCAATCAGCCGCCTGGCGAGCAGCTTGAGACTGTCCCTGGCGCAAATACGTCAGGGCAAATAGCCCGTAAGCGTAAATCTCTTCCACGCGGCCCACCTTGCCGCCCAGCAAATCTTGCACTTTTTCCAACAGCGACGCGGCCTGGTCCACCTTGCCGAGCAACACCAAACACAAGGCTTGTCCCAGCAAGCCATATACTTGATACTGGGCATCGCCGCGCCGTCGGGCCGACTCGTAAAGATCAGAAAACAGCGGCGCAATGCCGGCAAACTCGCCTTGCAGGCAAGCCACCGTGGCCAGAGTGTTCAAGCTCTGCTCCCACCGGCGGCGGTCGCCGCGACGGTTCGAGATTTCCACCGCCTCCCTTACCGCCTCTCGCGCGCGCGTCCAGTTGCCCACGCCAGCATCGTAAACCGAAGTGATTAACAATACCCACACCTGCGATGGGATGTGATTCACGCGTTGGGCCGTCAGCCGCGCCCAACGACTGTAGGACCGAGCCAACAAGTGCAACGGCACCAGTCCAACCGCAATGCACACGCTGGCATAGCTCCGCGCCATTTCTGGATATAGCCCCGCCGCTTCAGACAAGTTGAGCGAGCACAAATTGGCATAAATGTTTAGCATCGCCTCGTTGGCGTAAAAATACACTTGCCCCAGCGCCCAGTAAGCGCGCGTGGCCTCCAACAAGTTCGCCTCGGGTTCTTGCAGCCCTTCCATCTCTTGATCTGGCGCTCTGCTTTGCGCTCCGCCTGGCAGCTTGGGCAGAAACAGACGGGCGAATCGCGACAGGCGAAGGCGATGAATCGCCTGACGCACCACTTGCCTGACCAAGCTCGCCCCCAATCCCCAGCGCGCCGCCGGTACGGGCCGTCCCAACAGCGCCACCGCCTTTTCGAGATGCTCGCGGCTGTCCGCCAGGTATCCCAGGTTCAAGCCCGCTTCGCCCAACTGCCGCTCCCAGTGCGCCCGTCTCAAATCTGATGTGGGGCTTGTCGCGGGCGATGGCGGCTGAGCAGCAGTCGCCGTCAAATCTCTGGCAGCTCTCCAGCGGTCATCCAGGTCAAGCGCCTCGCTCAAAAAGCGCACGGCTTCCTGATTGGCATAGTTGCGCAGGGCTTGCTCGCCGGCCATCTCTAGATAATCTATCGCCCTGGACGTCACAAAGGGTTCGGCGTACGGGTTCTCTATGGCCTTGCCCCAATGATGCGCCAACAACGAATAGAACGGAGAGAGGTCATGCGCATATACGCGCTCGTGCCACTCGGCAATATCTCGATGCAACTGCCGCCGCTGAGCAAACAGCATCAGGTTATAGGCGGCTTCTTGGATGACAATGTTCTTGAACGAGTAAATCGGTTCGGGGTCGGTTGCAGCAAGGGGTGTCAGGTCCAGTTGCTCCAGGATGGAAAGATGATGGGGCAAATTGCTCCGGTCTGCGTCAATCGGGTAAATTTGTTGCAAGATACGCAACGTAAACGAGCGCCCAACGACACTGGCGACTTTTAACGTCAATTGCTGCGCTGGCGTCAAACGGTCAATACGGCTGGTGACGATGCCCTGGAGTGTATCCGGCAGGCCCAGGGAACCGAGATCGGAAACGTAGGATGCGATGCGGCATTCCCCATCGGCCACGAGAATCAAGCCGGCATCGCGCAGGGCATACGCCAGCTCTTCACTAAAATATGGATTGCCCTGGCCTTTTTCGCAGATCAATTCCACCACCGGGTCTGGCAAAGAGTTCACCCCCAGGCACTGGCAGACTAGGTCCAGCGTATCTTGGGGCGACAGCGCCTGCAAGCGCAGCCATTGGATGCCGGCCGTCATGAGCAACAACTGGCGATATTCTTCTGGGAGCAAAGTGGTGAGGGGGCGAGTTGCAATCATCACCAACCACGGGCGAACTTGTTGGCTGGCCGTCAACGCCAATATCCACGACGAGGAATCCATCCAATGAGCATCTTCCAAAACCAACAATGTGGGCGATCGGCTAACCACTTGCTGCAACAAGCGAACCAGCAACGTGCGAGTATTATCCGCTCGCACCTGTCCTTCCATCTGCCGGGTAGCTTCGTTTTCCGGCAAATCCAGGGGCAGAATGGCGTTGAGCAGCGGCGCCAGGCGCAGCAAGCCCGGTGAAGATTGCAACTGCTCCAAGACGCGCGCGCGCCGCGCTTCCGGGTCGGTGATTGTTCCAAAGCCGAACACCTGGCTGAACACGCCGCGCCAGGCGTGGTAGGGCGTGGATTTTTCAACGGCGTCGCCGGCGCCCGTCAGGCAAAAAACATTCAACGCCCGCGCGCGTTGGAACACATCGTTTACCAATCGCGACTTGCCAATGCCAGCATCGCCTTCGATGACGACCACGCCGCCGGGGTTGCCGAACAGCAACGATTGAAGCCGTTCGGTTAACATGCTCTGTTCCGTCGCCCTCCCGATGAGGGCCGCCGCGTGGACGGGCAGGCGCAAAATGTCCCCCTTGCTCATCAGGCCGCACGGACAATAGACGGGCATAGGCTCCGTTCTGCCTTTGACCATGATGGGGGAAAGGACGTCAAATACCAGGCGCGTCTGGGCAGCGTGGTACGTTACCTCGTCGCACAGAATGGCAATGTCGGACTCCTGGCGCTTTGAAGCGGCCTGCATGAGCCGGGCAGCCATGTTGACCACGTTTCCCACCATGGCGTACTCGCGCCGCGAGGCGTTTCCGCGCTCGCCACAGTACGCCTGCGCCGTCGTGACTCCAATCGCGCAGCGCAGCCCCAACTCGCTCAGCCGGGTATGCATCTCCAGGGCCGCCTGCGCCCCGCGCACGGCGTCATCCTCGTGCGTGAGTGGCGGCAAGCCGAACGCGGCCACCAGCGTGGTGCCTTTGTCATCCACGATAAATTGATTCACGCTGCCTTCGTAGCGATAGAGCGCCGTTTGCAGTGCGTGCATAACGGCCTGCACGCACTCCAACACGTCCGGCGCAAAAAAATCCAGCCCGACGACATTGAGAAACAGCACTGTCACCCGCCTCAATTCAGATAGCCATTCCGTTTGCCCTGCGTCGAGACGCGAAAGAATCGCGCCCGGAATATAGCCACGCAAGGCGACTTCGGCGCCCGGCGCGGGGCTGGCCGCTGCCAGACGGCGAGGCAGCAAGCTTTCGAGCACGGACTCGATCAACACGCCCCCTTGTTGATCTTCCTGTTTAGGTGGAAGCGGACTGCCTTGGCAGCGGTCTTGCACAAGCGCCCAGGCCTCGGGGGAAAGAACAACCTGCCCCGGCGCCGCCTGCCGTTGAGCGGCCCCCATCTGGGTCAGCGGCGCGCCAGCCACCAATAATTCCCATCGTCCGAACATGCCGCCCACGCTGGCCGTCAGCACCTCGCCTGCCCCAATGCCCACTTTAAGCGCGAGGCGCAGCCCTTCTGCAACTTGATACTGTCCGAGGATGGCGTGCATGTCCAGGCCGCATTGCACGGCGCGATGGGTGGTGGTCGCCAGGCTTTCATCTATAGCCGGCCAGAGAACCAGCGCGGCATCGCCGGCGAACTTGATAATGTCGCCGCCGTGAGCACTGACGACCTCGATAAGCTGCCCAAAGTAAGCGTTGAGCAAGCGAATCAGTTCTTCCGCGCCCGATGGCCCATGCTGCGCCAGTTGCGCAGCCAATGTGGTATAGCCGGAGATGTCAGCAAACAAGACGGTTGCGGGGAAATGCTCGGCGGCAGGCGTGGTGAGCGGCGTCGGGTCGAGGGCAAACCGACGCGCAATTAGCGCAGGAACATAGCTAACCAAAGTCTCAGGGGATACAGACATGCCGACAACCAATACACCTGTAACAACAAATGTCTATTTATGATTATACTACACTTCAGATAAACACAGACACCCGATTGGGGGAGCGTCACACGCTGAGGACAAGCTGGGCGGCGATTTTTGAAGGTAGCCGGCCATTTGTACCGACCAGAAGCTTAGCCTTTAGGCGGAAGCTCCGGCTATCCGCAGGACGCCTTTGGGCGAAGCCTCAGCTTCCATACTAGGCAGCAATCCCCAGCCTGATACGCTCGCCGATTGGGATAGTTCTGGACGTAGCCCAGAGTCTTATCAGCCCCCTCCCAATTGCGCGGCAAACAAGCGCCATCCAGCCGTGATCAGTCCACACGCGCAGGCGGCCAGCCACAGGCCAATCATCAGCGCCAACGCCAGGGCAGCGCTGCGGGCAGGGCGTACGCCTCTCCCGTGAAAGGCTAACCACACTCCCATCGCCGCAACAGTATAAAACGCTAAACCCGCTGCCAGCGCCAGGATATTGCGATTGGCCGTCAAGCCAAGCGCGTTAGCCACCGGGTTGACGAGCGTATGTACCATTAACATCGAGATAATTACCGATACCAGCCCCCACACCACCCAGCTCCAGCGAAACACGTAACCTCCCGCCAGGTGACCTATCGGCAGCCATTCAAAAAATACGATTTGGAGTGCGATGAAAAAGATCAATAAACACAATACTTGCAGCGCGTTGACGAACACCAGCCCGCCTTCCGTGCCGTAGGCGGTATTGCGCAAAACCAAATCCGTTGGAACTGAGAGCGCCCAGAAAATCAACCCAATCAACAAAACAGCCAATACGCCGGCCACCCCCATCACAGCCGGGCGGCGGCGCTCTTCTGGCGAGAGCAGCCCGCGCAGCGTCAGCCCCAACGTAAGCGCGTATACAAATCCCGGCATCAGGCCTCCCACGTAACACAGCATCACCAACCCAAACGCGCCTACTAATCCCAACGGTCGAAGCCTGAGCGCGGATTCTTCGCCTAACACGCTGGCAGCCACCTTCTGCCCCGCGGCAAAGACCAGATTGATCAATCCAATCGCCACAAACATCCCGGCAAACAATCCAACGCCATTCAAGGTGGTGAGCGAGACCGGGCGTGCGAGCATCGCGGCAACCAGCGCGCTCAGTGCAAAAAACGCCGCCACCCCCAGTGCCACGGCCACGCGGCGCAGCGGCCCGGCCACGTTCCAGGTCGTCGGTGAGCGAACGGTGTTATAAAATTGTGTCGCCCGCTGTCCCGCTGCGCCCAGCGCCCGCGCCGCTCGCGCCGTTCGCGATGATGGAACAGGCGATTCTGTGGTCAAAGGGCGGTCGCCCAGTAGCGTTGCACCCAGCCCTAGCAAGCACGTAATCAATACAGCTAACGCCAGGTTCGTGCCCACTACCAACGGATCGGTGGAAATACGCAGCGGCGTAGGGATTGAGTTGAACAGATTTGTGCCGACGCGCGGGATGACGAGCAGCAAATAGGGTTGACGCGGCGGGGACAACTGAGACGAGCTCACCTGGAGGCGCCACTCGCCCGCTGCCGGGGCGCGAACCTCCACGACATTGAGCGGAGCGTGGGCGCCGGTGGATGTAAGCGGGGCAGTGGCGGTAAGCGGCGACGCAACACTCAGAGCCAACTGGCCGCCTGGATCATCCATCACAACGTCAAAATCTTGTCCGGCGCGCGCCGCGTACTTGAAGGTCTTGGTCGAGTTTGCCCCAGACAGCGTGGATAGTTGCAGCGCCGCGCCAGGCAACGCCGGATATTGGCGCAACAACTGGCCCGCGCGGCGAGCATTAATCAATCGCAGCACCAGCGCGCGCGCCAACGCTTGCTCTGCATCGGATAGTTGGCCGTGATTGACAAAGGTTGAATACATCACCGCGCCATCGGCCTGGTCAAATTGAAGCGCCAGAATCGCATCGCGAGTGCCGCTATCGGCGCGCACGCGAGCGCGCACAAGTGCTTGCCCCTCAGCGCGCGAAATGATGGGCCAGCCGCTTTCTTCGTAATGCAATGTGACGAGCGGGCCAACCAGCATGGCCAGTCCGGCATCCACCACCTGCGCTTCTACATCTCCCCGCGGCGCTCCGCCGCTATCAAAAACGAGTTGCGCGCCGACCAGGCCGCTCAGCAACGTTCGCGCCTCGCCCGAAAGATACACCGCGCCGCCCCGCCGCACCCACTGAAACAGCGGGGCAATCAAGGTAGGCGATACATCTTCTGGAACCCCGCTTCCAATAAACAACACGCAAAAACGCGAAAGTATCGCTTCATCCTTCAGCGTATCAAACGTCACGCGCTGGTAACTCACTCCTGCGTCATCCAACACCTCGCCCAGGTTTTCGCGCGTTTCGATGGCGACGGCGACGCAATGGTCGCTCCATTGGGGCGGCGGCTCTTTTTGAGCTAGCGGCTCCGCCGTGCATGGCGCTACAGCGCCAAAAAGTGTACAGATAAAAAGCAGTGCGATAGTTACAAGCCGTTTGTGATTCATGGCGCCTCCCTGAAAAGCTCCCGGTGATTGGCCTAATCCCAAGCAGCGGGGGATTGCACAGCCTTGATCTTGCTGTACGTTAATTCTATCACACCATGCCAACAAACACTACTGTATTGCGCGCGAGTGTTTTTAACCCCGGTCCCTGTCATTTGACACGCCTGTTCATTTTTAGTAAACTAGACATGTGGAGTCAAGTCAAACCAGTTGACAGTCTGGCATAAAAGATGTTTGAAAAAGGGACCCGCTGGCTTTCTAATGGTGAAATAGACGAACGGCGAGATTTGCGCAACACTCTCACCATCGGCGTCTTTGCCTTGTTTGGTTTCGGGGGCATGATTCTGGTGTCCGGACCCATCGTGATGTGGCTGCCTATTCCCACCACCGAGCTTACGCTGGTGGCAGTAACTTTCGGCGTGATCACCATCGGCAGCATGGTTGCGCTGGACCGAAACTGGCCGGTGCGCCCCATCACGTGGGCAGTGCTGGTAGCCTATACAATCATTGTGTCACTGGTGGTGTATTTCACCGGTGCGCCCCTGACCCCCATCTTTGCCTTGTATATGCTGGTGGTGACGGCGGCCGCATTTTTGCTGGGGCAACGCGGCGCAATGATCATCGCCGTGCTTAACGCCGCGTGTTATGCCGCCGTTCTCATCCTCGAATATTACGAGATATTGAGAATCATTCCCCTCTGGCGGCTATCTTTCACTCTCTTTACCCGCGAACACCTGCTCGTCATCAACTGGCTGACGGTTTCGATTTCGATTCTGCTCACCGCCCAACTCACCGGTATCCTGGCGGAACGCCTGAAAAAAAGCAATGCCAGCTTGCGCGAATCTGAACGGCTGCGCGAGAGCCTGACCGGCATGATCGTTCACGACTTGCGCAATCCGCTCACCGCCTTACTGGGTGGAATGGATATTTTGCGGCTGACGATGGGAACCCACATGAACGCCGATCAGAAAAGTTTGTTGGAAAACGCCCGCCACAGCGGGCAGACGCTGCTGGATATGATCGGAGAACTGTTGGACCTCAGCAAAATGGAGGCCGGCAAGCTCATCCTCAACGTCCAGCCGGTAGATTTAACCGAGTTGATTAACAAAAATTTGGACATGGTGCGCACCCTGAGCGAAGAAGGGAAAATAGATATCCATACCGTCTTGTTCGACAATGTCAAGAGCGTGCCGTGCGACAGGCAGCTCATCAGCCGCGTGGTGAACAATCTGCTTTCTAACGCGCTGAAATTCACGCCTCCCAACGGCAGGATCTCGATCATGGCCTGCCTGCGTGGAAACGCGGCCCTGGTAAGCGTAGCCGATACGGGGCCTGGCATTGCCCTCCAACATCAGCAGCACATTTTTGAAAAGTTTGGGCAAGTCAAAGAGCCAGGCCAAGAACGGCGCGGCACCGGCCTGGGTCTGACCTTTTGCAAGATGGCTGTAGAGGCGCACGGCGGCAAAATCTGGGTAGAGAGCCAGGTAGGCGAGGGCAGCACCTTTTATTTCACACTGCCCATGGCAGGCAGTCAGGTGCGCGATAACAAGTAGGCTATTCGTCTTTATTGATGGCCACCCCCGTTAGATTTTCACTCCCATGCAAAGCCCTGTTTTCCTTGGCGCGGATCAGGCGGCTGCTGAGCTGGCTGCCCACCACTGCTAACGCATCCACGCTGAGATAATGGCAGGCGGCAGCGTCGAACAAGATGCTGGCGTTGTGCGCAAAATCTTCGTCGCCCAGCCAATACACGGCCGCCAGCCTCACGCGCGGCAGCGGCGCAAACTCGAACGCCGCGTGACCCAAACTCAACCGCTCGCCGCCCAACGCGCGCGCGGCCTTTTCCAATTGGGCTAAATCGCCGTCAAACGCCTTGGCCAATCGCCTTTCAGCATAACCGTTAAAGGCTTGCGCGTAAAACAGGCCGCCGGGCGTTTCGCGATAGGCCAGCCACTTGCCCTCAACTGGCGTGCCATCAGCCATCTTGAGATACATTAACAAAAGCGCCTGCCGTTCGGGGCTGGCCTGGCACCCCTGAACGTCGCGCGCGATCAACTCGGGAAACGTCAGCGTGTACGCCTGCCCCCACAAAGGAACGGTGAACGCGCTGGCAGATGCATCGTACTCGCAAGCGCCGCGCTGCGCCAATTCTTGAGGGTCCCGTTGGGCCAACTCGGCGCGGCTCTGCTCTAAACCAGGCAACAGACTTTCCAACCACTTTTGAGGGTTGGCCTGGCGCATGCGTTGTTTGACGGACTCGATTTTTTTCATAGCTTGCTTTGCCTCTCCGCTCGATTGCCCTCGTTCAATTTTTCAGCACGACACACAGGCGCAATATGCCAAGCTTGACCATATCGCCCGCGTGCAACAACTCAAACTGGCCAGGCCTCAACCGGGTTTCGTTCAGATAGGTGCCATTGGCGCTGCGCAAGTCTTCCAGGTAAAATTGGCCCTCTTGCCTGAAAATCCGCGCGTGCCGCCGCGATACGCCGGCGTCCCACCCGCCGTGATCAGACATGTCCACGTCAACGTATATCTTGCTTTCAGGGTCGGCCCGGCCCAACGTGTACTCAGATTGGCCTCGCAAGTCAATCCGTTCCCCCGACCCAATCACAATCAACGTCAGGTCCGATTCATCCGTCTCGGCAGCCAGCACGGTTTCCAAAGGGGATTTGTCCGGCGGCGCTGATTCTGCCGGTGTTGATTCTGCCGGCGGAATGTCTACCACGGCCGGTTTGGCCTGTGTCAGGTCAGCGCCGCATACCCGGCATGTCCGAATACCTGGCATGTGCACCGCGCCACACTGCGGACAGTTTGCCATAAGCCAGTCCACACCCTGCGCGCCGTCTCGCCGCGCGCGCCCCATCTAATCTGCGGGACGATTCTTGACCATCACCGTCCACTGGCCTTTTTGCGCCGTTTCGCCGCGCTGATTCTTGACCACGACGTTAAGCGTGACCACTCCCCCCCCAGCAGAGGGCATGGCCTTGCGCTGAGTCACCTCGGCTTCGACGCAAATCGTATCGCCGATTTTGACCGGCGCGCGGAATTTCCACTCCAGCGACAGAAACGCCTCCACCGTGCCCGTCGTAATGCCCAGTTGCCAGGCCAGTCCAGAAGCCGCGGAAAGCACCAGCAGGCCGTGCGCAATGCGCCCGCCAAACATGCCGTCACGGGTGGATTCAGCGTCCAGGTGCAGCGGATTGAAATCACCTGATACTCCCGCAAACGCGACAATATCGGCCTCGGTGATTGTGCGTCCTTGCGTGACCACGCGATCGCCCACTTCAAAATCCTCGAAATAACGCGCCGCAGGATGGCAAAACGTTTTAGTCATGTTTTTTTCTTTCTCCTGTCCGAAATTAATCACGGGGTAGCCGTCGGCGCCGGAGATGCCACGTGCGTCGCAGTTATCACAGCTTGGGGCGTTGGGGTCTCTAACACCGGCAGCGGCCCGAACCGAACGGCATAATCGGCGCCCAGAATGACTTGAATGTCGTACTCGCTCTGCGCCGTATCGCTCACCTGCACAGAAGAATCGGGCACCCCGAGCGACGCAGCTAACTGAAGCGCCACCGGCCCGCCCGTGTAATCTACGATAATCGTTTGTCCATAGTCAAACCGATCGGCGTTGCTGTACCCCACCACTCGAAATCCATCCTTCACCAAAGCGTCTGCCGTCTGAGAGGCCAGCCCGCCCAGCAGCGTGCCATTCAGCACAACGACGCGCTGCGTCTGCCGCTCGGGCAGCGACGCGCCGTCCGTTGCCGCATCAGATAAGTATAACCGGTCGCGCAACTTGCGAATCTCGTCGCGCAGTGGAATAAGCACCTGCTGTCCATCTGGTGTGGTGGAAAATAGAACCATGCTCTCGTCAATCACCTCACCTCTCACGCCGTCTTTTTTCAATAGAGTCGCCAGCTTGGCGAGTTCTAGTCCTTGCTCTAGCGTAAAGTCGGTCTGCACCGCATCGCCCAGCGTAGATAACAACTGGGGCGCCCTGACTAACAATTCGGGCGCCTTGTTGGCGCTCAGCACCTTATCACGTATAGCCAAGATCACTTGCTGCTGGCGGTGCGCGCGGCCAAAGTCGCCTTGATCGTCGTGGCGAAAGCGCGCATATTTAAGCGCCAGTTCGCCGTTCATGTGCTGCCGGCCGGCCGGAATGTAGAGAGGCTCGTAGCCATAGCCGGTGCGCGAAGGGTATTCTGGATCGTCAATCGCTTGGGGCACGTCAATATCCACCCCGCCGATCAAGTCCACCAGTTGTTCAAAGGCCGTAAAATTGACGCGCACGTAATGATGAATGGGAACACCTAGAAAATATTGAACTGTCTTTTTAGCCAACGCCGCTCCGCCGCCCGGATAGTCGAAGGCGTCGCCGTAAAAATGGGCATTATTGATTCGATCTTCGTTGTAGCCTGGAATCGTCACCCACAAATCGCGCGGCAATGAAAGCATCATGGCCGTCTGCGCCACAGGGTCAACCGATACCACAATCATAGTGTCGGTGCGCCACGGGCCTTGTTCGTCTTCACGCTGATCAATCCCCATCACCAGAATATTGATGCGTTCTTTGCCTTGCCAGTCGGCGATTTGGATGACAGGCTCCGCCGAGGACGAACTGGACTGGGGAAGAGGCGCGCTTGCCTGGAACATGCGAGGAGGCTCATATTCTGCCACCGCTGCGCGCGTGCGGGTATACGCCAGGTAACTGCCGCCAATGCCGGCGACGAGCAATAAAACAATCCAGGGCACGGCGATCCAATTCGCCCTGGGTTTAGGCTGTACATTGCTTTGGGGAGTCATTTGAATTCTCTACTATCTCAAACTTGGACTATTATAACACACCTGTGCCAAGTGCTATTGCACAGGCAGGTCATAATCCGCGCCTAAAATCACCTTGATATCGTAGGGGCCTTCGGGGTCGCTGCCCACCGTCACTGCCGATCCCGATACACCCAACGCTGTCGCCAACGTGCGCGCGGCAGACTGTTTGCCGGTATACACCAGGATCAGGGTAGAAGCATGGTCTTGCCGGGAGGCGTTGGTCACGTTCGCCACCAAGAAACCTTGCGAACGCAAATAGTCGGCGCACTGTGCGCCCAGACCGGGCTGCGGGGTGCCGTTTTGCACAAAAATCTGCGCCGCTGACTCATCCGGGGCGGGTGGAGAAAAGATGATATCTTGCACAGCTGCGATGCGCTCGCGGTCTGGGATGAGCACCTGTGCTCCGCTGGTGGTGGTCCAGTTTTGCGTCATGGTCGAGTCTATGACGACCGAGCGAATACGATCCGGGTCCATCTCGGCGCCCAATTGGGCCAAACGCAGCACCTGATCGAGCGTCAAGTCGCTCTGCGCAGCGCTGCCCAAGGTATTGGCGATTTCACCGCCGCGCGGCAAGAGCTGCGCCAGCATCTCTAGCCGCGCCACCCGCTCACGTATGGCCAAGAGGAGTTGCTGCTGGCGGCGCGCCCGGTCGAAATCGGAACTGCCGTGGCGGCTGCGCGCATACTTGAGCGCCAACTTGCCATCCAGATGCTGCCAACCTGCCGGAATATACAACGGGTCGTACCCATAGGCCTCGTCGGGGTAAAGTGGATCGTTGATGTCGTGCTCGACGTAAACATCCACCCCCCCAATCAAATCCACCAATTGTTCAGCAGCGGTAAAATTGACTCGCACGTAATAGTGTATAGGTTGGCCCAGGTTATATTCCACAGCTTTCTTAGCCAGTGCAGCGCCGCCGCCGGGATAGTCATTGGTTTCGCCGACAATATAGGCAGTGTTGATGCGATTTTGACCGTAGCCTGGGATCTCTATCCACAAATCGCGCGGGATTGAAAGTATGCCGGCGCTCTTGCTCACCGGGTCCACGCTCAATACAATGAGCGTGTCAGTGCGCCAGGGGCCTTGCTCTTGACCGCGTTGATCAATTCCCAACACCAGGATATTGATTCTTTCTTTGCCCTCCCAATGTGGATATTCATTAAACTCAACCCCCACACCCAACCCGCCTGTCGTCGAACGCACTCCAATGGCAGACAATAACGATGTCCAACTCAGAGCGCACATTAAAATAATCGCAAGGACACCTAATGCCGGCACAAATGCCCAAGACATTTTTGAACGCCGGCGCGTCCGAACAGGGCGCGGCTGCGCCCACCGACTTTGTGAATTCATAACTCGTTCCCTAAACCCAATAAATCGCGCAACACCCAGGCGCCAAGCCACCTATCACGCCGGGGCACACTCGGTGCGGTGATGCACTCTGGCTTTTTATTATCCCACAAGTGATTCAATCAGGCAATCGCTTGTCAGACACTTGTCTTAAAACATCAAGAGTTTTAAGGTCACACCCCCTTTCCTCTATTGCCATTATCCACACCTTTTGGTAAAATAAGGCGCTTGTAGAGCCAGGTGAAATAGAGACTTGTTCCAACAAAGATCAGGTTTGCTAATTATAATAAGCAGAAATCATAGGCCAAGTTTGGTTATTTTCCCCCCGATCTGTTACGGAATCCTTCGGTTTTCAAGTACTGGCATTGTGGTCATACACTAGCGAGTTAGGCGCGGAGAATTGCAAATCGCATTTACCATGATGATAGTATTCTGACGGTTGTTCTGGCCCTGGCAATTTGCGCGCCAGGGAACCGGTCAATGCGAGCCTCCCAGCTTGGACAGGTCTAGTGGCGCTTACTTTGGTGTTGCCCGACACCAAAGTGTAGCGGCGAGTCTTTTCTGATATCTGTTGGTACGTCGCTGTACATCGCTTCTACAAGCATCACGTAGACTTTAATGGAGGGCAAGCATGAAAGCCGACCAGATGTGGCAAACTGCGCTGGGCCAACTGCAAATGCAAATGACGCGCGCTACGTTTGATACGTGGGTGCGCCAGACAAGTGTTTTGTCTTACGAAGATGGGATGTTCTTTATTGGCGTGCACAATGGCTATGCAAAAGATTGGCTGGAAAATCGCCTGCACGCGCTCATCAGCCGCACGTTGTCCGATATTGTAGGGCACAGTGTTCAAGTGCGCTTTGTGGTCTGGAACAAGCCCGAAGCAGAGGATCCCTGCACTCCACTTTTAAATCTGCCCCCCAAAGCTGAAGCAGAGACGGAATCAGACATGATGGGTAATCCACCGGAGACTGCTAAACCGGGCGGAGATAACGCCAATCAACGCTACACATTTGAAACGTTTGTCGTTGGCCCCAGCAACCGCTTGGCTCACGCCGCTGCCCTGGCCGTGGCCGAAAACCCCGGCGCGGCGTATAACCCGCTGTTCCTTTATGGCGGGGTTGGCCTGGGCAAAACACACTTGCTCCACGCGGTGGGCAACGAGTGCCGCCGGCAGGGATATCAGATATTGTACGTGTCTTCGGAACAATTTACGAACGAACTCATTAATGCCATTCGCACGCAAACAGCGCCGGCTTTCCGCGACAAATACCGCACAATTGACGTGCTCTTGATTGACGACATTCAATTCATCGCCGGCAAGGAAGCCACCCAGGAAGAATTTTTTCATACTTTTAATACACTGCACAACAATGGCAAGCAAATCGTGATTTCGAGCGACCGCGCCCCCAAAGCGCTGGTCACATTGGAAGAACGGCTACGCAGTCGTTGCGAATGGGGATTGACAGCCGACATTCAACCGCCAGATCTGGAAACGCGCATTGCCATCTTGCACGCCAAAGCTGAGAATCAACTTGTGTCTGTTCCAGACGACGTCATTGCTCTAATCGCGCAGCAAGTGCATAGCAACATCCGCGAGTTGGAAGGCGCGCTCAACCGTGTGACGGCCTATGCGCGCCTGATGCACGCGCCCCTTACAGTCAGCATGGCAAATACAGCCTTGTCCGAATTGCTGGCGCGGCCTACTTCGATCTCGATAGATGGCATCTTGCACGTTGTGTCTGATTATTACAATATTGACATTAGCATAATTCGCGGCAAGGGGCGGAGCAAGGAAATGGTCAGGCCGCGTCAAGTTGCAATGTACCTGGCGCGCGAAGAAACAGGTGCTTCTTTACCAGAAATTGGAGAGGCCCTGGGAGGACGCGATCATACTACCATTATGTATGGCGTAGACAAAATCACTGAAGAAATCGAACAAGATGACGCACTGCGCCGGGATATTTTATCTATACGGGAGCGCATCTATCAGCGCAGTATACAGCAAGGCTAAATGCTTCAGCGCACAGCTCTGAAAGCCAGGTCAGGAGACCTGGCTTTTTTGACAAGTTTACCCAAAAATACAGCGACTTGTTTATACGCAACAAAAAGTGTGAACCCGACCTTTGTATGTGGATAAACCTCGTTTATCTGTGGATAACTAGGAACTTTTGGGGATAACTATAACGACTGGGGGTTGTGAATGCCCTACCTATGGGGGTTAGAACTTGGCATTTGCGCCAGTTGTGGCAAGCCAAGTTGACCTGAAAATCAGGTCATAAATAAAAAAATTCTGCAATTCCACATCATTTCCACATCAGTCAAGTGCGCGAAAAGAAGGCAACAACCCTACATACAAGAGGGGCAAAACATCACCATTCCCCATATATGGGGGATAGTGTGATTTATTCACATTTTCCACAGCCACTACTACGAATACTAATAATGTTTAAAACTATGACCCATGTATACAAACACGAAAACTTTATTCGCCGCGACTCTTGCGAAATGACAATCGCAATGGAGTACCTGTGAATGGATACTGCTTGCGAATCTGGTTTTCCAGGTATCGTTCATACGAAAAGTGTACCAAACCAGTATCGTTAACGTGGAATACAAATGTGGGCGGGTCTGTTCTGGGTTGTGTCCCGTAATAAATTCGCAGCCGTTTTCCAGCCTTGGTGGGTGGAGATTGCTTTTCGAGCGACTCGCGGATAATGCGGTTTAGTTCGCCAGTTGGGATACGAACAAGGCGCTCTTCCTGAACCCTCAGCGCGGTTGGCAGAACCTGCTCCACACGCGTGCCTTTGAGTGCAGACACAAAGAGAACCGGTACGTAATCCAAGAAACGCAGCTCCTGCCGCACGTGATCGGTATACTCTTTCATTGTCTCCCCGCTTTTGGGTAATGCGTCCCACTTGTTGACAATCACGACAACACTCTTTAGCTCGTCCAGAATAAAACCGGCTACGTGCGCATCTTGCGCCGTCACACCCTGCAAGGCATCAATGACCAATAGTGCTACGTCGCATCGCTGGATGGCTTTGAGAGCGCGCAGCACACTATATTTTTCCAGCCCGATCTGAATTTTGCCGCGCCGCCGGATGCCAGCCGTGTCTATAAGAGTGATGGGAAGGTATCCCCACAGGATGCGCGTATCTATAGCATCGCGTGTTGTGCCGGGGATGGGCGAGACAATAGCGCGTTCTTGCCCCAACAGCGCATTGAGCAAGCTGGATTTACCCACGTTGGGGCGTCCCACAATTGAAATTTTGATGGATGCATCTGGTTCTTCTTCTGGCGTTTGGGGCAGTGCGGCGACGACGGCATCCAGCAGGTCGCCTGTGCCCTGGCCATGCAAGGCGCTGATTGGAAATACGTGGCCCACGCCCAACTGGTAAAACTCGAGCGCCGCCATACGGCGCTCGGCGTTATCGGCCTTGTTGGCCGCGATGATAATGGGCTTGCGGCTGCGGCGTAGAATGTCTGCGACTTCTTCGTCGGCTATTGTAGGTCCTTCGACGGCGTCTACCAGGAATATGATTACGTCTGCAGCGTCTATAGCCATTTCAGCTTGCTGGCGGATTTGGGGGATGAATTGGGCTGAGGCCACTGAAAGCGGCGTATGGACCGAAAGGGGAACATCGCCGCGCTCGACACGTTCGGGCAGCACTTCAATACCGCCGGTGTCTATCACTGTGAACGTGTGACCGCCCCACTCGCTGGGTGCCTCTAGCCGGTCACGGGTCGTGCCGGGCGTTTCACTGGTCACGGCCAATCGTTCGCCGACCAGCCGGTTGAATAATGTGGACTTGCCCACATTGGGGCGTCCTACCAGGGCAACAAGTGCTTGTGTCATGAGCCTCCTGTTGGATGATTGTGTTCAGGGAGTGAGTGTGGGTCTCGACGTTGGTGTGATGGTGGGGGTGGGCAGCGGTGAGAACGAACCGAGTGTGCCAATCGTTACTTGAATAGTGGGCGGCAAGACGCTCTCGGCCACAATGCCTTCCGGCACAATAATCTGTGGCGCAAGTTGGTGTGTACCCAGGTCCAGGTTAGCTACATCCACAATCACACGCACATCTTCGTCGGCGCGCAGCTTTTGCAAACGGGGCAGCGGGCCGGTCAGCACCAGATCAACGTAATCCGGCGAGACGCGCGCCTCTAACCAGGCGGGCAAGCCCTGCACTATGGGAAGCAAGCGCAGTGTCAGCCCGCTCTGGATAGCTTCGACAGCGATCTCTACCTGTACTGAAGGATCGCCCAAAAGCGAGATGCCGCCGGGCAAGTTCAATGGCGCGCGTTCAGTCACCCGGCCTTGGGCGTCCTCGACATTTACCGGCACGGTTTCTACATAGCCGGGCACACCTTCAATGGCTTGAGAGCTGCCAAAGACGGCTACAATGGGCGGCGATACCTTGATATTGCTGATGCGGTATCCCGATGCTACCTCCCCTGTAATGACCACCCGCACGGCCAGATCGCGAAAGCCGCCGAGTTGTTCGATGGTTACTTTGGCCTGCGCGACCTCGGGCGACAATGTGACGCCTTCGACAGGCAAGCTTTGGGCATCGCGCGCGGTGAGCTTTATGCTCTGTTCCACGCTCTGGCGCCTGTCTAGTACGTTGAGTGAGGCGCGCACCTCGCTCACCTTTTCGACACGCGATGCTGGCCCTGTCACACTTGTTTCGGGCGGCGTTGTTGTCCAGGAGCGAATTGTATAGCCGAGGGCTGGTTCCCCCGTAATGGTCAGGCTGATGGGTACCTGGCGCGACTGGTTAGGTTCCAGGTACAAGCGGGCAAAAGCTGGCTCGATGCCCACGACCTGGATGATGCCATCGGTCACATTGGCATTGAGGGGAAGGTTCAATGCACCGTAGGGTAATCCTGCCAGGTCTAGCGTGACGCTGATTTGGTCTTGCGTGAGGCGATTCCACACGCTGCTCGGCGCGCGCAAGGTCACGTGAGCTTTATCGCTGCTCATGTCGTATACGATGGTATTGGATGGCTGGTGGAGCAAAGTGATGGGGATGCTGGTGGGAAAAGTCTCAACCCGCGCAGGGTCGCTTTCTTGAATAGCAATCACCCACACTAACACCGCCAAAATCAGGGACAGTGCGGCGCGTCCTAAAGCGCCGGTGATTTGGCGCATCACTTGGTCACCTCGTCTGTAAAGATTTGAGAGGGTCGCCGCCCCAGTCGCCGGCGCAATCCCGAAAGCCAGGTGCGCTCAAGTTGAGGTTGGTAAAACGCACTCAATACGGCTTCCAGGCGCGCCCCGTCCAGGCGGCGGATAATGCGGCCATTATGCGCGATTGAAATGCTGCCGCGCTCTTCCGAAACAACCACGGCGATAGCGTCGGTTGCTTCGGTGATGCCGATTGCGGCGCGATGGCGCAACCCGAGCCGCTGATCGTCGAGAAATTGGTTCGTCAGGGGCAAGATACAGGCGGCGGCGATGATTTGGTCGCTGCGCACGATGACGGCGCCGTCGTGCAGCATGGTCTTGGGGAAAAAGATTGTTTGCAGCAATTCTGCAGAAATGACGGCGTTCAGGCGCACGCCGGTTTCGATGTAATCTTGCAAGCCAGTCTCTCGTTCGAGAATAATTAGCGCTCCGTGCCGCCGCTCGGCCATGCGTTGGCAGGCCTGCACGGTTTCTGCAATGACGGTTTGAATGGCAATCCGCTCGTGCGGCGTAAATCCCAGCCACGTGCCGGTGCGCCCCAATCGTTCGAGCGCGCGGCGCAGTTCCGGCTGAAAGACAATGGGGATAGAAATTAGCAATGCTGGCACGGCGCGCTGCACCAGCCAACTGAAAGCGGGCAGGTGCAAGGCGTATCCCGTTAATGCGATAAAGAGCGCCAGGATTACTACGCCGCGCAGCAATTGCACAGCCTGAGTGCCGCGCACCAGATACAGTAATACAAAAAACACCAACGCCACCAGACTGATGTCAAGCAGGCTCATTGGTGTGAGGCGTTGGAAAAAGTATATCCAGTCAGACAACATGGTTCACATCATTCAGCACAAGTCACATACCTTGAACAGGCGACTCTATATTTAAGAACAATATTGTGTAAGGGCAAGTCACCAGGGGGCGCCAGGGGTTGCACAGGCCACCGGCGCACAGGAACGCGCCTGCTCTGGCTGATGGCATTGATGGACGGCGGGCCGCTGTTTGGGTGAGCGCGCCAAGTAAAAATCGAATGAGCTTGTTCTGCCCTCGTACAGGCGGCAAGCATGCAGGAAACTTAGCCCAATTGAGCCAGCAATTGGGTATAGTCGTCCAGGTTGGTCGGCCCCAGTGCGATGATGGCACGAATGGTTGCCGCCGCTTCCTTCTTGGCGCCGGCTTGCAACTGCAACTCGCCCAGCGCGTCTAGCTGCTGGATGGCCTGTTCTTTCAGGCCAGTTTCTACGTATAGGCGCGCCATTCGGGAACGCAGGGCGATTTCGCTGGGGCGCAAGTGTACCTGTTCTTCGAGCACGGTGAGCATCTTGCGCGTCTTGCCAGCGGCTTTGTAAATCGTCATCAGCTCGTCCAGCTCGCGAATGGCGCGCGTGTTGTGCCCGACTTTGTAATATAGCTCGATGAGCGATATGCGCGCTTTTTCGTCCTCCGGCGCGATAGACTTGGCTTGCTCGTAATCTTGAATGGCGCGTCGCCAGTCAATGCGCTGCATGTCAATGTCACCCAGGTGGCAGTATATCTTTAGCGCCCACTGCTTGCCGGTCGAGCCGCGCGGTGCGAAGGACAGAGCTTCCTGATACGTTTCGCGCGCCTTGTCAATTTGCGCCAGTTGGTAGTACGTGTCTGCCAGCTGCATGTATTGGTCGAGCGCCTGGTCTATTTCGCCGTGGCTTATGAACAACTTGATCAGCGTCGTGCGCGTGGGGATTTCCATCGGCGTCATTTGCAAGATGCGCTGGTAGATGTTCATCGAGTGGCGCACGTCGCCGCGCACCTGATAAGTATCTGCAATGGTGCGCAGTTTGGCGACGGACTCTTCCGAATGTCCATTGTCCCACAACAACTCGGCCAGGCGCAGATGTAATGGCAAATAATCCGGTGTGTGCTCAATGGCGCGCTGCACCTCGTCGGCGGCAAGATAATATTTGCCGCGCTTGGCGAACTCTTGCGACATCGAGAGTGCTTGCAAGATGATGTCGGCGTTGGGCACTGTGAACAATTCGGCGAGGCTGATGGGACTGCCTTCTTCCGAAAGGCTGTCCAGGCGTTTGCGCGCTTCCACCACCTTGTCTTCCCAACCGCGATTGGATAAAAACTCGACCAGCGAGTTGGTAAAATTGAGCGCCTGTTCGTGGTCACCCTTCACGCTGTAGCTATCGGCCAGATTTTCGTACAACGCGATCAAGTCGTCGGCCTGTTCGCGCCGCACCGTCTGCAAATCTACGATCTTGAGCACCTCGATAAAGTGGTCGAGCGC
Source organism: uncultured Anaerolineae bacterium (assembly GCA_964651475.1). Lineage (GTDB taxonomy): Bacteria > Chloroflexota > Anaerolineae > Fen-1058 > Fen-1058 > JBGSMF01. The sequence continues at coordinate 18,637 of CAZYXV010000013.1, read as the reverse complement.
CTCGTCTATCCGCCCTAGCGCGCGGTAGCACTCGCCCAGAGCAAAACGGCTGCCCAGTGCGTATTCGGGATGGTCTACGGCTTCGTTGAATTGCTCGATGGCCTCTTCAAAACGCAGCTCTTGTTCGTATAGCAGCCCCAGGTTAAAGTGGGCCGCCGGCATGTTGACGGCTTCCAAGATGCGGCGATAGGCCGTAATTGCCTGGTCGAGTTGCCCGCGTGTCTGATGGTCGAGCGCTTGCCCAATCAGAGCGTCAATCTCAGCCTTGCTCAATCGCGCGGCTGTGCCGTGGGCATTTATGCGCGGTTGCAGCGATTCTGCATCTTCGAAAATTGTCTCGGCCAGGTCCGATAGCGCCTTGTCGCGCGCAATTTCAAGCGGGCTACCCCGTCCTTCAGACTCGGCTGTTTGATCAAGCCCGCCGATGTCCCAACTGCTCACTTCTGAGGGACGCAGGGCAGGTTCAGGTGAAGGAGCAGATGGGCGCGCTGGCTCTGGGCTCCTCAGCGGACCCGTGTTGCGCGGGCTTTCTTCGGCCGCTCTCAGCACGCCCGTGTTGCGCGGCGCAAGTGTCAACGCGGCTTGCGTGGCGGCCACAGCCATATCCACCTGCCCCGCCTTCCGATATAAGCGGATGAGAAGGGTGTACTCGCGCACTGCCGCGTCTGTTTGTCCCCGCGCCTCGTAACTCTCCGCCAGGTGTTGATGCGCTTCCGTATTGGAAGGGTCGAGCTGCGTCGCATGTTCCCAGTATTGGACGGCTTTGTCGAGAGCTTGTTGGCCGGCGAACAAGTTGCCCAGCCGCATGCAGGTGCGCGTGGCGTCTTCTATCATTCCCAGGCGTTCTTGGACTTCGGCCAGACGGGTCAGGATAACCGGATCGTTAGGCTGTGATTGATTGGCGCGTTGGTAGGCCTTGAGCGCTTCGTCCATGCGCTTGAGTTGGGTGTACACCAACCCGGCTCGCGCCAACGTCATAGGATCGTTAGGAAATTCGTCCAGCGCGGTTTCGTATTCGACGATTGCCTTGTCCCACATCTTGTTCCAGACGTGTTCGTCTCCGCGCTTGACTGATTGGATAAAAAGTTGATGGTTGCCCGGCACGCTGCACCTCCTGAAAGATGGAAGGTGGGTAGTGGAAGGTGGATGATAAAGGCTGGCAAGGCCGCCCCTTTGGCCTTCCACCTGCTACGTTTATTTTTCCCCCGCCAGTAGATTAACCAGGATGGCCTTTTGTGCGTGCATGCGATTTTCGGCCTGGTCCCATAGAGCCGAATGTTCGGCGTCGTCGCACACGTCGTCGGTGATTTCCTGGCCGCGGTGCGCCGGCAGGCAGTGCATGGTGATGTAGCCGGGCTTGGCGTGCTTCAACAGTTTGCTATTGACCTGGAACGTCGGCGAAAAGACGGCCAGCCGCTTTTCGGTTTCTTCTTCCTGCCCCATACTGGTCCAGACGTCCGTGTAAATCACGTCGGCGCCGTCCACGGCCTCGGTTGGCTTACGCAGTTGAGTGATGGTGCTGCCGGTGGCCTGGCCGATTTCGCTCGCCTTGGCGATGACGTCTTTGTTCAACTCGTAGCCTCTGGGCGAGGCGACGACGCAGTGCGCGCCCGTCAACGCGCAGGCGTACGCCAGCGACGTGGCGACGTTGTTGCCGTCGCCGATAAAAGCGACCTTGAGCCCTTCCAGCGCGCCAAAGCGTTCGTAAATTGTAAAAATGTCGGCCAATCCCTGGCAGGGATGTGAGTAATCAGACAGACCATTGATGACGGGCACGTGGCTGTATTTTGCCAACTCGACGACATCGGCGTGAGCGAACACGCGCGCCATGATGACGTCCACGTAGCGGCTGAGCACGCGCGCTACGTCGGCCACGCTTTCTCGCTTGCCCAGTGAAATTTCGTTGGGGCTGAGGTACAACGCCTGCCCGCCGAGCTGAATCATCGCCATATCAAATGAGACGCGCGTGCGCAGGCTGGGTTTTTGAAAAATCATCCCTAACGTTTTGCCTTCCAGCAGCGGCTTGTTGCGGCCTTTTTTGCACAGTTGGGATTTGAGCTTTTTTGCCAGTTTGAGCAGTCCCCCCATCTGATCGGGGGTCAGATCAGCTAAGGATAAGAAATGGTCCACGCGAAACCCTCCATACAAAAAGTTAAAAGTTGCCATTATTATGTAGTATACCACAAAGCGGCAAGGGAGGAAACGATTATGATGATGATATTATGATTGTAGGTTATGGTTATTTGGCCTCGTTCCAATTGCGCCCGGGCTTGGCGTCTACTTTGAGTGGCACCTCCATCTGATAAGCGTTTTCCATGACCTCGCGTACCAGGGCAATTACCTGGGTTGTTTTATCTTCGGGCGCTTCCAGCACCAATTCGTCGTGAACCTGCAAAATCATTTTGGCCCTCAAATGTGCTTCTTGCCGGGTAAGCCGCTCGTGCAATCGTATCATGGCGACTTTGATGATGTCTGCCGAGCTGCCCTGGATGGGCATGTTGATGGCCTCTCGTTCGGCGGCGCGCTTGGCGGTTTGCGTGCGCGAGTCATCGTCCTTGCGTTGCAGGATGGGGAAATAGCGCCGCCGCCCCATCACGGTTTCCACGTACCCCTCCGCCGCGGCGCGGCGTTTGGTGTCTTCGATGTAGGCGCGCACGCCGGCGAATCGCTTGAAATAGGCGTCAATGAATTTTTGCGCCTCTTGTTGAGAGATGCCCGCGCTCTGTGATAGCCCATAGGCGCTTTGGCCGTAGGCCAGCCCAAAGTTGATGCTTTTGGCGATGCGCCGCTGTTCCGACGTGACGCTCGAAATCGGCGTCCCGAAAATAGCCGAGGCTGTGCTGGCGTGAATGTCTTCGCCGCGCGCAAAGGCCTCGCGCAGGCCGGCATCGCCGCAGATGTGCGCCAGGATGCGTAACTCGACTTGCGAATAGTCAGCGGCAACAAGCGCGTGCCCCGGCGCGGCAATAAAAGCCTGGCGCACCTGGCGTCCCAGATCAGTGCGAATGGGAATGTTTTGCAAGTTGGGATCGGACGAAGATAGCCGCCCGGTAGTCGTGCCGGCCTGGTTGTACGATGTGTGAATTCGACCGGTGCCAGGATTGACCAGACCTGGCAATGTATCCACATACGTGTTTTTGAGTTTGGACAGCTGGCGATGTTCCAGGATGTGCTCGACGATAGGATGAAGCCCTGCCATTGAGTCGAGCACGTCTTGCGCCACCGAGATGCGCCCGGTGGCCGTTTTGCGCCCGCCGGGCGCCGCAAGCCGCAATTTGCCAAACAGCACGTCGGCCAGTTGTTGAGGCGAATTGATGTTGAAATCACATCCCGCCAAAGCAATGATTTCGCGTTCTAACCTGGAGAGCCGCTGCTCCAGCCTGCCGGACATGTCTTGTAAAAAATTCGTATCCACCAGCACGCCCGTCATTTCCATGTCCATCAACACCGGGACGAGCGGTATCTCGACCTGCTCGTACAGCGCCCACAAGTTCTTGTCGCGCAGCTCAAGCTCTTGCTGCGCTCGCAGGCGCAGCGGCACATCGGCGTCGGCGGCGGCATAAGGTGCGGCATCTTGCACCGGCACGCGATCCATAGTGATCTGGCTTTTGCCGCTGCCGATGAGTTCTTCGAGCATCGTCATTTGGACGCCCAGCCGTTCCCAGGCCAATCCCTTGAGCCCCAGTCGGCGGCTGCCCGGATCAACCAGCCACTCGGCGATCATTGTGTCAAAGGCCAATCCGGCCACCGGCGCGCCGTAACGCGCCAGCACCGTCATGTCGTACTTGGCATTGTGGCCGATCTTGGCAATGGAGGCGTCGGCTAAAATCGGCCTGAGTGTATCGAGAACGGTGTCGAGCGGCAATTGTTGGGAAGCAAGCGCTTCGCCCGCCAATTGATGCCCGACCGGAATATAGTACCCTTCGCCTTCTGTGACCGCCAACGAAATGCCCACCAGGTCAGCTTGCATAGCATCGGTGCTGGTTGTCTCTACGTCAAACGATATCGTGTTGGCCTGGCGCAATTTGGTCGCCAACGCCTGCAATGCCGCCTCGTCCGCTACGATACGTGTGGCCGTAATTTCTTGTTGTTCTTCTCGCTTGATGTCTGCCGGCTGGCCGCTCCCCGTTTCGTGCAATTGGTTGAACAAAGCCAGTTGTTGCGGCGCGCTTTTGCCTGCGCCGCCTGGGGAGGGCATTTCTGCTCGCCCGCTGTAAGGTTCTGCGGCATTGGCCGGCAGCCGGTCCACCAACGAGCGAAACTCTAGCTCTCGAAACAATGCAAGCACCTGGCTGTGGTCATAGGCAGACGTGCGGCACTGGTCCCACGTAACGCTCAGCGGTATATTGGTTCGGATGGTGACCAGGTCCTGGCTCAGGTACGCGCTGGCGCGGCCTTGCTCCAATGCTGCCCGCACGCGCTTGGCTGCGATTTCGTCCAGATGCGCGTAAATGGCGTCCAGAGTTTTGTATTGCAGTAGCAATTGTGTGGCAGTCTTGGCGCCAATTCCTTTCACGCCGGGCACGTTGTCCGAGACATCGCCGACCAGGGCTTTGTAATCAATCAATTGGCGCGGCTCCAGGCCGTAGCGTTCTCGCACGGCGGCCTCGTCGTACAGGCGTGTGTCGGCCCATTTGCGTTGATTGGTCAACACGCGCACGCTGGGATTGATCAGTTGAAATGCGTCCGTGTCGCCAGTGACGATGATAGTGTGTAGGCCATCGGCGGCGGCGCGCGAGGCAAGTGTGCCTAACACGTCGTCGGCCTCAAAGCCTTCGGCGGTGACGACCGGCAAGTTAAAAGTTTTCACCAGTTGTTGGATGCGCTCAAGTTGGGCGGCCAGCTCGTCTGGCATTTTGGCGCGCGTGGCTTTGTACTCGGCGTACATCTCGTTACGAAAGGTTTTGCCCACGTCAAAGGTAACGATGATATAAGCGGGTTGTTGTTCGCTCCAGACGTTGAGCAGCATGGAGGCAAAACCGTACACCGCGCCAGTCAATTCGCCGGAGCGCGTCTTTAAATTGGGAGGTAGAGCATAGTGCGCGCGATAGGCCAGCGAATGGCCGTCAATGAGCACGAGGGTTGGTTTAGGCATAGCGTACTCCTTACAATATGCTGGCACCTTGCCAAAGCTTGCCTAGATTCTAACCTCGTGCATCTAAAAAGTCAAAGGTGGAGGGGGGCGACCACGTAATTTTGAATTTGGTGTATACTTTAACGAGAGTTTCGATGAGGTATTAGCGTAGGAAAGGTATATACTATGGACAAGCCATTGGCTCTCATTATCGAGGATGAAAGCAGTTTAGCAGACATCTATTCCCAATCACTGCGGGCAGCCGGTTACGAAACCGAAGTGATTTTGGGAGGGCTTACGGCCTTGATGCGGGTTGCTACAACCAAACCCGACCTTGTCATATTAGACTTGCATTTGCCCAACGTCTCTGGCACGGGCATTTTGCGCCAGATTCAGGCCGACGAGCGGCTGGCTAATACGCGCGTTATCATTGTCACGGCAGATTCGGCTATGGGTGAGGCGCTCCGGTCAGAGGCGGATTTGGTGCTCATCAAGCCGGTCGCTTTTAAACAATTGCGCGACCTGGCCGCGCGCTTTATTCACACCCCTCCCGGAGGACCCGCTTGACACCGGCGCGTTTGGGATTTAATTATCTTGTGCTATAATCACCGTTATGCCCAAGGCAAGGCAGGCTCAAACAAGCGAAAAAAAACTCCGTGCCCAGCTAGAGGCTCTCAATGAAGCCACCCTGGCTATCACGGCAGAGTTGTCGCTGGATCGCGTTTTGCAGCGCGTGGTGCACCTGGCGCGCGACCTGGCCGGCGCTCGTTATGCGGCGCTCGGCGTGCCAGATGGACAAGGCAATCTACAGCAGTTTTTATACTCTGGCATGACGGCAGAAGATGCCCGGCGCATTGGACACTTGCCAGAAGGTCGAGGCTTGTTGGGCGCGTTGATGCACTCCCCTCACCCCATTCGCCTGCGCAGCATTGCCCAAGACCCGCGCTCGGTTGGCTTTTGCGAAAACCATCCTCCCATGACCAGTTTCCTGGGCGTGCCGATTATCTCCAAAGGCAATCTGCTTGGCACGTTATACCTCGCAGATAAAATCGGCGCAAAGGAATTTACCCTGGAAGACGAACGCCTGATTGTGATGCTGGCCGCGCACGCCGCGACCGCGATTGAAAACGCTCAATTGTACCAGCAAACGCAACGCCTGGCCGTGTTGGAAGAACGCGAGCGCATTGGAATGGATCTGCACGACGGCATCATTCAATCCATTTACGCCGTGGGGCTGACGCTGGAGTATGGCAACCTGCTGCTCGACGAAGACACCCAGCAGGCCAAACATCACCTTTCTCAGGCCATCAGCAGTCTCAACGACGTGATCAAAGACATTCGCAACTATATTCTCGACCTGCGCCCTCAGCGCTTTCAGGGCAAAGATTTGTCTACGGCCTTGTGTGAATTGGTGCGCGCCTTTCACGCCAATACTCTAATCCAGATAGATATGCACGTCGAGCCGGAAGGCGATTTGGGATTGACGCCGGTTCAGGCGTCCGGCTTGTTCCTTATTGCACAAGAGGCCCTGGCGAATATCGCCAAACACGCCCACGCCAGCGCCGTTATAGTCAAATTATATCGTGATGGTTACTATCTGTGCATGTCTATAGCCGATAATGGGCGTGGCTATGATCCGGCCCGGATTGTCAGATACGAAGGACATGGCCTGAGCAATATGGAAGCGCGGATGCATGCGCTGGGCGGCAAGTTTAACGTGGTCAGCGCGCCGGGGCAGGGCGCCCGTGTCACCGTTAGCGTTCCCCTCCAGATGATGGGTGAGCGCTTTGGCGCTTGACAGACTTGTGTGACCCCCTTCACATAGCTGCATTACAATTGTCAAGAATGATTAGGACAAATGACACTGGCGATTAACCCCTGGCTTTTCTATACTTTCGTAATATGACATTATCCCATTATCCGCCGACAATAAAAGAAGACGGTCAGGCTGCCGCTTGCAAAACCAAGTTGTTAATTATTGACGACCGTGAAAGCGTGCGGCAAGCTCTGGAAGCGCGTTTGGGCAAGGCGCCTGAGATTGAATTGATCGGCAGCACTGGCTCGAGCGAGGATGGCATTCGCATGGCGCTTGAACAAAGCCCTGACGTGGTGCTGCTCGAGGTCAAAATGGCGGATGGGACGGGCCTGGACACCTGCCGCAAAATCGTGGCTGGCAAGGCTGGCATTAGTGTCATTATCCTCACCTCTTACATAGATGAAGCTGAACGGCAAGCCGCTTTCGAGGCGGGCGCATCACGTTACGTGCTCAAAGATATTGACTCGCAACGCTTGATCAAAGCGATTCAGACGATGAGAGCCAACCGGCAGCGCAAGTGAGCCGGGGCGCGGGTGCGATGATTGTTCGTGGAGCCGATTCGACCTCTCCCGTCGGGCGTACCCTGGTAGCCAATTTGCAGCCCGGCACACTCACCCTTGCGTTTGACGAGCAGACTGTATTGACCTACGACCGGGCCGGGCGGTTGTGGAGTGCGTTTCTGGATGGGGTGACACACCGGCGCGGCTATAACGGCCGTGTCTTGGCCCGGCATAGCGCAGGCGGGCAGCGTGTGCGCCGATGGTTGAGTGAGCGAGAAACGGATGCGCTGGTGGCCCGCGCGGCCGGGCTGGTGCGTTCCTTGAAAGAGGGAGTGTGCGCCTGGGACGCGCCGCCGGAGCTTGTGGCGGAGTTGAAGGCCGGGATTGCGCGCGCGGCTGATTTTACGCCGCAGGCTGCCGCTCAAGATGCCCGCCTCTACCATTCAATTTACAAGCCTATCGGCATTTTGCCGCCCGACCAGTATTTGGCCCTCGTGTTGCAATTGACCGAGGGCTGTTCGTTTAATGCTTGCACATTTTGCACGTTATATCGCGCTCGTCCCTTTCGCATCAAGTCTCCCGTCGAGTTTCGCGCTCACATTGCTGCCGTGTTGCACTACCTGGGCGCAGGGCTGCCTTTGCGCAAGAGCATTTTCCTGGCCGATGCCAACGCGCTGGTTGTGGCGCAAAAGCAGCTTGTAGAATTGCTCGACGTTATGCGAGCAGAGATGAAGAACCTGCCGGCGTTCCAGGTGTGTTCTTTCCTGGATGGCTTTTCCGGCGCCCAAAAATCGCCGGGAGATTACGCTGAACTGGCCGGGCGCGGGATAAGGCGCATCTACATTGGCATGGAAAGCGGGCACGATCCCTTGTTGAGATTTTTAAACAAACCGGGCGCCGCCGCAGATGTCGTCGCCGCTGCGCAGGCGATCAAGGCCGGCGGCATGCAGGTGTGTATCATCGTTCTCGTGGGCGCGGGTGGAACACGCTTCGCCGACGGGCACATTTGCGACACCGTAAAAACCATCAATGCCCTGGGGTTGGGCGCCGGCGACCTGATTTACTTTTCGGAACTTGTGGCGCAGCCCGGGCAGCCCTATGGCGTGATCGCCGCGCGAGAAAATATCGAAGCATTATCTGTCCGGCAACTGGCCGAGCAGCGCTGCGCTATCCAGGCGGGCTTGCGATTTGACGGTCCCCCGCCCAAACTGGCAACCTATGATATTCGCGAGTTTGTTTATTGAGGCCTTGACAAGTTAACGTGTGACCTTTGGCGCACTGCAAAATGACATCTGGCACTACGAAGCGGCCTGTTCACGGTGTATCCTCAAACTGATTGTATGGCGACATTCGAACACGATGAAATAACCTGGGAGCAAGAGAGCAATGGCAAAGGGACGAATCGAGATTGAAGTTGATCGGTGTAAGGGGTGCGAGTTATGCATGGCGGTGTGCCCCAAGAACCTGATCTCGGCAGCAGAGGGGTTCAACATTCGCGGTTATCATCCGGCGCAGTTAGTAGACCCGGAGGGCGCGTGTACAGGCTGTGGGTTGTGCGCCTTGATGTGCCCCGATGTGGTGATTACGGTGTACCGCGAAGCACCTGTTAAAACGAAAAGTTGAGTGGAGAAAAACGCATGAAAGAGTTGTGGGAAGGCAACCGGGCCATGGCCGAGGCCGCCGTTCGCGCCGGGTGCCAGGCGTACTTTGGCTATCCAATCACGCCACAGACCGAATTATTAGAGTACATGTCTTGGCGCATGCCGCAACTGGGCCGCGCCTTTGTCCAGGCCGAATCGGAACTGGGCGCCATCAACATGGTGTACGGCGCGGCATGCACCGGCGCGCGGGCGATGACCAGTTCGTCCAGCCCGGGCGTCAGTTTGATGCAAGAAGGGTTGAGTTACATCGCCGGTTCCGAAGTCCCGGCGGTGCTCATTGACGTGATGCGTGTTGGGCCTGGACTGGGCAATATTATGCCATCGCAAGGCGATTATAACCAACTCGTCAAGTTTGGCGGCCACGGCGATTTCAAGGCCATCGCGCTGGCGCCGGCCACCGTCCAGGAAGCGGTTGACATGACAGTGTTGGCCTTTGACCTGGCCGAAAAATATCGCACGCTGGCTTACGTGGTGGCCGACGGCAGCATTGGCCAGATGATGGAGCCGGCTGAAATGCCGCCGATGCGGCCTCTCCTCACCACTGCCCCCGACTGGGCTTTGACTGGCCGCGAAAACCGCAAGCCCAATATCATCACTTCAATTTATCTCGACCCGGAGCGGATGGAAAAGCTGAACCTCCGCCTGCAAGCCAAGCTGGAAGAAATCCGCAAGAACGAAGTGCGCTACAAGGAATACATGGTAGATGATGCCGATGTCCTCGTTATCGGGTTCGGGACGATGGGGCGCGTGGCCTCTACGGCCGTCAAGCAGGCGCGCGCGGGGGGATTAAAAGCCGGCTTGTTCCGGCCCATCTCGCTATTCCCCTTCCCTTACGCGCGCGTGGCCGAGCTGGCCGAGCGGGTCAAGGGTATCCTGGTGGTCGAGATGAGCGCCGGCCAGATGGTGGAAGATGTGCGCCTGGGCGTGGAAGGGCGCTGCCCTGTACATTTTTACGGGCGGATGGGCGGCTTTGTGCCGCTGCCTGAAGAAGTGCTCAAGGCGCTGCGCGAGATGAGCGAGGCGCTCGTGATAGGAAAGTAGGTGGAGTGGAGATGAGTACACAAACGGTCGAACAGGTGGTTTACAAGCGCCCGTCTGCGATGTCGGAAACGTTTACGCATTATTGCCCAGGGTGTACCCACGGCATCATTCACCGCTTAATCGCTGAAGCGTTGGACGAGCTAGGCTTGTCTGGCAAGACTATCGGCGTGGCGCCGGTGGGGTGCTCGGTGTTTGCCTATTACTATTTTAACCTGGATTTTGCCGAGGCCGCGCACGGGCGCGCCCCGGCCATGGCAACGGGAATGAAACGCGCTTTGCCGGATCGCATAGTATTCACCTACCAGGGCGACGGCGATTTGGCGGCGATTGGCACCAACGAAATCATTCACGTAGCGACGCGCGGCGAGCTAATCACCACGATTTTTGTCAACAATGCGATTTACGGCATGACGGGCGGCCAGATGGCGCCGACCACTCTGGAGGGTATGGTCACCACATCCTCGCCTTCTGGACGCGATGTCAAGCGCGCCGGCCATCCATTGCGCGTGGCTGAGCTCATTGCTCAAACGCCTGGTTCGGCGTATGTTGTCCGACGTTCGATGCACGACGCGGCAAACATCCGCAAGGCCAAAAAGGCCATCCTCACAGCTTTTAAGGTGCAGCAGGCAGGCTTGGGCTTTTCGATGGTAGAGATATTATCCACCTGCCCTACGAACTGGGGCGTCAGCCCGCAGGATGCGCTGGAATGGCTTGAGGAAAACATGTTGCCCTACTATCCATTGGGCGATTACAAAATGATAGATGCAGTCAAGCCTTTGGTAGTATAGTACGTTTGATGTGAAATGAGTTTCTACCTTGTCATTGCGAGGCGCGAAGCGCCGAAGCAATCTCCTTAACCGTAGCAATGGGATTGCTTCGCCGCCCTCCAGGCGGCTCGCAATGACAAATCAGGGCAAGTAGCTCCATTTCACATCAAACGCATAGTAGACAAGCGGGTCGTGATTCCCTTGTCTGTTTTGAGGAAACTATGCAACAAGAGATTATTTTTTCGGGATTTGGGGGACAGGGGGCGTTGTTTGCCGGGCAACTGTTGGCCTACGCGGCTATGGATGAAGGCAAGCACGTCACGTGGATACCTTCCTATGGGCCAGAGATGCGCGGCGGCACGGCGCACTGTATTGTCATTGTCTCGAACGAAGAGATTGGCGCGCCAATTGTGCGCAACCCTTCGGCGGCTATCGTGTTGAACATTCCTTCTATGGACAAGTACGAGGGATTGGTCAAGCCGGGCGGCGTGTTGGTGATTAATCGCTCGTTGATTTCCAAGCCGGCCACGCGCACCGACGTGAAGGTGGTAGACGTGCCGGCCAATGATGCGGCGACCGAGTTGGGAAACGTCAAAATGGCGAATGTCGTCTTGCTGGGCGCGCTGCTGGAAATCACCCCTATCGTCAGCCTCGAGTCGGTGGCCCGTGCGCTAGAGGCTCACCTGCCTGAAAAGCGCAAACACCTGGCCGGGGCCAACCAGCTTGCTTTGCGCAAGGGCGCGGAAATCGCACGCGAACAAAAGTAAAATACAAACGGAGGAATCATGGATATCGGTATACCGCGTGAGCGGCGCAATTATGACTATCGCGTTGGCTTGACCCCTGCAGGCGTCGAGCTGCTGACGGCCGAGGGTCACACGTGCTATTTTGAAACAGGCGCCGGCCTGGGCGCGGGCTTTTCGGATGAAGATTACCAAAAAGCGGGCGGGCATTGCGTCTATTCGGGCGAAGAAGCCTACAAGCGCGCCGATATGGTAATCAAGGTTGCACGGCCAACCGCCGAGGAGGTTGAATGGACGCGCGAAGGGCAAATCCTCATGGGGTTCTTGCACCTGGCCATCGGGCGGCGCGACAGAATTGAAATGTTGTTGGACAAAAAAGTCACCGCCATCGCTTACGAAATGGTCGAAGAGCCAAATGGCGTTTTGCCCCTTTTGGTGCCGATGAGCCAGCTGGCCGGACGCATGTTGCCCCAGGTGGCTGGGACGTTATTGCAAAATGACCGAGGCGGCAAGGGCATCTTGCTGGGCGGCGCGCCAGGCGTGCCGCCGGCCGAGGTTGTCATATTAGGCGGCGGCACGCTCGGGTCGAGCGCGGCGCGCGCGTTTATGGGCGTGGGCGCGACCGTGCACGTGCTGGATCACGACCTGGAGCATTTGTACAAGATTGACGAGCTTTTCGAAGGACGGGTGGTGACCATGGTGTCACACTCGTTCAATATTCGCAAAGTGGTCACGTTTGCCGACGTGTTGATCGGCGCCGTGTTGGTGCCAGGCATGCGCGCGCCGGTGCTCGTCACCCGCGAGATGGTGCGCACGATGCGCCCGCGCTCGCTCATCATGGATATTTCGATTGATCAGGGCGGGTGCGTGGAAACCAGCCGCCCCACATTGCACAGCACTCCTACTTACGTGGAGGAAGGCGTCATTCATTACTGCGTACCCAACATGACGGGCGTGATCGGGCGCACGGCGACTCATGCTTTGAATAACGCCACGTGGCCTTTTATCCAGCAGATTGTGCATCTGGGATTGGATAAGGCGATGCAAGTCAACCCGGCGCTTGCTGCAGGTCTGAATGTGCGCGATGGGCGGGTCGTCAACAAGGCGTTGGCAGAGGCGCTGAGTCTATAATTTGAATGATGAGGATGTAACTATGAGTTGGATGTCTATTTATCAGAGCAGGGTCACCACAGCCGAAAAGGCCATCTTGGTGATTCAACCCGGTATGCGCGTGTTTTTAACCGGCAACTGTAGTGTGCCCCAAAAGGTCATGGCGGCCCTGGTGAATTACGCGCCCACTTTGCACGACGTTGAGATTGTCCAGGTGTTGACGGTAGGCAGCGCGGATTACGTCGCGCCGGGAATGGAAAAATACATCCGCGTCAACACAATGTTCATCAGCCATAACGTGCGCCAGGCGGTCAATGAAGGTCGGGCGGATTTCACCCCGGTGTTCTTGTCCGAAGTTCCCGGCCTGTTTCGCCAGCACATTGTCCCCCTGGATGTAGCTCTCATCCAGGTCAGCCCGCCCGACGAGCACGGTTTTTGTTCCTATGGCGTCGAAGTTGGGGTGACCAAGGCGGCGGCTGAAACGGCCAGGGTCGTCATTGCCGAAGTCAACGATCGTATGCCGCGCACGCTGGGCGATAGTTTTATCCACGTGTCCAAGTTAACCCATATTGTGCCCGTGTCTTACCAGTTGCCCGAGTTCAGGATGGGCGATATTACCGACCTGGAAAAGCAAATCGGTTGCCACGTCGCCGGCCTGATTGAAGATGGCAGCACCATGCAGATGGGCATTGGCGGCATTCCAGATGCCGTGCTTACTTTCTTGGGCGACAAGAAGGACTTGGGAATCCATACCGAGTTGTTCAGCGACGGCGTGATTGACCTGGTCAATATGGGCATTATCAACAACGAAAAGAAAACGTTTCACCCAGGCAAAATCATTGCCGGTTTTTTGTTGGGCACGCAGCGTTTGTATGACTTTGTCCACGATAATCCCATCGTCGAGATGCACCCGACCGAATACGTTAACGACCCATTCCGCATCGCGCAAAATGATAAAATGGTGGCGATCAATAGCGCTATCGAAGTAGACTTGACTGGCCAGGTGTGCGCCGACAGCATTGGCCCGCGCCTGTATAGCGGCGTGGGTGGGCAGGTAGATTTTGTTTACGGCGCCAGCCGCAGCAGGGGCGGTAAGCCAATCATCGCGCTGCCCAGCACAGCCACAATCAAGGGGCAAAAAATCAGCAAGATTGTACCGATGCTCAAACCAGGCGCGGGAGTGGTGACCACGCGAAACCACGTGCGTTACGTGGTGACAGAGTACGGCGTTGCCGATTTGTATGGCAAGACAATTCGCCAGCGCGCGCGCGCATTGATTGACATTGCCGATCCCGAGTTCCGCGAGGAATTGGAACGGCAAGCGCACGAACTCAAGTACCTGTAGCCTCAGAGCTTTTAACATCCTCGGCCCAAAAAGCCGGGGATGTTTTGTTTTATGCCCTATGGTGGGGCGTTTCCGTTGAAAACACACGGCTTTTAGCTTATTTTATGCACTGTCACCGTTTTTCGCTTGTGGTTTTTGTTTATTTTATGACGATACGAGATCGTTTAGCCCCATTTTTCAAGATTTTATTGTTATAGCGTAAAAAATGGCTATTGACACTTGCTTGGCGGGTGTGTTAGAATAAAGTCAGATCATTTCCCGGTTAGGATAGGATGATAATGAGTAACGATTCAGATATACCTGATCTTGGGCGGAACGGTGGCATGGTTACCGTTCCGCGAATCATCCTCGCGCATACACAACCGGGGGGAGGTGTTTAGGATCCATACCGGGCTGTGGCGCGGGGAACTGACGTTCGCTGCCCACGGCTGGGCAAAATCACACATAGCCACGTAGGGGCAAGAGCAACTTGCCTGGGGTCTGCTATCTATTGCAGAGACCGTACATGGGCATATTTTCTGTTAGGTGAGACCTGGCCGTGAGCACGCGCTCACGGTTTTTGTTTTATGGGGGATATATGGCGCAGGTGGGTGAACGGATTGTCGAGGCATTGAGAGCCAGTCCGCTGCCGCGAGCAGCTGGCAGTTTGCCGCCCTTTGCCGATATTCGCGTCGAGCGGCGCGAGATGACCCACATGGTATTTCGCGATGGCGAGCCGGAAACCATTGAATCGCGCATAGACCAGGGTGGGATTGTGCGCGCCTTGCTGCCCGGCGGCGGCTGGGGGGGGGTCACGTTCACACGCCTGGCCGACTTTAGGCGACGGGTGCGGCAGGCATGGGAGGCCGCGCAGGCATCGGCAGGGCAGAATGTTCAACAGTCTCCCGTTCAACCTGTGACGGCTCGCGTTGTGGCAGCCTTGAAGCGCGACTTTCGTATGGTGTCTGCCGACGAAAAGCGCGCGCTGGTGGCCGATTACAGCGCGCAATTGATGAATGGACATCCCTTTGTACGCTCGGCCAAAGTGACCTATCAAGATTTGTTTAGCCAGGTTCATTACGCCAACACGGAGGGCGCCTATATCTACCAGGAAAAGCCGACCATTGACTTGCACTTGACGGTAGTGATGCGCGACGGTGAACGAGTGCAGCAAGTGGACAAATCGCTGGCGTTGGCGAGCGGTTTCGAGGCTGTGGAACATCGCAGCGACTTGGTGGAAAATGCTTTGACGCTTGCTTGTTCTTTACTGGAAGCGGAACCCGTGGAAGGGGGGCGTTTCCCTGTGGTGATGGACCCTGTATTGGCCGGCTTGTTTGTGCACGAGGCGTTTGGTCATTTGTCCGAGGCGGATTGCATTATGGCGGACCCGGCGATTAAGGCAAAGATGGCTCTAGGGCGGCGCTTTGGCCCATCCAATCTCAATATAGTGGATGATGGCAATGTTCAGGGTTTGCGCGGCAGCATAGCTTACGATGACGAGGGAGTACCGGCGCAAAAAACGTACCTGATCCGAGAGGGCGAGTTGGTGGGTCGCCTGCACAGCCGCGAAACAGCTGCCGCTTTTGGCGAGCAACCTACAGGCAACGCGCGCGCCACCAGTTATCGCTACCCGCCGCTGGTGCGGATGACCAATACCTATATCGAGCCGGGCGACGGTGGAAGTTTGCAAAACATGATCGGCGACATTGCGCTGGGGATATATGCTTGTGATTGGCTTGGCGGCGAGACGACGCTGGACGACTTTTCGTTTTCTGCCAAGCACGCCAGGATGATCCGCAACGGCGAGCTGGCCGAAACCGTGCGCGACGTGACATTCACCGGCAACGTGTTCGAGGCGCTGGCGCGCATTGACCGGATTGGCAGCGAATTTGTATGGGACGAAAGTTCCGGCGATTGCGGCAAGGGCGAGGAGGGTTTGCCTGTGTGCGATGGCGGACCGCATATTCGAGTTCAAGACGTTCTGGTAGGAGGCAAGTGAAATGACCACGATGACGCGTTCTCACGGCGTATCTTCGAGCGAGTTTTGGCGGCGCGCGGTAGAAACTTCTCGCGTGGGCTTTAGGGCAAATCGCTTGCGTTCTGTCCAGATACAAGAATTTGAGGCGCAGGCGGCGCGAGTGTTATCGGACGGGCGGCTAGGCCACGCCAGCACCACCGATGTCGAGACGGGGCAGGATGCGTTGATTGACCGCGCGATGCGTTCTGCACAGCACGGCAAACCGGTGGGGATAATGTTCCCTTCCACGCGCGTTGAAATGGCCGCCGCCGACCCGGCGTTATCGAATTTGACCTCCACGGAATTGGCGGCTTTGGGCGAAGAGATGATTGCCATCATCCGCCAGGCTGATCCGCGCGCAAAGGTTGACCTGGAGATTCGGCGCAGTTGCGAACGCACGCAAATTCGCAACAGCGAAGGAGGGGCTGCGCTCGCTCTGTCCAGCCAAGTGGCGGCCGATGTCTGGGTAGAACGCCACCAGGGCGACCATGCGCTGGTTTTATTCAGCACCTTCAAGAGCGCGCACTCGAACGGCCATCATCGCCGCTGCGCCGAGCGAGTCGCGCGCAGCCTGGCGTGGGCGACTCAACCGGTACAGGTTCGTTCGGGACGGTCTGATGTGATCTTGTCGCCAGCGGCGGTGGCCACCTTGATCCAGCCGTTGATTATGGCGCTTTCGGGCGCGCGGGCCAGGCATGGCAACAGTCCCCTGGCCAGTAAGCGAGGGCAACGATTGTTCGATCCCCGCTTGATGTTGGTGGATGACGGCACGCTGCGAGATCGCCCCAACGGCGGCGTCACAGATCACGAGGGTGTGCCCGCCCAGCGGACGGTGCTCATTGCCGACGGCGTTGTCAAGAATTTCTATTACGATTTGCACGCGGCGGCGCTGGCTAATACAACCAGCACCGGCAATGGGCGGCGCGAGACGCTTGCCCCCCCCCGTCCCATGCCTACAAATATTATATTGGCTCCAGGCTCAACCAGCCTGGAGTCTATGATTGCTTCACTTGACGAAGGTTTGCTGGTAGATATATTGCTAGAATCGGGAATGGCCTCTGGACTGCGCGGGGCGTTTTCGCGCACCATCGTACTGGGACATCGAATCGAACACGGGCGGATGGCGGGGTACATCAAAGGCGCAGCGCTGGCGGGCGATCTGTACAAGATGCTTGGCCGGGGTCTTGTGGCCCTGGGCGACACGCCCACCTGGGTGGGCGATGTGTGCGCGCCATACATGTTGGTGAGCGGCCTGAACGTGACATTTTGACGGGAGGGATTCCGCCTGCAGGGGGTGCGATTTTTCAAGTCATGATATAATCTAGCAGCCTGTCGGAGAGCAGGCTGGCATCCCTGTGCCAGCCCCGCCAACGCATAGGGATGCGTTGGCCACTCCGACAACCTGTTAGCCCAAAATATCTTGGCGGAGCGAGTCCATGAAATACATGCGTTGGCTACTTGTGTTGGGTGTTATTGCCGTCATTGGCGAATTGGCGCATCTAAGCCCGGTATTGATTTTTGTAGCCTCAGCTCTGGGCATTATTCCCCTGGCCGGCTGGATTGGCGAGGCAACCGAAGAAATCGCGGAACGCATTGGCCCCAAGTGGGGCGGCCTGCTCAATGCAACCCTGGGCAACGCGGCCGAGTTGATCATTGTATTGGTGGCTATTTCTGCCGGCGCGCGCAACCCGGAATTGCGTGAGGAGATGCAAACCCTGGTCAAAGCCTCCATTACGGGCTCCATTATAGGTAATCTGTTGCTCGTCATGGGCTTTAGCATTTTACTGGGCGGTCTAAAGAACAAAATCCAAAAATTCGACCGCGCCCAGGCCGGCGTGCATTCTACGATGTTAATTTTGGCCGTGATCGCGCTGGGCGTGCCATCGCTGTTTTCGCACGCGATTGACGTCAAAAATCACGACGCGGTGGAGTGGCTGAGCCTGGGCACAGCCGGCGTGATGATTTTGATTTACGCGCTCAGCGTAGTGTACGCTTTCGTCACCAATACTACCGCCGCGCCGCTCTCTCACAAACCCGCGCCTCAACAACATCAAGGCATGGGGCGTTCGCTGGGGGTATTGGCGGCGTCCACGGTGGGCATCGCCATCCTCAGCGAGGTGCTGGTCGGCTCGGTCGAGCACGTGGTGGCGCAGTTGGGCTGGACGGAATTTTTCCTGGGCATCGTCATCATCCCCATCGTCGGCAACGTGGCCGAGCACCTGGTGGCCGTCCAGGTGGCGCTCAAAGACCAGATGGATCTCAGCATGGAGATTTCCATCGGGTCGAGCTTGCAGGTGGCGTTGTTTGTCGCCCCGGTGATTGTGTTTGTCAGCCTGGCCATGGGCAACCCGGTGACGCTGGTGTTTGACGAATTTGAGTTAATCGCGCTCGTCGCGGCGGCCTTTATCGCGGCGCTGGCGGCGCTGGACGGCGAATCCAACTGGCTGGAGGGAGCGCAACTGCTCGTCGTGTACGTGATTGTGGCTATGGCGTTTTTCTTTTTGCCCGCCTGATGCGCCATACCGTGATGTATACTCCAAACGGGCTAAATTTGGACTTTTGATTTGACTGTGTTACAGTTGGC
>CAZYXV010000012.1:0-124208 GCA_964651475.1 uncultured Anaerolineae bacterium | reverse complement strand
TACGCTACCCCGGACCCAACGCTGCCCTCAAGTATAAAATGTACGGTAGAGAAAGCTGAAGACGCTAACGCCACTGAGGGCAACCCTCTAGCCCAATACGGTTATGCACGTTAGTACACGCGGACACGATTACACGGACGGGCGCGCTTCAATCCGTGTCATCCGTGAGCAAATCCGTGTTGGGCTTCTCTGGCAGGCGTGTGACGCAAGTCACCCCATCACTCACAAGCCGTGACCGCCCCTGTGCGCGAGCAGCCCCGCTCCGGCAATGCCGCGCCAGCCGCGGCGGTCACGCCGCCCAATGGCATCACCTGGCGCAGCTACTATTACGCAGGCAGCACGCGCGTGGCCGTGCGCACGCAAACCCCCACTGCAAATGTGGTATACCCTGGCCTGCGCTGGGCGCAGCCCAGGGCAGGCTTTTTACTGGGGGATCACCTGGGCAGCACCAGCGTAGCCGCTACCTCCAGCGGGGTGGAGCACTCGCGGCAACTGTACACCCCCTGGGGCGAGTCGAGGTGGGCCAGCGGCTCTCTACCAACCGACTTGCGGTATACAGGCCAGAGATCAGAGGCCGGGCTTGGCTCGTTGTACGACTATGGGGCAAGAATGTACTCGCCCCGCGTGGGACGGTTCCTCAGCGCGGATACGATTGTCCCAAGTCCGGGGAACCCGCAATCGCTGAACAGGTATGCTTATGCCCTGAATAATCCTGTCAAATATGTTGACCCCACAGGCCATGCGAGCGAGTGTGGCGAAACCGCTGGCGGCAGTTGCGGGATTGAAGGTCACGTTGATTGGGGAGACAAAAGTACCGACGAAAGCTGGGCGGACTATTTTGCCCGAAAGGGAATGAATGGAGGCAAGGTCGACATCCAGCAAGAGATAGATACCGTGCCAATGGTTACAGTCTACAAACGGCAACTTTCCCCTCAAGATGCTCAAAGACTTATTGGCTCCTTAGACCAAACTAGCAAAGGAGGGCTCGTAATGGCGATACTGACAACGGTATTTGGCAAGTCTGCCATAACCGTATTACA
Source organism: uncultured Anaerolineae bacterium (assembly GCA_964651475.1). Lineage (GTDB taxonomy): Bacteria > Chloroflexota > Anaerolineae > Fen-1058 > Fen-1058 > JBGSMF01. Next base: position 123,168 of record CAZYXV010000012.1, on the reverse strand, counting down.
AGCACTTGGGCTGACACTACCTGCTGCTGCCGGACCAGCCGGGATTGCATTTGGCGTCGATGTGGCGGCTACATCATATGACCAGTCAAACTTACGGAATGCTTTGGCGGATTTGCACGCCAACGATCCTATGGGAAATGGTGGTAGTGTAACTTGGGAAACTAATATACTTATGGACCGATTAACAGTGGAAACATCAGAGGGTACAACTACCCGGACACAAGTCCGTGTGGGGCCTGTGGGCAGTCTTGCCGCGGAGGCTTTCTGGACATGGTCAGAACTGGATGGCTTGATTCATCGGGATACAACAGGTAGTCACAATGTCTTTATGCCACTTATTTCCCGATAAGTCTATTTCAAGTTTGAAAAGACCTGGCCAATTATAAATAAATGTACGGAGACACAAAGTGACCCTCTTTTGGATATTGCTCTTGACAGCATGGATCATAAATCTTGCTTCTCTTTGTTATGGCGCTCTAAGCCTATGGAAAATCAACCATGCTCAACAAAATAGTGAGGCTATAACTGAAACTAAACGGCGCAGCATTGTAAGTTTGATCATGTTAGATATAGGATTTCTGTTGGTGAATATTTTGAGTCTTATGACATTGCTCCAGATGGAGAAAAAATAGCCTTTTGGTTAGTCTCAAATATTCAAATAAGGCTCTTATTTGTTGCCTCTTCCCGGTAAGTGAGAATGAGCTACTGACCCACTGAGAGCAATGCAGCAGCCCAACACGGACGTTGCGCGTGGCACGGACACATGGAAAGGCGCGCCCCCTAATCCGTGTCATCCGTGCCATCCGTGAGCAAATTCGTGTTGGGCTTTTTTGCGGGGCGCGTTGGTGATGTTGCCGATATGCCTGGCGGGGTTCAACAACTCAGGGGGCGGGACGGTGCTGGGGATGTGCTTCACGGCCAGCGACGCGCCGGCTACCCTCCTCAACGCGGCTTACACTCACCATGGGGTGCGGGTGAATGTGAGCGGGTACGTGCTGATGGGCGTCACGCCGGTGGGCACGCAGGGCGCGGCCAAATCGAGGTCGCCGGCAAGCGGCGGCTCGAAATGCCGGAGCGGCGCGCCAACATGTCTCAGGCGAGCTTTTCGGGCAAACTGTTGGCCCAGGCGCGAATGGCGTCCCAATCGCGGATGTCGTTTACGGGCATCCGTTTAAGGCCCGGAACCAGGTTGTAGGGAAAGGTCAACCGGGTCGGGTCGAACTTGCCGCCAAACAACTCCACGGCGACCGGAGACAACCAGGGGAATTTGGACAGCACCTTGTCGAGTTGCTTCCGTGTTTCCGTCCAGTCTTCCTGCTTGTCCTCGGTCGGGCCGAGGGCGAAAACCGCCACGGGCCGCGTCGCCAGGGCCGCGCGGTGCCGTGATATAAAGTCGCGCGCCTCTTTGAGCCAATCGAACATATACAACGGCGCGCCCACCACCACCGCGCGGTAGCCGTCCAACGTCCGCACTTGTTTGACGGGTTGCACATCCACCGACAGGCCGCCTTCCCGCAGCGTCGCCGCGACCTTTTCGGCGACCTCTTGCGTGGAACCATAACGTGTCGCATAAGCAATCAGGATCGAGTCTGACATTGGTTTCTCCTTTCTAAAGTCTCAGCAGATGCAGAATCTCGTTCGCAGTAACCGCTTTAGCGATTCTTTCGCCGGCTAAAGCTGTTACTACAAACCCCAAAATGGATCTACTGAGTCTGTCAGTCCATAGCGGCCCTGTTGGCTGGCCCCGGCCGGGTCAGGCCCGGGGAACCGTTATCTCGCTAGCGGAACCTGGCCCGCCGCCGGAATCCCTTCCTGTTCCAACTTGATTCCCCTTGCCAGCATGTGCTCGATAACCGGGCGCATATCGGCCAGCAACGGATGCTGCGCCAGGCGCGTCAGATTTTTCTCGTCGGCGCGGGTGAGCGGCTTGCCCCACAACGCGTGTGCGTCGAGCGTGGGAATGTCCATGCGGTATGGCTGGAAGCGCGGGCTGATTTTGCGCAGTTGCGCCAGGATGTTTAGCCCGCCGTAATCCAGGTCGGCCCACACCAACAAGGGTACATGCTCCGGGCAAGTCTGGATCAGGCAGCGCAACAAGTGCCGGCAAGCCGGGGACGGATTGCCCCACAAGCACAGCGCCGCCAATCCCTCGCTTTCGCGGCGCACCAATTCGTAAAACGTCGTCTGATTTTCCACGCACACCACGCGGGAAGCAGCGGCAACATCCACATGCTGTACGCGCGCAGCCTGCGCCGCCGGCACACCAACCGACGGATAAAATTCGCCCAGCGAAAGAACCTGACCGCTCTCATCCACCAAGCGCCAGGGGCCGTACAAATACAGGTGGTTCGGATTTGCCACCAGGCCCACTTCGCGCAACAACTCGCCATCGGACAGGTCGGTCCACTCGGCTTGATGGCGCCGCGCCAATGTGACCAGCGCGCCTTTGAGCAACTCGAAGCGCTTGCTGTCATTGAACACGCGCACGCTAAAAACCCGATAAGGCGTTTCTTCGCGCACCTCGCTCAATGCGCGCAGCGCCGTCAACACGTCGCGGTTGAAATCTTGATCGGTCAGGCTGAATGGCGCGGGCGATTTGCCTTCGCGCAATTGGGCCAGCGTGTGCTCCACTGCGCGCAAGCGCCAATCTTTAAAACGAAAGCGTTCGCCGAGCAGCACGTCGCGCAGAGAGGCTCGTTGCGCGGCAAGGGGTGTGCGGTTCAGCCAGGCGAATAGTTCGTCAGCGCATTCAGGCGCGAGCAAAATGGAAGCAAGCAAGTGGTTTTCCTGGCCCGGCAGCCAAATCAAACGCACATAGCCTTGCTGTTCCAACGCCGTCAACTGCTCGTTGGCGACCTGGCGCGGATTGGGATCAACCTGGCTGTGATAGCCAGGCAACGTCATGGCCTGCACGTCACAGCGAATCGTTCGGTACATTACTTTTCCCTCTCCCACACCTGGAAGGGACGAGGCCTGGCCTGCCTGCCCTGGACGGCAGGCCAGGGAGCGAAGCCGAAGGAATGAAGGCAAATTGCGCCGCTCGCAAATATCCAGCAGCGCGTGGAGGATGGCGCTCACATCAGGGGAGGGAACAAAAGCTGGAGATGACATAACGCACGCCCTTACGCAATACGCATTACGCAGTACGTTCCAACTCGCCCACCAGCTCAGCCTTGTCCATTTCGATGACGAACGAGTGATTATCCTTGCGCACCACCGTCCGCACACAATCCACGTAAGGCAAGAGTCCCGTCGCCTTGTCGGGCGGCGTCGCCAGCAGCACTTGCAATTGCGTCTCGACCATAAACTTGAGCGCGCTGGCGGTGCGGGCCGTATCCATTTTGCTGAATGCTTCGTCGAACAACGCCAGCCGGATGGTGTCCGAGGCGCGCGGCTGGTTGAGGCGATAGGCTTGCGCGAACGAGGCCGCCATGGCCACGTAAAACGGCGTGGTCGTTTCGCCGCCGGATTTTTTGGCGTTGATCTGGCTGAGCAGCGCGTGGTCGCCATTGGGATAGTGGATGCGAATGTCGTACTGCAAATAGTTGCGGTAATCCTGCAATTGGCGCAGTTCCACGGCGGCATCACCGGCCTGCCCCACCGTTAAATGCTCGAACAACACATCCCAGCCCTGCTGGTGCTTTTGGCGAAAATCGGACTCGAACAATGATTTGCCCAAAACCTCCTGGCTGTCCATCACCATATCGTACACCGGGCGCAGCGTGGGTTCGGGGCGCGTGATAAATTCAAAGCGCTCGCCGCCAAAGCGCAGTCCTGCCAGCGTGGTATTGAGATGCCCCAATTGCTGGCGCGCGTCTTCGATCTGTTCGCGCAGGCGATGGATGAAATTTTCCACCAGTTCTTGCTCGGCCAACTTGCGCTGCGCCGTAATGCGCTCCTCGTACTGCGGCAGTTCCGACTGCATATACTTGTCGCGCTCGCGGACGTAACGCGCGGCGTCTTCGTCCTCGTCGTAACCGAAATCGTATTTCAGGCTATAGGCTTGCTTGGCCTCGCGCAAGCGGTCGCGGCTGCGCGTTTCGGCGCTTTGATATTCGCTTTCGTAGCGCGTGGCGTTTTGCAGCACAGTTTCGAGCGGCTGCCGTTCCCGGCGGCGTTCATATTCCTTGTTGACCTCGTCCAGCGCATCCTCGGCCTGCTCAAAACGCAAAAAGGCCAGCGCGCTTTGCGCGGCCTGATCGGCCTCGCGCTCCACGGTGGGAATGGTTTCGTCATTCAACGTCTTGGCGCGCATGTCCACTCCGCCGATATGCTTGTCCAATTCCGAAAGCTCGGCTTGCAAACCGTCAGCCTGCGCGCGGCGCGCGTCAACTTGCGCGCGCAGGGCCTCAATGGTTTGCGTATCCAGGCGCGATAGCTCGTCTTGCAGCGCGGCCAGTTGCGCCGTTCTGACGGGCAGGCTCGCCAACTCGTCCAGGTCGCGTTCCAGGTCAAAGTACAGGCGCGTCTTGTCCCGAGTGAGCGCCAGGCGTTCGCGCAGTGCGCTGGCTTGATCTTGCAGCGCCAGCAATTCGGCGCGAATCTCTTCGAGCCGGGCTTCGCGCTGCTCGATCTGGCGCGGCACGGCCCGGTCGCCGATGAACCAGCGGCGGTAAACGCGCGGATTCATGTGGCTGGTGGTATAGTTGCGGCGCAAAAAACACTCGCGCGTTATGGCGGTGCGATGCTCGCGCAACTGGTCCAACGTATCGCATTTGACCGCGTGGCCCAGCAGCAAATCTACCAATGCGCGCGCGCCCGCGTGCTGCGTTTGAACCTCACTTGCCAGACCTGACAGGTTTTGCGAAACACCTGTCTGGCCCGTTCGACTCAAGATTCGCTCAATGTCCGGCAGGCCGACCCCGTGCAAATTGTCCGCGTGGCGGCGCTCGCGGTAAAGCCGCATCGCGGCGTCGTAATGTTCAGGCGGCACCAGCAAGTTGAAGCGCGTGTTGCCCAATACGCCCTCAACCGCGTCTTGCCAGGATTCATCAGGGATTTGCAAAACGGTGCATAGAAACACGGCCTCGTCTGCGCCCAACCCCAACTCGGCGCGCAACAGGCGACGCAGGCGGGCGGCTTCGGGCGCTTCGGCCTCGTAGCTGGCGTCGCGGTCACCCGTGCGCAGTTGTACGATCTCGCGCTGCAACTGCTCGGCCTCGTCGCGCAATCGACGCGACTGTTCACCCAACAATGCGTTTTGTTCGGCAAACGTGTGCCCCAAAATTTCCAAGTCGGCTTGCAGCCGGACAATGCAATCCACACTTTGATCAGATTGAATGAATTCATCTAATGATGGCGGAATAGACATGCGATCTTTGACGAGGCATTGACGCAATATCTGCGCATCTTGGACCTCGCGGGCCAATGTTTCAGTCACGCGCGCCTCGCGTTCGGCCAGCGCGCGCGCCTCATTTTCCAGAGAGGCAATCTTGTCGCGCAATTCTTTTTCGCGCAGCGCGGTCGCATCGGTTTGCAGCGCCACCTGCGCGTCGAGCAAGGCCTGGCGGGCGCGCTTGAGGTCTTGGTCCAAAATGTCGCGCTTGAGCGCAGCGCGGGACAACTCGACGCGCGCTTCTTCCAATTCCAGGCGAAAGCGTTTGAGCTGGGCCAGATGTGTATCGCCCCGCGCGCGGCGTTGAATGTGGCCGTTGGTCAGGCGGCGGCGGCGATTCGCTACACGTTCCTGATCCAATTCCTCAATGTGGTCCAGCGCCGCAATCCGCTCGCGCACATTGGCCGCCAGCGCTTCAAAGTGGCGCAGCGTTTCCAGTTGATCTTGCAATGTTTTCACGTCCACCAGGTTTTCGTCCAGCAAATAGTTGTGGACAAATTCGCGGATATTGATGAGCGGGCTAAAGGCCAACCCTTTGACAATCTTGGCCGGAAAAGTGTCTTTGAGCTGGCCCAGGCGATTGAGCAAATGAAAGCGGTAATCTTCCAGGCGGCCAAAGGCCTGGGCGCGCCCGCCCGTGGGCAGAGCGAAATGTTCTAGATGGCGCTTGAAGGCGCGCGTGTCAAACAGCTTGCCGCCTGTCCCGCAAGCCCCCGCAGAGGGTGAAATGGGAGACTCGCGAAAAAACCAGCCATCGTCGAGCGCGGCATTGTTGACGATAAAATACATTACCTCCGGCGCGCGGCCATCGGCATAAGCATCAATCACCGCGCCGTGCACAAAGTACGAATTATCGGGATTGCGAAATTCAAGCGCCACCACGCCGGTCGCGTCGTCGCGCAAAAAACGCTGACCTTCGGTGCCCAGTTCGCCGCGCACGTAACTGGCGAGCGTGCGCTTGCCGCCGGCCAGCGCCGCCTGGTTAAACTTGACCTCGCGCTGCCCGCCCACCAGCGCGAACTGGATCGCGTCCAGGATCGTAGACTTGCCCGCGCCGTTGACGCCGATAAAGTAGGTCGTGCCGTTGCACGAGATGGCGGCGTTTTCAAACAAATGCCAGTTGATGAGGCGGATGCGAGTGAGTTGTTTCATGGGTTACTCCTCTTCCGGTTCAGCGCTCACTCCCGCCACCCGATACTTGCGCAACCACACCTCCATCTCGTCCGCCGACTGCACCGGCAGGATCATGCGCACGGACCCGCGCAGACGCAAGCGAGTTTCGCTGTTGCGCACGTCAATCGTGCGGCCATCCAATGTGTCTACCAACCCCAACGCGCGCAGGTGGCGCAGAATGGCTTCGTATTGCATAATGCCCAGGTCGCGCTCTTTGCCGGTGATGGTGCGATATTCTTCGCGCACTTCGCCCACCGTCACCGCCGGGTCGGCCGCCAGGTTGAGCTGTTCGGCGCGCTCCTGGTACAGCTTGCGCAAGACGACGATCATCAGCGTCTCGTCCAGCCGATAATGCGCGCGGCAATAGCTAAACTCGGACACGGCCTGAAAGATGCGGTGATAATCGTCGTGCAATAATTTGAATCCGGCCAGCGCCAGCAAGGTCTCAAACGCATCGCGGTGGCGATGGACAAAGTAATAATCATCCTTGTCGGTCTCCACATCTTGATGCAAAAAGGTCTGGCCCAACAAGCGGTTCACCACGCGCGGTACGTCGCGGCGGGATTTGTCGGGCAGAGCGGTGGACTCTAAAATCGTTTCACAGTCAAAGGGCATTGACGCTCTCCGTATGTCGTACTGCGTAATTACGTCTTGCGCAGTACGCGATATCACAGCTTTACCAAATCAAACGGCTCCATCCGATACGGCCCCACCTGCACCGGCTCGCCCGGTGTGACTTGAATGCCATAGTTCACTTCGGGATGGAAACTGTAGGCAATCGTATAGAGCAGCCAGGGCACATTGCCCAGCGCGTCGGGCGGCAGCGCGGTCACGTGGATGCGCCGGTTGCCGTTGAGGAACTGGCACACAAAGCGATTGATCTTGTCCGGCGAAATGCTCTGGGTCACTTCTTGCAGAGTGGTCGCGCGCAAGGCGGCCACGTCCAGCGGGTGAAGCGTCGGCAATTGGATATCTCCCGTTTCAAACGGGGCGCGGCGCTGCGGCATGGTGTAAAAACTATTGGCGTCGGGCAGGCGAATGGGGCAATGCTGCAAACCGGGCGCATCTTCCGGCAACTCGGACAAGCCTTCTTCTTGCAGCGCCGCCAGCCGCCGCGCCAACGAAACCAGCCGATCCTTAAAGCTGCCATCGTCGCTTGTCAACTGGTAGCGAATCTGGCGCAGCGAGGTGCGCAGATATTGCGCGTGGCGGCGGTCAATCTCGTCCAGCAGCGGGTCGAGGCTTTCCAATTGCTGTGTGATGAAACGGATATAGTGGCTGATCTCGCCGGAGGCCTGGGCCGGCGTGATGCGCGCCTGCGTCGCCAATTCGTCGGCGGCGCGGTCGAGCCATTCGCTATCGGCCTGCCAAGTTTGAAGCTGGTTGATAATATCGCGCCGATAGCGCGACACGTGATCAGAGGTTTTGAGCGCGTGATAAGCCGGGCCAAGCGCCGAGGCGTAATCGTCATACTGCAAGCGCAGCAGTTCGGCCACGTCGCGCCCGCGCGTGGCGCGCTCAATATAGCGGCGAATGTTGTGATTCAACTCGTTCAACCCGCGCACGACCTGGCGCACGTTCTCGTAGGCTTGTGTAAGCGCCAGCGCGGGCGCGAAATTTTCGTCTTCGTGCGTGAGCAATTGGTGCACGGTATACAATTGGCCCGTATACTCGCGCGGCTTTTGCTCCTGGATAGCGCGAAAGGCTTCCAACAGCGTAAAAGCGTAATCGGGCAAGACGATGTATTCGGTGTAATCGGCGTGCTGCTCGCGCTCGATCCAACCCGTCTCGACCAGGCGGCGCAGCAAATACCCGGCGTAATCTTGCGCGGATTGCACCGTAATCGAAGCGGCGGGTTCGCCCGTTCCCTCACCCATTGCCGCGGCCACCGCTTCTTCCGCGCCCTCGGCAGCCAGGTAATCCACAATGTCTGCTATCACGACCTGGCGCGTCAGGCCAAAGCGGTTGAACTCGGCCAACGCATAGATGCGCAAAAGGATCGCCATATAGTGGCGGGCCAGGTTGCCATAGCCCTGTGTGCTGAAGGGGTTGAATAAATTGGCTGGAAGAATATCAAACGGATTGTGGGCCGGCGGATTGACCATCGCTGCTCCAAACCAGAATATCGCTCGGGTTACATTCCAGCGCGCGGCACAAACGCGCCAGCGCATCCAAGTCAACATAACGCGCCTGGCCGGCATCCAGGCGATAGATCAAATCTTTGGGCACGCCGGCCAGATCCGCCAGGCGGCGCAGCGATAGCCGCTCACCGGTGAGCGCCTGGCGCTGCCCAAGCAATATTGTAAGCCTGCCGCGTGTGCTGATTCTGCCCATATAGCACTTTTGTTCTAATCTTGTCACAGTATATCATACCTTGTTTGCCTTGTCAAGACTTTTGTCGTGATAAAATGACAAATAACAAGTTGATTTAATGCCTGAAATATGATACAACTAACTCGTATGCGATAACTTTGCGTTGCAAGGCGGAAACGACTATGGCTGCACATATCTTGATTGTAGAAGACGAAGGCATCGTCGTGCAAGATATCCAAGAGATGCTACAGCGCCTGGGATACAAGACCACTACCGCGCTTTCGGGCGAGGAGGCCATCCACAAGGCAGCCGAGGCGCGCCCCGACCTGGCTCTGCTGGACATCCGGCTGCAAAGCCAGATGGACGGCGTGGAAACGGCCAGCCAGCTTCGCAACGACTTTAACGTCCCCATCATCTACCTGACGGCCTATGCCGATGAGAACACCTTGCAGCGCGCCAAAGTAACCCAACCCTTTGGGTATCTCTTTAAACCGTTCGACGAGCGAGAGCTGCACGTCGCCATCGAAATAGCTCTTTACAAGCAGCAGGCAGAAGATACATTGGTGCATACCATCACAGAACTACAGCGCGTCAACCAGGAACTGGAAGACGCCAACCGCCTGACGCAGCTCTTTGCAGACATTATGCGCCACGACTTGCTCAATCCCATCAACGTGATCCGAGATTTTGCCAGGCTGCTGCTAACCGACCTGAGCGACAACACTCAAAAGAGCATGGCGCTCCGCATAAAAAACGGCGCAGACAAGCTCATCGAGATGGTCGAAAATGCCAGCCTGTACGCCAGGCTGGGAAACGTGAGCGAACTGGAGCGCGCCCGGCGCGATTTAAACGAGATGTTTAGAGCCGCCGCCGAAACCCTCAGGCCCTTGCTGGAGAAAAAGGCCATGTACCTGGTCTATCTGCCGCAAGGCAAATATTACGCGATGGTCAATCCTATGATCGAAGCCGTCTTTTCCAACCTTTTGAGCAACGCTATCAAATATTCACCTGAAGGGAGCCGGATCGAAGTAGGCATTCTCGAGGCTGGAGAACACCATCGGCTCTATGTCAAAGATTGGGGAAGCGGCATCGCCGACGCGAACAAGACGCGGGTGTTCGACCGCTTTGAACGCGCCGACAAGAGCGGCGTGGAAGGCAGCGGCCTGGGACTGGCAATCGTCAAACGCATTGTGGAGTTGCACAGTGGCCGGGTGTGGATAGAGGATAATCCCGAAGGCGGAAGCGTGTTTTACATAGACCTTCCCAGGCTTGGAGACGGCAGGCCCACCATGGCGCGCGCGCCGGAAGGCGCCCGCAAAACCGCCCTGGTCATCGAAGACAGCACGGTTCAAGCCCTGGCCATCAAGGCGTTGCTGGAACGCGAAGGCGTCGTGGTGCTCTGCGCGCCCAACGGGCGGGTGGGTGTGTTCATGGCGGAACAATTTGTGCCGGACGTGATCATCCTCGACATCGAGATGCCCGAAATGAACGGGCTGGAAGCGTGCACGGCATTAAAAGACATGCCCAAAACCGCCAACGTCCCCATCGTGTTTATGACGGCTCATCAAGAGCCGCCCGTCTTGGCGCAGGGCCTCGACCTGGGCGCCATTGATTTCATTCCCAAAGACGCTTTTTCGGATCGAGTGCTTTTGGAAACACTGCGCCAGTTAAACATTTTATAATCGCTATGATGAAAGAGACCCAAACACAAACGGCTGTACCGCACGCGGAATCCAACTTGTTGATCGAGCGCGCCGTCCTGGTGTCCATCGCCGATGGCGTGATCGTTAACAATGTGACTGGAGAAGTGACGTGGCTGAATCCGGCCGCGGGGCGCATGTTGCAGGTTGACCCCGCCGCCGCGCTGGGGATGCCGGTCCGAAAGTTGTTCGAGTCGTTCTCGACCCGTGGTCGTTTGACCATGGTAGACGCCCTGGACCGCCTGAACGCAGACCCCTACTCGTACGCGCCAGGCGAGGGCATTACCGAGACAATGATCGAAATCGGCATGCGGGTCATCCAGGCGCATCTCTCGCCCGTCTTGACCGAGATGGGTGAATTCCTGGGCATCGTCACCGTGCTGCGCGACATCACGCGCGAGGTGGAAGCCGAACGGGCCAAAACCGATTTCGTGTCCAACGTCTCCCACGAGCTGCGCACACCCCTCACGGCCATCAAAGGCTACAGCGACCTGCTGCTCTCCCCCGCCGTCGGGCCGCTCAACGAGCAGCAAGCTCGCTTTTTGCAGATCGTTCAGAGCAACGCCAACCGCCTGGTGACGCTGATTAACGACTTGCTGGATATCAGCCGCATCGAAAGCGGGCGGCTAGAGCTAAACATTCACCCGGTTCGAATGGAAACCGTCATCCAGGAAGTCGCCGATTTGCTCCACCAACAATGCGCTCAAAAGAACCTGGCGCTGGACGTTCACATCGAGCCGAACATTGGGCCGGTGCTGGGCGATAGAAACCGCCTCATCCAGATCGTGACAAACCTGGTGAGCAATGCTCATCGCTACACGCCGGAGGGGGGGCGCATCACGCTGGCGCTATCGTGCTCGGACGGCGTGGTGCGGGTGGACGTGCGCGATACCGGCATTGGCATTGCGCCCGAAGACCAGAGCAAGGTCTTTCAACGCTTTTACCGGGTCAAGGATTCCACAGTGCAGTCAGTCAGCGGCACCGGCCTGGGACTTCCCATCACCAAGATGTTGGTGGAAATGCACGGCGGGCGCCTGTGGGTGGAAAGCGAGTTGGGCAAGGGCAGCACCTTTACATTTATCTTGCCCCTGCACGCGGCCGAGACGAACGGAGACACGGGCGGCGCAAAAACAGCTCCCACGGTTTTGGTCGTAGAAGACGATCAAGACATCGCCGAGTTGATCGCCCTGTCGCTGCGGCGCGACGGCTTTGAGGTGATTACCACCTCGCACGGACACGAAGCCCTGGTCGTCGCGCGCCGCCAGCGGATCAACCTGATCACGCTGGACATGATGCTGCCCGACGTCAATGGCATCGAGGTGCTGCGCATGCTCAAGTCCGACGCCAAGACGGCCGACATCCCCGTGATTATCGTCTCGGTGCTGCAGCCCAAGACCTCCGGCCCTAGTTGGGGCGCCGCCGAACACATCGCCAAGCCTTTTGCCGTTGAAAAGCTGCTGGATAGCGTCAGGCGCACGTTGGCCACAGCCAGGCAAGAGGCGCTGGCGCCGGTGACCATCGCCTGATCTCGAGCCCGCGCCGGACCAGTCTATTTCGCCGACACAACCCGTTTCAAGAATACACACACCTTCCAGCCACCCGCCATCATACTGAAGAAAGAGACGAGATGCAGCGATTACAAAAAATACTCTCGGCGGCCGGCTATGGCAGCCGCCGGGCGTGCGAAGACATCCTCCGCCAGGGGCGCGTGAGCGTCAATGGCCGACAGGCGCGCCTGGGAGAAAGCGCCGACCCGGCGCGTGATACTATCACAGTGGATGGAGCGCGGCTGCGCCTCAAACCGCAGCATACCTACGTGGCGCTTTACAAGCCAGCAGGCGTCATTTGCACATTATCGGATGAGCTGGGGCGCAAGACTGTGCGCGACCTTGTAACGCTGGAAGGACATCTGGTGCCGGTGGGGCGGCTCGACGCCGATAGCGAAGGATTGGTGCTGCTCACCGACGACGGCGAGCTGACCAACAAACTCACGCACCCGCGTTACGAGCACGACAAGGAATATCACGTCTACGTGGCCGGCCATCCCAGCCAGGCCACGCTTGCGCGCTGGCGGCGCGGCGTGGAGCTGCCCGACCTGGACGAGCGCACGCGAGACGGCGGGCGGACGGCCCCCGCCCAGGTCGAGCTGCTCGGCGCGCGCCACGCTTCCCCCGCAGAAGATGGCGCGTGGTTGCGCGTGACAATGCGCGAAGGACGCAAGCGGCAAATTCGCCGCGTGGCCGGGCTGCTGGGGCACCCGGTGCGCCGCCTGATTCGCGTGCGCATTGGGCCGCTGCGCCTGGGCAGCCTGAAACCGGGCCAGTGGCGCCACCTCACCGAGCGAGAATTAAAAGAACTCGCGTCCGAAACAAGTTTGGGAAACTAGACATGGAACCTGCTTCTATTATCGCCATTGATGGGCCGGCCGCCTCCGGCAAAAGCACCGTCGGGCATTTGCTGGCCCGGGAATTGGGCTACATGTATTTCGACACCGGCGTCATGTACCGCGCCGTGACGCTGGTCGCTCTGCAGCGCAACGTTCCCATAAACGACCGGGCCGCCATTACGGCTCTGGCCGAAACCGTATCCATTGACGTGCTCGCGCCGACCGTGGACGATGGACGGCAATACACGGTGCTGGCCGACGGCGACGACGTGACGTGGGAGATTCGCTCGCCAGAAGTAGACCGGGCCGTGTCGCCCGTCAGCGCGTACGCTGGCGTGAGGCAGGCCCTCACCCGGCAGCAACGGCGCATCGGCCTGAGAGGACGTGTGGTCATGGTCGGGCGCGACATCGGTACGGTAGTCTTGCCGGAAGCCGGCCTCAAAATCTATTTGGATGCTTCGGTCGAAGAACGCGCCCGCCGCCGCGCGCAAGAACGCGAGCAGCGCGGCGAACCGCTCGCGTACAAAGAGGTGATCGAGTCCATGAAACGCCGCGATCAGATAGATAGCCAGCGCGCCAGCGCGCCGTTGCGCCCCGCCGACGACGCCGTCCTGGTAGACAGCACCGGCGTAGAAATCAGTCAGGTGCTGGCGAGGATCAAGCAACTCGTCTATGATGCAAGAACGCAAGATGACCCTGGCGCATAACGTGGGCGCGCCCCAACGCGCCTTTCGTCAAATCATCCGGCCTGCATTGCGCGCGTGGCTGCGCCTGGCCGCCCGCCTGAACGTCGAAGGGCTGCATCACATTCCCTCCTATGGCGCCGCCATCATCGCCTTTAACCACCTGGGGCACCTGGATAGTTTGCTCGTGGTTGCCCTGGCCCCGCGCGCGCCGGAATGTATCGCGTTGGCCGACCTGATGAGCGTGCCCGGCACCAACCTGGCATTGCGCGCCTATGGCGTCATCCTCATCCACCGGGATCAATACGACCGCCAGGTGATTCGCGCCGCGATGGACGTATTGAAACGAGGCGCGCTCCTGGCCCTGGCGCCAGAGGCGCGTCAAAGCCCCACGGCCGCCCTGGAACAAGGCCGCGAAGGCGCAGCCTACCTGGCCTTGAAAAGCGGCGCGCCCGTCGTGCCGGTGGGCATCACCGGCACGCAACACGTCTACAGCGCGTGGCGCGAGCGCACCCGCCCAAGCATCCACGTGAACGTAGGCGCGCCATTTCACGTCGCCGCGCAGGCCGGCGCCCACCAGCGCCAGTCCATACAAGCCGCGCACAGCATCATCATGCAGCACATCGCGCAACTGTTGCCGCAAGCGTACCGGGGCTATTGGGCGTAGCCTGGCGGCGCGCGCGATTTGCGCTATAATTAGCCTCGTTCGGGTCAGCCCGCTATCTACCTTTGCGCAAATCCGCGTAGATAGCCGAGGAGATAAATGCGTGATTTTACACACTATCGCCCTAGCCTGATTCGCCGCGTTCTGACCTTTGCAATGCACGTGGTGGTCAAGGCCACGTTAAACTTGAAAATCGCCGGCATCGAGAACATTCCTATCACAGGCCCCGCGATTCTCATCAGCAACCACATCAGCTTTCTCGACCCTGTTCTCGTCGTCGGCATGCTGCCGCGCCCCGTCATCCCCATGTCCAAGATTGAAAACCTGGAAGACAAAATCATTGGCCCGCTGGCGCGCGCTTTTGACGCTTTCCCGGTGCTCCGCGGCGAGGTGGACCGCCAGGCGCTGCACACGGCGCTGCACGTTCTGGAGGCCGGCTTGCCGTTGTGGATATCGCCCGAGGGCACGCGCAGTTCATCCGGCCAATTGCAACGCGGGCTGGGCGGGTTGGCCTTTATCGCCACTCGCTCGGGCGCGCCGCTCGTCCCGCTCGCCTTTACGGGTACGGCGCAATTCAAACACAATCTCCGCCGCTTCAAGCGCACAAACGTCAACCTGGTGATTGGGCCGGCGTTTTACCTTGGAAAGGGGCAGCCGCACGCCCGCCGCGAAGCCCTGACCCAAATGACCGACGAAGCGATGCGGCAAATCGCCAGGCTGTTGCCGCCAGACATGCGCGGGGCATACGCTTGAGCGCCGCCACTACCAAATACTCGGCGTCGGTCATCCTTTGGGCCACGCGGCGGCAGTGCACCACAGAGACGCGGAGAACGCAGAGGAAAATCAATTGAAAACTCGGCGACCTCTGCGTCTCTGCGGTAAAAATGGCCGAAACGATGATCAAGGTCAAATACTCAATACCTGATACCCAACCCTCCGTATGCCAAACAAAGAGCATGTGACCTCTAAACACCATGTACCGGGCGGGCGCATCACCGCCGTCGAGCCGGGCAGCCTGGCCGAAAAGCTGGGCGCGCGTCCCGGCGATGAACTGGTAGCCGTAAATCGTCACCCCGTCCAAGACATCATTGACGTGCAATTTTACGCCGCCGACGAGCACGTCGAACTCCGCCTCCGGCGCGGCGCGGACGAGTTGACCGTGAGCGGCGAACGCGGCGGCGGTCAAACGCTCGGGCTGGAATTTGCGCACCCCACGTTCGATACGGACATTCGCCGCTGTAACAACGTGTGCCCGTTCTGCTTTGTGCTCCAAATGCCGCCCCGCATGCGCCGCTCGCTGTACGTCAAAGACGACGATTATCGCTACAGCTTTTTGTTCGGCCATTACGTCACGCTGACCAATCTGAGCGAGCGCGATTGGAAACGCATCGAGCGGCAGCATCTATCGCCGTTGTACATCAGCGTCCACGCCACGCCGCTCGAGGCGCGCCGCCAGGTATTAGGCAACCCCAACGCCCCAGACGTGATGCGGCAACTGCGCTGGCTGGCCCGGCGCGGCATCGAAACGCACACGCAACTGGTCGTCACGCCTGGCCTGAACGACGGCGCGATTCTGGAGCGCAGCATCCTGGACCTGGCAAGCCTCTATCCCGCCGTGCGCTCGGTCAGCATCGTCCCGGTCGGCATCACGCGCTGCCACAAACGCGGCCAGCGCATCAACACGCCGGATGAAATGAAGGCCGTGCTCCAGTCCGTTCACGCCTGGCAAAAACAATTCAAGCCAGAACTGGGCGCGCGTTTTGTGTACGCCACCGACGAGTGGTACCTGGCCCTGGGGCGGCGCGTTCCCCCCCGCGCTCACTATGACGGCCTGCAGTTGCAAGAAAACGGGCTGGGGATGGCGCGCGAGTTTCTGGACGAGTGGAAAGTGGAAAATGGAAAGTTAAAAGTAGAAAGTAAAAAGTGGCAAGTGAAAGCCGGCCACCGACCACATCCGAAATCCGAAATCAGACATCAGACATCCGACATCTCGCTCGTAACCGGAACCTTGTTCGCGCCCACGCTGCGCCAGGCCGCGGACGAGTTGAGCGCATTGACCGGCGCCAGGATAGAGGTGATCCCGATTGTGAATCGCCGCTTTGGCGAAACGGTGACGGTGGCAGGGCTGCTCACAGCGAAAGACGTCATCGAACAACTGCGAGGCCGCGAGCTGGGAGAGCGCCTGGTGTTGCCGCGCATCATGTTCGATCATCCCAGCGGCGCGAGCCTGGACGACGTGACGCCGCAAGATATCGCCGCCGCGCTCCACCGCCCGGTAGCCGCGGTGGACACCATGGGCGACGTCATCCATCGCGTGCTGCGGGCAAACGATCTGTGATCAACTGCCAACAAGCTCACGTCGAGCCAGGGCAGTCATAATAAAATTTGGAAGGAGAATATGACACGACGCTTGTTTGTCTCATGGGTCTACATGCTGATTGCAGTCTTTATGCTCGCCGGCTGCGCCAGCCCGCCGGCTCCGACCGCCACCCCCACCGAGCCGCCGCCTACCGATACGCCATCGCCGACGAGCACGCCGACGAGCACGCCCACCCTGACCCCCACCTCGA
Organism: uncultured Anaerolineae bacterium; assembly: GCA_964651475.1. Classification (GTDB taxonomy): domain Bacteria; phylum Chloroflexota; class Anaerolineae; order Fen-1058; family Fen-1058; genus JBGSMF01. The sequence continues at coordinate 106,344 of CAZYXV010000012.1, read as the reverse complement.
CCGACACGCCGCGCCCCACGGCCACCCAAACGCCCCTGCCGCCCACGGCCACCAAGACGCCCGCGCCGCCCACGCTAACGCCGACGAGCACGCCGCGCCCCATCACCAGGACCCCCGCGCCCACTAAATCACCTACTGCCGCCCCACAACCCACCGCGCCGCCGGCCCCATCCGGCGTAGACCTGGTGGCGCCCCCAGGCGGGGAAAGCTGCGTCAACAAGTTTGTGAGCGCATCGTATCCGTGGGAAGAAGGCGTGGGCGAGCCGGAGCGAAGAATGTACTATTGGGACAGGAACTGGTCAGTCTATCCCCAATACGCCCGTCCCAACATCAAGATCCAAACCGCCAAAGGGGTATGCGACGATCAGAAACAGTGCCAGGGATTCACAGCCGACTTTTGCGTCTACGTGGATGGCGGCGCGCCGACCGGCGGGACCTTTGAGTCCATACTCACGCTGACTATCTTTTCAGCCGTGCCGGACAATCCCGGGACGGTAAAAGTTGTCACCGAGATCCAAATCCCGTTCAAGTGGTATATCCCTTAATCGCCTGAAACCTGCCCGCCGACCGGGCAAGCTGTACGAGTCTCGTAGGAGCGCCTTTCCTGTCTAGCCGCCAGGCAGGCAGGCGCGACTATCGCGCCCGGCCTGTCCTGGCCGACAGGCCGGGGAGGGCGCTCCCACGCAGGCTAACGGCCTAACGCCGGGCGCTTGACTTTTGAGCCAGATGCGTTAACATGGCGCACAATCCAACAACTAAATATATCGGGAAACGATAGCGTATGGATCCTTGCAAGCAGGCAAGGATAACGAGGTGGAGGTTCCTCGCCGCGAGGCGAGGCTAATCCTGGCGAGCGGCCCGTTCGCCGGGAGAAAATCGAACAGATCAGCGGATGCCTCCCGGGGCGCCACACCCCGCGTTTTTCCCCTCGAATCAAGCGGCGCGACAAAACGGCGCGGGTAACCCGCCGATTAAAACGCCCGCAGTGGTCACTGGCAGGCACCCTTGTGCGGGTACGCCGGTGTGGAATTGCATAGAGGGGTGACTTGTACAGGCACGCCTGGCGTGCCTTTTTTGTTTGCCGATCCCCCCCCTTTCCACTATGCAGAGCAAAAGTCAACTGGCCCTTTTTCGCGTTGAAAAAGGGAAAACGTAGAGGCGAACCCTTGCGGCCGCCCCTCGACAAGATACGGAGGAACTATGTGTGGAATTGTAGGTTACGTAGGTCATCGCGATGCAACCACCATCATCATGGAAGGGTTGCATCGCCTGGAATATCGCGGCTACGATAGCGCCGGCATTGCCGTCGTCGAGCACAATGGCGGCATTGGCGTGCGCCGCAACACAGGCAAACTTGCAAACCTGGGCAGCGCCTTGCTGGAGCAGCCGCTCAAAGGCTGCATTGGCATGGGGCACACGCGCTGGGCCACGCACGGCCAGCCCAGCGAAATGAACGCCCATCCCCACACCGATTGCACGGGCAACCTGGTGGTGATCCACAATGGCATCGTGGAAAATTTCCACGAGCTGCGCGAACAACTCAAGGCGGCGGGGCACGCCTTCGCGTCAGAAACGGACACCGAAGTCATCGTCCACCTGGTCGAAAGTTACGTCAACGAGGGCGCATCACTCGAAGACGCCGCGCGCCGCGCGCTGGCGCAGCTCAAAGGCGCGCACGGCATCGTGCTGATGAGCCGGCTGGAGCCGGACCGGCTGGTGTGCGCGCGCATCGGCAACGCCGGCGGCGTGACGGTGGGCATCGGCCAGGGCGAGATGTTTATCGCGTCTGACATGCCCGCCATCCTCGACCACACACGGCAGATGATATTTTTGGAGAGCCGGCAAATGGCGGTGGTGCTGCGCGACGGGGTCAAGATCACCTCGCTGGACAGCGGCGAGCGGATCGAGTTGCCCGTGCACACCATTCCCTACGACCCGGTCGCGGCGGCCAAAGGCGAATATCGCCACTTTATGCAAAAAGAAATCTATGAACAGGCGCGCTCGGTCACCGATACGATTCGCGGACGGGTTGACCTGGCGCGCGGGCACATGATCCTGGACGATTTACACCTGGCGGCCGAGCGGGCGCGGCAGATCGAAAAAATTTTTATCGTCGCGTGCGGCACGTCGTACTATGCCGGCCTGGTGGGCAAATTTATCATCGAAGAGCTGGCGCGCGTGCCGGTGGAGGTGGAATACGGCAGCGAGTTCCGCTACCGCGATCCGATCATCACGCCGCGCACGGCGGTGCTGGCCATCACCCAATCCGGCGAAACAGTAGACACGCTGGCCGCCATGGAAGAAGCCAAACACAAGGGCGCGCTGTTGTGGAGCATTGTCAACGTCGTCGGCTCGCAGGCGCACCGCCTGTCGGATGGGACGATTTTGATGCAGGCCGGGCCGGAAATCGGCGTGGCGTCCACCAAAGCCTTTACGGCCTCGCTGGTAGCCGAGTACATGCTGGGGTGTTACCTGGGGCAGTTGCGCAACGGCGGGGGCAGGCGCGAATGGGCAGACGAGCTTAGCCGCCTACCCGATTTGATGGGGCAGGTGCTGGCGCAAGGGCAGCAGCGCTTCCAGGTGGCGGGCGGCGCCTATATGAAACAGCCGCCCACCATTTACGAGGACCTGGCCAATCGCTTTCACGACCGCGAGCATTTTTTGTACCTGGGGCGCGGCATCAATTATCCCATCGCGCTGGAAGGCGCGTTGAAATTAAAGGAAATCAGCTACATCCACGCCGAAGGCTATCCCGCCGGAGAAATGAAGCACGGCCCCATTGCGCTGATTGACGAGCGGATGCCGGTGGTGACGATTGCCGTGCAAGACAACGTATACGACAAAATGATCAGCCAGGTGGAACAAGTCAAGGCGCGCGGCGGCACAGTCATCGCGGTGGCGACCGAGGGCGACGAGGCCATCCAGCAAAAAGCCGATTACGTGCTCTACATCCCGCGCGCCTCGGCGCTGCTCACGCCGGCGCTGGCCGTGCTGCCGCTGCAAATGCTGGCCTATCACCTGGCCGTGCGGCGCGGCGCGGACGTGGACCAGCCGCGCAACCTGGCCAAAAGCGTGACGGTGGAATAAGCGCGCCTCTTACAAGTCTTCGTTGAACTTGTCGCTGGCCACCGAGGGCACCTCGATGACCACCGTCAGGCCGCCCAACCACACGCGATGCACGACCTGGGGCCCGAAAACAATCGCGCCGCCGCTTTCCAGCTTGATCGAGTGGCGCTCGGCGTTTTCGAGGTGCCTGTATTCGGCCGTAATGGGGTGATCCGAAATATATATCTCGATGTGCCGCCAATGATAGTGCGCATCTTGCACGGCCTTTTCATTGGCGAAAGACAAAGCAAACGGCCCCTGAACGTACTGGGGCAGGCTGGCGTCAATGAAATCATTCGACTCGCACAAATTGTTCGGGTCACCCGCCGCCGAATGTTCCCAGACGTCGCCTTGCAGGTATTGTTCCGCCTTTAGATCCTTGCCCTTGGTTTTGAGGATATTGAATAATTCCACCGTCAGGATGTTGGGGGCAACGATTTTGACATCTTGCCGCACGTTCCTGTTAAAATGCTCTTCGATCTCGCTTCTGGGCACAGCCAATACTCGTCTCGTCATGTGTTTATCCTTTTAGCTTTGAATGTTTACCACTAGCCGGCGAGAGCGCGGGCCATCAAACTCGCACAAGAAAATCCCCTGCCAGGTTCCCAGAACCAACTTGCCCTTTTCCGCCAACATCGTCACGGAATGTCCCATCAGGCTGGCCTTGATATGCGCGGCCGAATTGCCCTCGGTGTGAAGATAACCGGCCTGCCAGGGTACCAGCCGGTCCAACGCCGCCAGCATGTCGGCGCGCACCGATGGATCGGCGTTCTCGTTGATGGCAAGTCCAGCCGTAGTATGCGGACAGTACACCACCACAATGCCATCTTGAACTCCACTCTTGCTGAGCAAGTCTTGAACCTGCCCCGTAATATCAATCATTTGGCTGCGTTGGCAAGTTGAGACAGATAGTGTTTGGATCATTTTCCCCCTCACGTATACTGCACGCGGTCATAAATTGCAATTTTTCACAATCCTGTCATTGCGAGCCGCTCCGCCTGCGGCGAGCGGCGAAGCAATCTGTACGCTTGCAGATCAGAGATTGCTTCGGGTGCTTCGCACCCTCGCAATGACAGCAAAATTGCAGATTGTGCCCGCGCCCAGTATAGAACTGGTGATTCAAGTATCTATCATACCACAGAACATCTCAAGAAGCATAAAAGCCCCTTTTGCCAAACCGGCCTCGATAACTGTATAATAACCCTATGGGTTCTGGTTTGCTTACCCCGCCCGGGCAGGGCAAACCCACAGATAGAGTATAATAGAGGTCTGGAGATGAACCATGGAAAAAGTGAAACAGCGCCTCACACAAAAACCTGGCCGGCTCGCCCGGGTTCTTTTGTTGACGTTCGTTTTGCTTGGATGCGCCTCCCGAATCGAACCCAGGCCAATGCCCGTTACTCCATCACCGGCGGCGGCATTGCCTGCCACCCTACCTTCTCTGGTCCAAATCAAAGCCAGGGGCAGGCTGATAGTGGGCACGGCTATCACCCAGCCGTTTGAATTTCACGATCCCCAAAGCGGGCAACTGGTGGGCTTTGATGTAGACACTGCCGAATACATCGCCCGTAAACTGGACGTCGAACTCGAATGGATTGAAATGCCCTTTGCCGCGCTCGTCCCCTCCTTGCGAAACCAGCGGGTGGATATGATTATTGCTGCAATGTACATCACGCCCGAGCGACAAGCTGTGGTAGATTTTGCCGAGCCATATCTCGATACGGGATTAGTGATGGTGATCCGCCCTGGATTGCAAAATCAAGTCAGGACCGTCCAGGATTTAGCGAGCCTGAAGGTGGGGGTCAAGATTGGCGCAACGGGCGACGCATACGCTCACGACCTGGCGGCGCAGGGCATCGCCCTGGACGTCCACGAATACAAAGACACGCTCGATTCATTTTTGGACCTGGAAGTCGGGCGCATAGACGTGATTTTTAACGATTATCTCAACACGTTGGCCTACCTGAAAAGCTCGCGCTCCGCTCTCAAAATCGTTGCGGATGACGCTGGCCAGGTACACTTTTTATCTCGCGCCAGCCTGGGCATTGCCGTTCACAAAAACGAGCGAGAATTACTGCAAGCTATCGACGCGGCCTTGACAAACATGAAGCAAGATGGTACATTCGACCGGCTGTATAACATCTGGCTATCGCCCACCACAGATGGATAAAGCCAAGACGCCAATACCCCCAAGACCGCCCAGCGCAAGCGAAATGGAGGTCGTGTAGCAAAGAATGAGCATGAATCAAGCTCAACGCCATTGGAAGCTGAGCACCAAGCTGACAGCCGTATATTCAATCTTGATTTTGATTATATGCGGAACGCTGGCCTATAGCCTGTACTGGCAACTGCGCATGGCGCAGCGCCAGGCGATTCGCGAGCGCCTGTATGACATCATCAACCTGGCTACCCCGCTCGTAGATGGGGACTTTCACTCACTGATTCGTTCGCCAGAAGATGAAAACAGCCCGTTTTACGAAGTGATTGCCAGGCAGCTTGGCTACATCCAGGCCACCAGCAGCGCCATCAAACGAGTTCACACGTTGCGCCAGCAAAACGATGGCCGCCTCGTTTACGTAGTTGATGTTGACGTGGTTCAGCCAGCGCACGTGGCCCAAGATTATCCGCCACACAGCAGATTGTCCAGATTGGATCTAGGCTCGATCACTGTCCCCTTTATCGAAGATGCACTTTATACCGACTCGACCGGCACGTTTTTGAGCGGCTATGCGCCGATTTATGACCGCTTTCACAAGATGGATGGCGTGTTGAGAATAGACCTGGACGCGACCACCGTTCTCGTCAGCGAAGCGCAAGCCCGCCGCATCGCCCTGACTTCCTTCCTGGCCACCGCGCCGCTCACATTGCTGGTGGGATGGTGGTTGGCGCGTCGCCTGACCTCTCCACTCATTGACTTGCTCCAAGGCGCCCAACGCATGGCGCAAGGGCATCTGAACCAAAAAGTATACACGCGCAGCCACGACGAGGTCGGCATGTTAGCCGAGGCATTCAACGAGATGGCCGTCCGGCTGCAACAATTGGTCAGCAACCTGGAATTGCGCGTCGCCGAACTCAAGCGGACGCAAGAAGCGCTCCGCCGCAGTGAAGAACACTACCGCAGCCTGTTTAACGGCGTGCCGGCGGGCCTCTATCGCACCACTCCCCAAGGCGACGTGCTGGATGCCAACCTGGCCATGATGAACATTCTCGGCGTTCTGGACCGAAAAGCGATGCTGGCGACCAATGCCGTCAACTCTTACGTGGATTCCGAGGCGCGCAGACAATGGCGCGCCACGATGGAACGCCAGGGCGTCGTGCATGATTTTGAGGCGCAACTCCGCCGAAACGACGGCGCCATCATCTGGGTGCGAGATAGCAGCCACGCATTCAGGAACGACGCCGGGGAAGTTTTGTACTACGAAGGCAGCCTGGAAGATATCACCGAACGCAAGCAAGCAGAGCTCGAAATCGCGCGCTTGCAGCACCTGCTTCAAAACATCACCGATTCGATGCCGTCGGTTTTGATCACACTCGACCTTGCCGGCCAGGTGCTCACCTGGAATCCAGCCGCCCAGGCGATGACGGGGAAATCCGCCAGCCAGGTGCAAGGCCGACCCTTGTGGCTGGTCTGTCCCGAACTGACACGCTACCGAGACATGGTCGAGCACGTCATCCAAGAAAATCAAGTCGCGCACCGGCACAAAGAACCCTACCCCACCGAAAACGGCGTCCTGTATCGCGATGCGAGTGTTTTCCCACTGGGCGACAATGGCATCGAAGGGGTGGTGCTGCGCATTGACGACGTAACGCAGCGCGTGCAATTGGAAGACATTATGCTGCAATCGGCCAAGCTGGCCAGCATCGGCGGCTTGACGGCCGGCATAGCCCACGAAATCAACAACCCCCTGACTGCGATCATACAAAGCGCCCAGATGCTCCAATTGGCTTTTGATATAGAGCGCCCGCTCACACAGGAACGCCTGAAAACGTGCGGCATTGACGCCACGAGCCTGGCAAGTTACCTGCGAGAACGGCAAGTGCTGGATTACGTGGACGGCATTCGCAACGCCGGGGGGCGCGCCGCCAAAATCGTCGCCGACTTGCTCAGTTTTTCGCGCAAGAGTCCTGTGGATGTTGCCTCGCACGACCTGAACACTTTGGTCGAGAAAACACTCGACCTGGCCGCCACCGATTATGATCTGAAGAAAAAGTTTGACTTTCGGGATATCAGCATCGTGTACGAACTGGCGCCTGACCTGCCGGCGGTGACGTGCGATGGGCAGCAAATTCAACAGGTTATCCTCAACCTGGTCCGCAACGCGGCGCAAGCTATGGGCAGAGAGAAAGAAAAGCGGGGCCGAGACTATAAACCCCGCTTGATAGTGCGCACCGCATACAAACAAGACGCCGAAACGCCGAGCAAGACCTGGCTGCGATTAGAAGTGGAAGATAACGGGCCGGGCGTTCCCCACGCCGCGCAGGCGCGGATATTCGAACCCTTTTTCACCACCAAGGATGTGGGAGAAGGAACGGGCCTGGGGTTGTGGCTATGCTGGTCTATCGTAGTCGAGCGCCACGCCGGGCATATCTGGGTCGAATCCGCCGCCCCCTCAACTGAGGAACCGGGCGCGGCGAGCGGGGCGCGTTTCGTCGTCGAATTGCCGCAAGTTAAAAGCTAGCCAGCGCGTCCTTCATCCGGTCGAGCGCCTCGGTCAACATTGAACGTGGGCAGCCAAAGTTCAGCCTGACAAATCCTTCGCCCCCCCGGCCAAACGCCGCCCCATCGTTCACGGCTACCCTGGCCTGCTTTAAAAAGAACTCGTGCGGGTTGCCGGGGATGCCTGCCTGGCGGCAGTCCAGCCATGCCAGGTACGTGCCTTCCGGTTTGCACACCGTCACCCCGGCCAAGTGTTTGCCAACATATTGGAAAAGAAAATCGCTGTTGGCCTCCAGGTAACGCAGCAGCTCGTCTAACCACGCCTGGCCGTCGCGAAAGGCCGCCAAGGCTGCCGTGTAGCCCAAGACGTTCACCCCACCCACCAACCCTTTCCCGCTCGTTTTGAGCTTTTTCAGCAACTCGGGGTTTTGGGCAATCGCCACCGAACACTCCAGGCCGGCGATATTGAATGTTTTGCTCGGCGCGATCAACGTGATGGTCTGATTGGCAATTTCGGGCGATAAAGACGCCATCGGCACATGGCGGTGGCCGTCGAGCAATAAATCACAGTGAATTTCATCTGAGCAAATGACAACATTGTGGCGGAGGCACACTTCGGCCATGCGCTCCAACTCGGCGCGGCCAAAGACGCGCCCCACCGGGTTATGCGGATTGCACAAGATAAAAAGGCGCGTCCGCTCGGTGATGGTCTGCTCAAAGCGATCAAAATCAACCTCGTAACACCCGCCTGATTGGCGCGTCAGTTCCATCTCGTCGCGGCTCAGTCCGGCGTTGCCGGGAGCGTAGAGGATAGGAAAGTAAACCGGCGTCTGCACCAACACGCCATCGCCAGGCGAGCCTATCGCGTGGCAGGCCAGGTTAAAGCCGGTGACCACGCCCGGCAAAAAGAGCAGCGCCTCGGGCGAAACGCGCCAATCGTAGAGGCGTTGCAGCCGGTCCACGATCGCCTCGCGCAACCCGGCGGGAGCTTCAGGGTAGCCAAACACGCCGTGCTCCACGCGCTCGCGCAGCGCGCGAATCACGGGTTCGGGCGACGCAAAATCCATATCGGCCACCCACATAGGCAACACGTCCGGGCCGTAAGCGCGCCACTTGATGCTTTCAGAAGAACGCCGGTCAATCCGTTGATCAAAGTTGTATACCATCAATTTGTATCCTCACTCGTAAATTTTAGATTCATCGCGCTTGACTAAATAAACCCCCAGAGTTTATGGAACTCTGGGGGTCACAGCATCCCAGTTATTATATACGTTTTCACATCAAACGTAAAATCACATCACCACCGAGTTGATTGCGTCGGTCAAGATAGAGCCGCGCCTGGCGCTGACAAGTTGCGCCAGCGCCACCAGGTCCTTATCTGCTAACCAGTATCCTTGCAACTCGATGGGGTCCTTTCCCACCTTGGCCAGCATGCGTCCGGGCCTATCCAGCGGGATGTGCTGCGCGCCGGGGCAGCCAGCCACCTGGGCCGCGTTGCCGTCTGCCACGTGAAAGACCAGCCGCGTCACCAGGTTGACGTTCACCACGCGCGGCAAGCCGCTGGCGGCGCTGGCGTGCTGGGTGGCAAACCACACGTACACGCCCGCGCTTCGCCCTCTCATCGTCAGCGCCTTTAGATGCGCCACCAATTCAGAGCGATCTCCCGCATCTAACAAAAGGTCCAGCCCCTCGTCTATCACGGCCAGAATCACCGGCAGCGGGCGCGCCGCGCGCCGGTTGTAGGTGGCAAGATCGCGCGCGCCGGCGCGCGCGAACAAATCGCCGCGCCCGTTGACCTCGCCGGCCAAATCGGCCAACACCTGCGTTGCGCCCGCCACGTTGTACGCCAGCGGCGCCAACACGTGAGGCGCGCTCTGCCAGATGGCCAACTCGCTTCGCTTGGGGTCAATCAGCGCCACCTGTAGCCGGTCGGGGCTGTTGTGGGTCAAGAGGCTTGCCAGCGCCGCGTGCAGCCAGGTGGATTTGCCGCTGCCCGTCGCGCCTGCGATCAGCGCGTGGCCAACGTCGGGCAAATCCCGCCACACCGGGCCAGAGCGCCCAACCCCAATCGGTATCGCCAACTCGCTCGCGGGCCGCGCATCCAAATCGAGGCTAACGCGCGCCGGCAACCGCGGCGTGGGCTGCGGCGTTTTCAGGCGCACAACGTACATCAAACCGTTGACGGTGTTGACTCGCACGGGTTTGTGCAGCACCATGCCCAAATGCTCGACCACTTTGGGGCTGGCCAGGTCGCCCGCCCGAAAGTGCCACAAGCGCTCCAGGTCAATCGAGTACGTCGCCAGTTCGTCGCCAAACACGGCCGCCTCGCTAAAGCGCACTGTAAAGACTGTGCCATCCCGGTTCTGGTGCACAAAGCCTAGCCGGTCGAGCGCCGAAAGGATTCTGTATCCCATCCGCTCCACTTCGCGCGGCAGGCTCGCCGGCAAGTGCCTGGAAACAGGCTCAATCTGCACGCTCATTATCGTCCTCGTCTTGACCGTCGAACCATCTCACCGCCGCCGCGACCACGCGCGGGTCATTGATGATTTTCACCCTGCTCATCCGGGTCGCAGACATGGGCAGCGCCGGAAGCGGGGCAGGTGTAACATCTATCACAACATCTCCCACCATTGCCGCGGCCTGGCCTGAGGCGGGTTGGACCACCTTGCGAGCAGCTGCCCGCGCCCAAACGATCACAACATAAGCCACCCCGCCCAACGCCAGCGCCGCCGCCAGGTAAAGCATGGCCTGCCCCAGCCGGGCCTGATCCTGGCTTTGCGCGATGGCAATTTCGTATACGGCGCGCGTGGCCTGCGCGTCGAGCGCCTGGCTGGTGGCCGCGGCGTGGATCGCTTGCGCGGTGGCCTGCGCCGATTGCGCCTGGGCCGTTGCTGCCGCATTCATGGCCTCTTGCGTCGCCGTCGCCTCGATGGCGCTCCGGGTGGCCTGGGCCGATAGCGTCGCCTGCAAGATAGCGGCCTGGCTTGTGGCTTGCGCCTGCGCCTGGCGCGCCTGCATATCCGCCGCCTGGCGCGTGGCCGCCGCCGCCTGTTGAGCGGCAGCCGCCCTGGCCGCGGCGGCTTGCGCTTCCAGTTGAGCGGCCTGGCTGGCGGCGTTGCCGGCGGCTGCCCCCGCGTTCAGGGCCTGCGCCGTCGCCATGGCTTCAATCGCCGCCTGCGTCGCCAAAGCGTCAATTGCGCCGGGGCCGCCGTCCTGTGCGCCCGCCGGGGCAGATACACTCAGCGCCAGCCCCAAGATCGCGGCGCCGCATATCGCAAGGGACAAAACTGCTCGCCGCATCACTCTCCCTCAAACAACATCAGCAACTTGTCTGCCTGCGCCTGATCGTCAATCACCCGGATGGCCGGCATGCGCCCGCTCAAAGCCGGCCCCGTTCCCTGAACCATCTCTTTTACCAATTGCCGCGCCTCTTTGGGGTGGGGCGCGGCGCTATTCAGAATACCGGAGGGCCGCGTCGCCGCCGCCATCAACCCCACCGCTTGCGCCTGGCTGGCCACTTGCAACATCGCCTCTTGATCGGCCGGCGCCGGAAAGCTGGCCTGCACCTGAGGCCGGGGCGCAGCCAATCCCCTGACCGTAGCCACCGCGCTGGCGAGCACATCAAGCATAGTGGGCGTCCGATATACCGCCGCGGGCCCCAGTCCACGATTGGGATCGTGGAACGTCACCCACCCAAATCCGCGCCGGACGATGACGGGATATTGCCCTGCCGCATTGGGATAAATTGAGGTGGCGTGCTTGTTCGCCCACGCCACGCCCGCAAACGCCAGGCCCACGGCCAAAATGAGCGCGCCCAGGCCCAGGCCAGTGTACGTGAGCGCCTTGCCCAATACCGCCGCCGGTTGCGCGCGCTGCTCCACGTCATTCTGCAACTCTAATGCCCGGCGCTCCACCGCGCGTTGAGCGGCCATATCTGCCGATTCTTGCGCAATCGCCGCAGCGCGCGCCTCGCTTTGTGGATCGCGCCACGCCAGGCCGCTATCGTCTACAATCAGGTTGCCGAACGAGAAACCCGCCGACGCCAGGCCGGACACAAAAGCGGCTATAATGGTTACGATGATGAGCAAGATAGCCAGTTCCCGCATCACTCACCTCTGCTTCAAGCGCCCCTCTCGGCGCGTTATGGCATCCTCCCCCCGTCCTCAATAATCAAAGCGTGGTTCCTATAGTTAATAAAATATGATAACGCCCCAAGGTAAAAAAGTCAATAGAAAATTCGTTCTAATTTATCTATGCAAACGGATAAAATGATTGAGTTGTGGTAGAATAATAGTGAAATCAATGCAGCAAATAGACTGGACCCATGGCAAAAAGCACCACTCCCATGCTCGCGCAGTACCGGCAAATCAAGGCGCGTTTCCCAGACGCGATTGTCCTGTTCCGCTTGGGCGACTTTTACGAGACGTTCGAGGACGACGCCAAAACCGCGGCGCGCGAGCTTGATCTGGCTTTGACGGCGCGCGCCTTTTCCAAAGATGTGCGCCTGCCCATGGCGGGCGTCCCGCACCACCAGGTGCAAGCATACATCGGCAAGTTGATTGACAAGGGCTACAAGGTAGCGCTCGTCGAGCAGCTCGAAGACGCCAAAAAAGTCAAACGCCTGGTCAAGCGTGACGTGGTTCGCATCATCACGCCGGGCACCGTCGTAGAAGACGCGCTGCTGCACGCCAAGAGCGAAAACTATTTAGCGGCGATTGTCCGCGCCGCCCCCTCCCCCTCCAAAGCAAGTTATGGCCTCGCGCTAATAGAGCTTTCGACGGGCGAGTTTGCCACAACGCAAATCGAGGGCGACGGCGCGGAAGCCGGGCTGCTGGACGAACTGGAGCGCGCACCGGTGAGCGAGTACGTGCTGCCGCGGGCGCTTTTGAACGACGAGGCGTTTGCCGCGCGCCTGCAAGCCATCCGCCCCGCCAGGCTATCGCCCATCGAGGATAGCGCCGGCGACGTTGAGACGGCGCGGCGCGCGCTGCTGGAGCATTTTCACGCGGCAACGCTGGATGCTTGCGGGTGCGAGCGCCTGCCCCTGGCCACAGCGGCGGCGGGCGCGGCGTTGTATTACCTCAAAAGCAACCAGAGCATTTCGCCGCTGCTGCACGTGAGCCAGCTTTGGACTTTTTCGCTTTCCGACTATATGACGCTGGACGCCGCGACGCGCCGCAACCTGGAATTGACCGCGCCGCTTTATTCGGACGAACGCTCGCCGCGCCACCTGTTTGGCGTGCTGGATCACACCGTGACGGCGATGGGCGCGCGGCTGCTCAAACGCTGGATTCACCAACCGCTCCTGGACATGGCCCAGATCCAAGCGCGGCTTGGCGCCGTGGACGAACTGGTCCACAACGCCTTTGTGAGGGGAGACCTGCGCCAACTGCTCGACGGTTTGTACGATGTCGAGCGCCTGGTGGGACGCATCGGATTCGGGAACGCCAATGCGCGCGACCTCATCGCGCTCAAACGCGCGTTGATGCGCCTGCCGCACATCAAAACCCAACTTGCCCAAACCTCCTCCACCCATCTGCGCGAATTGGAACAGAGCCTGGATGAGCCGGGCGCCTCGCGCCTGGCGGGGTTGATCGAGCGCGCCATCGTAGACGAGCCGCCAATTTTTATCCGCGAAGGCGGCATCATCAAGCCGGGCTATGATGCATCTCTCGACGAGTTGCGCAGCGCCGCCGCGCGCGACAAGCACTGGCTGAACGAGTTGGAAGAAAAGGAACGCGAACGCACCGGGATCAACAAGCTGCGCGTGTGCTACAACGAGGTGTTTGGCTTTTTCATCGAGGTGCCGCGCAGCGCCGCGCACCGGGTGCCGCCAGATTACGAACGCCGCGCCACCATCACGCACGCCGAACGCTACGTGACCCCCGAGCTGGAAGCGCAAGAAGCGCGCATCCTCGCCACTCAGGACCGCATCAAAGATTTGGAATACGAACTTTTTGTTCAGGTGCGCGGCGCGCTGGCCGAACACTCGACGTTATTGCAAACGGCGGCGCGGATTCTGGCACAGATAGACGCGTTGGGAGCATTGGCCCAAGCCGCCGCGCGCTACAACTACACCATGCCCATCGTAGACGACGGCGACGTAATCGAAATCCGCGAAGGGCGGCACCCCGTCGTCGAACGCTTTCTGCGCGAAGGCGAACGCTTTGTTCCGAACGACGCGCGGCTCAACCAGGACGCGCAGCGCGTCATCATCCTCACCGGCCCCAACATGTCGGGCAAGAGCGTATTCATCCGCCAGGTCGCGCTCATCACACTGATGGCGCAGATGGGCAGTTTCGTCCCGGCGGCGTTTGCCCGCATTGGCCTGACCGACCGGATTTTCACGCGCGCTGGCGCGAGCGACGACGTGTCGCAGGGCCGCTCGACGTTTCTGGTAGAGATGGGCGAGGTCAGCTACATCTTGCGGCACGCCACGCCGCGCAGCCTGATCGTGCTCGACGAAGCGGGGCGGGGCACGTCAACCTACGATGGCATCTCGCTGGCGTGGGCGATTGCGGAAGAGATTTGCAATGTCGTCGGCGCCAAGACGCTGTTCGCCACGCATTACGACGAATTGACGCGCCTGGAAAACACGCTGCAAGCCGTCAAGAATTACACAATGGCCGTGCGAGAGCGCGGGAACGAGATTGCCTTTTTGCGGCAGGTGATTCCGGGCAGCTCTGAAAAAAGTTTTGGCATCCACGTGGCGCGGCTGGCAGGCTTGCCGGACCGGCTGATTGGGCGGGCGGAGCAAGTATTGCAAGGGCTGGAAGCCAACCGGGAAAGAGAAGAAAAGCAAAGCGACGCGGCGGCCATGATACCGTCCGGCGAACGAGCGCTGATGAAAGAAGAACGCGCGCTCTATGACGCGCGCGTCGAAACGTGGCGAGACCTGTTCCATCAACTGATGGCTATAGACATTGCCAACATGACGCCGCTCCAGGCGCTCAACTTGCTGAACGACATTCAATCCAAGAGCCGGGTCATTACGTGGTCTGGTAATCCATGAGCGAGCAGCACATCCGCATCCTGGACAAATCCGTCGCAAGCCACATCGCGGCGGGCGAGGTGGTCGAGCGCCCCGCGTCGGTGGTAAAAGAGTTGATCGAAAACGCCATTGACGCCGGGGCGCGCGCCATTTCCGTCGAGATTCGCGAGGGCGGCGTGGCTCTCATCTGTGTGAGCGACGATGGGAGCGGCATGTCGCCGCCAGACGCCGCGCTCGCCGTCGAACGCTTTGCCACCAGCAAAGTAAGCACGCTGCAAGACCTGGGCGCCATCAAGACGCTCGGTTTTCGGGGCGAAGCGCTGGCGGCGATTGCCAGCGTGACGCAGCTAGAGATTTTAACGCGGACGCGCGATCAGATTGAAGGTGTGCGCGCCCGCGTAATAGAGGGAAAGATCGAAACCCAAGTCGCTGGCGCGCCAATTGGCACGCAGGTGGCAGCGCGCAACCTGTTCCACAACGCGCCCGCCCGGCGGAAATTCCTCAAAGCGCCGCTGCGCGAAACCGAGCTGATTCAAAAGACGGTCTTGCTGTACGCGCTGGCCTATCCGCACGTTGCGTTCCGTTTTGTGGTAGATGGCCGGGAGCGTTTTGCCTGGCCCGCCGCAACTCCGCTGGAACGAGTTGGGATGGCGTGGGGCCGCGAGGCCGCAGCGGAAATGATTGCGGTAGATTATTCTAGCGTGGATTTGCGCGTGCGCGGCTTTGTTTCGCGGCCTGGGTTAGCGCGCGCCAGCCGCGACTGGCAGGCGTTTTTCGTCAACAATCGCCCAATCCGTTCAGGGCTTTTGGCCGTGATGCTGGAACGCCCCTACGCCGGCCGCTTCCCGCCCAATCGCTACCCGCTGGCCGCGATGTGGATTGAACTCGATCCCACCCTGGTGGACGTGAACGTGCATCCGCGCAAAGCTGAGGTGCGCTTTTACCAGGAGCGCGCTATCTATGGCGCGGTCACACAAGCCGTCACGCAAGCGCTGCGGGAATTTCCCTGCACCGTTTCAGCAGGATTCACAGCCTGGCCTTTTGCGGATACGCCCATTTCGGAGGCAGGCGGCGACCCGGCGCTGCGCGAATCGCCCGCCGGTTACGGCGGCGCTGGGGACAGCGGCGCTGTCCCCAGCGCCGGCGACTGGCGCGCCGTGGGACAAATTCACAACACCTTTATCCTGGCGCAGAGCGCCGATGGGCTGGTGATTGTGGACCAACACGCCGCGCAAGAGCAAATCTTTTACGAACGATTGATCGCCGGGATGTTCAGCCGGACGCCGCTCAGAACAGCGCCCCTGACCTTGATGCCAGACGAGGCGCGATTATTGAACCAACACCTGGAAGACTATGGCGCTGTGGGGATTGATCTCGAACCGTTTGGAGAAAACACTATACGGCTGAACGCCCTGCCCGCGTTCATCCAACTCGACCCGCCTGAACTCATCACCGCACTCGTCCAGGAACACACGCGGCACCGCGCGCTTGAGGGCGACGCGCTGCGCGATAAACTCGCCGCCAAAGCCGCCTGCCTCAGCGCGGTCAAAGCCGGCGACGTTTTGGAGCCGGCCCAACAACAGGCGCTCCTGGACGAACTGCGGCGGGCTTATTCCCCCGCCGCCTGCCCGCACGGCCGCCCGGTCTTTGTCATAGTGAAACTGGAAGAATTGGAACGAAGGTTTCTCAGGCGGTAAAAGCTTGCTTGACAAGCTGGTACAGCCGGGGCGTCTGCGCCGCCAAAACGGCCGCGTCGGTGTGCTCGGCAAACCACGCGCCAATGCCGCCGTACTCGAACGTTACCATCCACGGCCTGGCCCACTGCCCGGCGCGTACGTTGGCCAGCGCCCACTCGAACGCCGGCCAATCACCATCCGCCATGGGCATGTGGTCGTACAATTTCTCGCCCTCGTACTGCAGACCCGTCACGTGTAATTCGCGCAGCCGGTCCACTGGCAGGCGGGCGATGTATTCGCGCTCGTCCATCCCCAGGCCGCGGGCCGCCAGGCGAGCGTGAGACAAATCCAACAAAAATCCGCAGCCTGTTTCAGAAACGATCTGGCCAATGACCTGCGTGTAAACGCCGCAAGGTGAAATCACACTGATTGGGTCGGGATAAGGCACGTTTTCCACAATGACGCGCTCCGGCCCAAAGCGCTCGACGACGCCCGCCACATCGCCCAACATGCGCTCGAGCACGCGGGTTTCGTCAATGTGTGGGGGATTAGCCGGGTCGAACGGCGCGTCGGTAAAATCGGCAATGCGCGGGTACAGGTGAAGATTGACGTAACGGGTGCACGTCTGCGCCAAAAACGCCTCGACGCTTCCCCAATCCACCTGGTCCATACCGCCCGAACCGGCCCGAAGCCCCCAATGAACGTAAACGGGGCAATGCGCGCTGGCGGCGGCCACCGCGTCGGGCCATTCGGGGCACTTGAACAAATCTACCTGGATCACGCCTTTGCTCAGCAAAGCGGCCGCCTGCTGCGAATAATTCAGCGCAAAGTTGATTTCCATGGCGCTAACCTTTCAGGCAAAAAATCCCACCGCCAGCGTCCCCGGCCCGCCGTGCGTGGTGATAGACGCGCCCAGGTTATATATAGGAATGTGGCCCAACCTCAACGCCGCCCCCAGCTCGCCGGCCAAGCGCTGCGCCATCTCGAGGGCATCAGCCTGCATAACACACAAGTGCGACTCGGGCGCGCGAGGGCATTGTTCGGCCACCAACTCCTTGACACGCTCAAAGGCGTGCTTGTGCGTCCGCACTTTTTCCAGCGCCTCGACGCGCCCATCCCGAATCTCGAGGATGGGCTTGATTTGCAGCGCGCTGCCAACCAGCGCCGCCGCGCCGCCGATGCGCCCGCCTTTTTGCAAGTATTCCAGCGTGGCCACCAGAAAGTAGGTTCGCCCGCGCGGGATCGTGGCCCGCAGCCGCGCCATAATCTCGTCGGCGCTCACGCCGCTTTCGGCCCACGCCACCGCCAGCATCACCAGCGTCGCCAGGTTGCCCGCAATAGCGCGCGTATCCAGGATGCGGATATCGGCATTGGGGAACGCTTCTTCTTTGGCTATCTGCGCCGAACGAACTGTGCCGCTCACCTCTACTGAAGGATGAATGGAAATAATCGTCCGGGCCTGCGCCAACTGCCGCCGGTACGCTTCAATCATCAGGCCCGGCGGCGGGGCGGCCGTCTTGGGCAATTGCGCGGACGCTTTTAGCCGGCGGATGAATTCGGCATAACTGATTTCGGCATCCTCCAAATAACTCTCTTCGCCAAAAAGAATGACCTGGGGCACAACCTCGATAGGATGCGCCGCGATGTATTCCTGCGGAAGGACCGCGGTTGTGTCTGTAACAATCCGCACGCTGGGCGAGTTAATGATCATATTGGTCGCTCCTGTGTAGAATTAGGTCAGCATGCCAAGTATACGCTCTTTGGCCTGAAGCGCAAGAAACCAACACGGTATCTTGTCAATTATTCGGGTAGGGGCAGGCCTTGCACCTGCCCACCAGGGCGACCACAAGGGTTCGTCCCTACATTGTGAGACGACGCCAGGTGCGCGTGTGTCTATTGGGATGCGCCAGGGCGCCCATTGACTTTGGCGTTTTCCGCAAAGCGGGGTATACTTATCGCTGAACGTTGATCAGGAGGTCACCCCATGCCCAACAACTATATCGCCGTGGATCTGGGCGGAACGCAGATTCGCGCCGCACGTTGCCAGCCCGATGGAACCATCGAAGCGCGCTTTCAGACGTTAACCCTGGCGCACGAAGGCCCCGCAGCGGTTATCCAACGCATCCAACAGGCCATCGCCGCCGTCTGGCCGGCGGAAGGCATTCTTGCCATCGGCATCACCGCGCCAGGCCCCCTCGACCCCTGGCAAGGCATTGTACTGGCTGGCCCTAATTTGCCCGGCTGGGATCGCGTGCCGCTGCGCGATATCCTGGTGCAGCGATTTAGCGTGCCAACGCACCTGGGCAACGACGCCAACCTGGCCGCCCTGGCCGAGTGGCACTTTGGGGCCGGACGCGGCCACGACGATCTGGTCTATCTCACCATCAGCACCGGCATTGGCGGCGGCGTCATCATCGGCGGACGGCTGCTGCTGGGCGCGCACGGGCTGGCGGCCGAGCTGGGCCACATCAGCATCCAGCTCGACGGCCCGCGCTGCAATTGCGGAAATTACGGCTGCCTGGAAAAGCTGGCTGCCGGCCCGGCGATTGCCGAACAAGCCGCGGCGCAGCTTGCCGCCGGGCGCCCAAGCGCGATTACGCAACTTGCCAATGGCCGCCTGGACAACGTGACGGCAGAGATTGTAGGGCAGGCTGCCGCCGCGGGCGACGAGCTGGCGTGCGAGTTGTTGGCGCGCGCCGGTTTCGCCATCGGCGTTGGCATCGTCAACTTGCTCCACGCCTTTAATCCTTCCATCGTCATCCTGGGAGGCGGCGTCACTCAAACCGGCCCCCTGCTGTTTGAACCGATCCGCCGCGTGGTGACCGAGCGGGTGATGCGCCCCGAATACGTCGTGCCCATTGTGCCGGCCGTGTTGGGCGGCGACGTGGGACTATTGGGCGCGCTGGCCCTGGCGTTGGACGCCACCCCGACACAATGAGTTGGTTGGCTCGCAAGATCATTGATTTGACTCGTGCGGCCACCCAGTTCTATTACTCTCGCAAATACCGCGCCCTGGCTCATCAGCTGGGGCGCCCGGAGCTAGACGACCATCCCGATTCACCTCGAACGGTCATTATTCAAATAGATGGTCTGAGCTACTCTCATCTTCAAACAGCCCTGGCTCAAGGGTATATGCCGCATCTACATCGCGCCCTGGATGACGACCACCTTTACCTCACTCGCTGGCATTGCGGGCTGCCCAGCACTACCCCCGCCACGCAGGCCGGCATCTTGTACGGCGATAACTATGACATTCCGGGGTTTCGATGGTACGAAAAGGAGCGCGGCGTTTCCATCGTGTGCAAGCGCCCCGACCAACTGCTGGCAATGAGCAAACGGCTGCGCCGCAGCGAAGGCGGCTTGTTGCGCGGCGGATCGAGTTACACCAACTTGTTCGACGGCGACGCCAGCCTGGCCGTGTTCACGGTCAGCGCGCTGGGCAGCACCTTTTTCAACAACGTGCGCGGGCTGGGCTTTGCGCTGCTCTTTTTGTTCAGCCCCGGACGCGTGCTGCGCGTGTTTGCCCGCTCCATCCACGAATACGCGCGCGACCTGGCCCACCGTGTGTCGGCGTTATTCCACGCTCAAGTTTTGCCTCCAACGGGTTGGTCATCGCCGCTGCTGCGCATCGTCATAGACGTCGTCTTTGCCGAAATGCAAACCTTTGGCGTGATGCTGGACATCTATCGCGGCGTGCCCATCATCTATACAACCTATTACGGCTACGACGACAGCGCGCACCACTATGGGCCGGACCATCCAGAAACCATGCGCACTTTGCGGCACATAGACGCCTATTTTCACCACATCAACCGCATGCGCAAGCAATACCGGCGCTATGCCTATGACATGTATATTCTGTCAGATCACGGCGCAAGCCCATCCACTCCCTTCCAGGCGCGTTTCGGCCAAACATTGGGACAATTTATCTTGAGCAGCATTGGCGAAGCGCTCGCCCTGGACGAGCGCGCCGATGCGGAGAAGCAGCCAGCGGCACATGCTCAATACCTGCTCAACGAGCTGGGTGTATTTGAAACACGCCTATCGAACCACAGCGCGGCCATCGTGCGCCGCGCCCGGCGCGCGCTCGAACGCCGCGCCCCGACCGACCCGGAATTTCTGGATATGGATGTTGGACGGCGGAGCGATATTGTGGTGCGTTCTTCGGGCGGGCTGGCTCACGTTTATTTTAACGTGACACCTCGCCGCTTGAACCTGAGCGAGATTGCCGTTCTCTACCCGGCCCTGCTCAATCGCCTCATCGAACACCCCGGCATTGGCCTGGTGATTGGGCGCGAAGACGATAAACAGGGAAAGCGTGAAATATCCATCATCGGGCGCGGCGGAACGCGCGCGCATTTTGGCGGCCAGGTATCCATCAGCGGCGTGGATCCACTGGCAACATTGACCGACCCAGACGGTTTCGCGCGCGACCTGATTCGCCTGGCACACTTTCCGCACAGCGGCGATTTGATTTTACTCGGGGCGTGGGAAGCCAATGGCCACGTCATCACCTTTGAAGACCAGGCCGGCACGCACGGCGGGATTGGCGGCCTGCAAAACGAGCCTTTTATCATCGTGCCGGCAGCCGATCCACAGGCGGGACCACCGCCGCGCGGCCCCGTCGAGCTATATCACCACCTGATGCACAAGTACAAAAGTTTTGTGTATAATTGAGCCTATGCGCGCTTACGTTCCAGCTTACCTGGCAATCAATTATATACTCTTTGCGGTCGCGGCTGCGCTGGGCGTGCTGCAAGCCGCCGCCCTGGCCAGCCAGAATCGAGCCTTGATCTTTTTAGCGCCGTCGAATCATTGGCGTGCGGGTTTTGTCGTGGCTTGTGCGTGGACGGCTGGCGCGTTCGCCATCTATTGGTTCCTGGCACCCGAACTGCTCACCCCGGGTCCTGCCGGAGGAGAATTGACGGCGTTGTTCGGGCTATCCGTTTTGCTGGCATTAGGGCTGACGCGCGGGCTGGCCCGGTTACGATCTATGTTTGTTGATGCCCCACCCTCCATCAGCAGTCCCTCCACCGACCAGGCAAGCCATTTTCTCCAAAACCAGCTTCGGCATCCCACCTTCCGCTTTCTACTTTCCACTTTGATACTTTCTGCCTTGATCGGCCTGTATGACCTGCCGCTCTTTCGCATTCTCAATGGCCTGGCCGGGCGCTCTGCTTTGCTCGACGGGATATTTCAATTTTTCATCAACGATTATATGGTGCCCACGGCACTCGTCCTGACGCTGCTCGGGCTGTGGTTCGCCGGGTCATCGCCGGCTCAACGCGCCGCCCTCCAATCAACCGTGCTGCGAGCTTTGCTGGCGCTCGCAATAGCCAGCATTATCCTCAAGTTGATTAACCTGATCTACTTTCGCCCGCGCCCCTTTACCACCTGGCCGGTCACTTTGCTCTTTTACCATCCCTCCGACTCGTCCTTTCCCAGCAACGCGGCAACCGTGAGCGTGGCGCTGGCGGCGGCGGTATGGCTGTATGAGAGACGGTGGGGAACGTGGATGCTGGCGCTGGCCGGCGCGATGGCCGTGGCGCGCGTGTGCAGCGGCGTCCACTTTCCGCTCGATATCGTGGCCGGCGCGTGGCTGGGGGGGCTGTCGGCGTGGGCCGTGAGCCGCGCCACGTGGCTGGATAGGCCGCTTGAGCTGGCGCGCCAACTTGCCCAGAAACTGGCCCTCGCCTGAGCAAGGGCGCCCTTGCGGCCGCCCGATATCGGGCGGGAGTTACGAAATTACGCCCCAGGAAAGGGTGTACAAAATCGCCATTGGGTTGTATAATCAATACAGTCGGCTAGGGACCCTACCCGGCGATGATTATGTAATACGAGTAATTTTTCACAGTAATACCATGTATTTCCTCAACGACCAGGCCCTACGCTGGGCCGCCCGCATTAAACATTCCACGGCTGACAGGTGAACTCTCCTCCGCCGCACTTGATTGCGCGTTAACTCTGCAATGCAGAGCCATCTCGTTTTGAATTTTATATAATCGTAGAGTTTCCCGATTGGTCGCGGGTAACGCGGATTTTTATACATTATCCGTGTTCATCCGTGTGAATCTGTGAGCTAAAAAAGGAGTTTTGCAATGTCAGTCAAAAAAATGAGTCTGCCCGGCCCCAAGGCCCAGGCTATGCTTGCGCGCGATAAAAAGGTCACCTCGCCTTCGTATCCGCGCGATTATGCGTTTGTGATGGACTATGGCCGCGGCACCGAATGTTGGGACGTGGACGGCAATCGCTTTATAGATTTTGCCGCCGGCATCGCCGTGCTTTCAACCGGGCACGCGCATCCCGAAATCGTCAAAGCCGTCCAGCAGCAGGCCGAAAAATTCATCCACATCTCGTCGGACTATTATCACGATACAATGATCCGCCTGGGCGAAAAGATAAACGAGATCGCCCCGATGAAAGAAGACGTGCGCATGTTCTTTGCCAATTCCGGCACCGAGTCAGTCGAAGCCGCCATCAAGCTGGCGCGCTACGTCACCGGGCGGCCGCGCTTTATTGGCTTCTTGGGCGGCTTTCACGGCCGCTCGATGGGCAGCCTGGCCTTTACCGCCAGCAAGTACACCCAGCAAGAGCGATTCTTTCCCCTCATGCCCGGCGTGACGCACGTCCCCTACCCCGATCCGTATCGCCCGGTGCTCATCCCGCCGCCGGGCGGCGATACGGGCGACGCGGTGATTAATTACCTGGAAAACGTCTTGTTTGCCAATATCATTCCGGGCGACGAAATAGCCGCTTTTCTTATCGAGCCGATCCAGGGCGAAGGCGGTTACATCGTCCCGCCGCCCAACTTTTTCTCCAAGCTGCGCAAGCTGGCCGACAAGTACGGCATCCTGCTCATCGCCGACGAAGTGCAGAGCGGCGTGGGACGCAGCGGCAAGTGGTGGGCCATCGAGCATTGGGGCACCGAGCCGGATATCGTGTGCGTGGCCAAAGGCATTGCCAGCGGCGTGCCGCTGGGGCTGATGGTCGCCCGCGCCTCAATCATTGACAAGTGGAAACCCGGCGCGCACGGCAACACCTACGGCGGCAACCCCCTGGCCTGCACGGCCGCGCTGACCACGATCAAATTAATCGAAGAGGGTTACATGCAAAACGCCGTCGAGATAGGCGCGCACTTGATGGACGCCATGGCCGAGATCCAAATGCGCCATCCCTCGATTGGCGATGTGCGCGGCAAGGGCCTGATGATTGGCATCGAGTTCATCAAAGACAAGCAAACCAAAGAGCCGGCCAAAGACCTGCGCGACGCCGTGGTGCACGGCTGCTTCGAGCGCGGCCTCCTCACCCTGGGCTGCGGGCGCAGCGCCACGCGCTTTATGCCGCCTCTCATGCTGCCCAAGAACTTGGCCGACGAAGCGCTGGAAATTTTAGAAGACGCGCTGACCGAGGCGGAGAGCAAATATCTGTAAAGCCAGACGCTCGCCATTTTTAGATGCGACGCACCGCCTTGCGCGAGTGCGTCGCATTTTTTTCCCATTTTGCCAGTGTGGTATAATGGAAGCAAAACAGCACCATTGAGAGGAGGCAACGCATGCCAGTTCAAGTGCTCCCCCAGCAGCGCACAACCGGGGCTTTATCCCCAGCCGCCGTCAGCGTCGGCGGATTCGAGCCAGCCGTGCCGCGCAACGTCGAAGAGACGGGCTTGAGCATGGGCTTTATGATTGACCTGGTCCTCAAGGTCATGTACTACGAAGGTTATCTATCTGGCGCAACCATTGCCGACCGGCTGAAATTGCCGTTTGGCGGCGTGGTGGATCAGGTGTTAGAGTTTCTCAAGCGCGAGCAATTGTGCGAGGTGCGCGGTTCGGGCGGCATTGGCGAAAAAGCTTACCAATACGTGATCAGTTCCAAGGGCAGCGAAAAGGCGCGCGAGGCGCTCGAACGCAGCACCTACACCGACGCTGCGCCCGTTTCGCTGCAAGCCTATAACCAAGCTGTCCTCAAACAATCAGTCAAAAGCACCAACGTCACCCAGCGCGTCATGCGCCAGGCGCTATCGCACCTGGTCATCAGCGACGAAGTGCTCAGCCGGGTGGGGCCGGCCGTCAACTCGAGAAAGTCCGTCTTTCTGTTTGGCAATCCCGGCAATGGCAAGACGGCTATCGCCGAAGCGGTAGGGCAGGTTGTGCTGGGCGCGAACATGTTGATCCCTTACGCCATCGAAGTGGAAGGCCAGGTCATCAAGATTTACGACCGGGTCAATCATCAAATCGTGGCCGAGCCGGGCAGCGCCGAGGGCAAGCCAGCCCGCGCGCGCGACCAGCGTTGGATCAGGATCCGCCGGCCCGTCATTATCGTGGGCGGCGAGCTGACGCTGGAAACGCTCGACCTGGTTTACGATCCGTCCAACAAGTATTACGAAGCGCCGTTTCAGATGAAAGCCAATGGCGGTATGTTCCTGATTGACGACTTTGGCCGCCAGCAAGTCAGTCCCCAGAACCTCCTCAATCGCTGGATTGTGCCGCTGGAAAAGCGAATGGATTTTCTCACGCTGCACACCGGGCGCAAGATTGAAATCCCCTTCGACGTCATGATTGTTTTTTCGACCAATCTGGAGCCCAGGGATTTGGTGGACGAGGCGTTTCTGCGGCGCATTCGGCACAAGATCGAAATCGGCGACCCGAGCTTTGAAGAATTTCGCGAGATTTTCAAGCGCGTCTGCCAGGCCAAAGGCATTCCGTACGACGAGCAGGGACTGGCCTATCTTATCAAGACACACTATGTAGATCAACAGCGCAAGCTGCGCTCAGTGCATCCACGCGACCTGATTGACCAGCTCATTGATATTGCGACCTATTTAAACATCCCCCCCACCCTATCGAAAGATTTGCTCGACCGGGCCTGCGCGGCATATTTCGTCAAACTCTAGTCAGCGATATCGTCGTCAGCCGCATACTGTCGCTCTGATAAACAGGTAGCGGGTTGATCGAAAGAGAGGTGAACGCATGACTAAACGGCTGATTGTCAATGCAGACGATTTTGGGCGCACGCCCGGCGTGACCGAGGGCATCCTGCGCGCGCACCGAGAAGGCATTGTCACCAGCACCACGGCGTTAATGAACATGCCCGGCGCCGCCTCCGGCCTGATGCGCGCCAAAGAAGACTGCCCCAGGCTGGGATTGGGCGTGCACCTGGTGTTCACTTCGGGGCGCCCGCTGCTGCCCGGCGAGTGGGTTGGATCATTGGTAGACGCCCACGGCTACTTTTTGTCTCAAGAAGCCATCCTGGCTGACCCTGAACGGCTCGACCTGGGCGAATTAAAATCAGAACTCAAAGCGCAAATCAAGACCTTCCACAACGCCGTAGGCCGCCCGCCCGATCACCTGGACGCGCACCACTTTGTTCATATACTGCCTCGTTTTTTCGAGGTATACCTGGAACTGGTCAAAGAAGCCGGCGTCCCCACGCGCCTTCCCTTCCCACGCAACGAAAAAGAACTGGCCCAATCATCCCTCGAACTTGGTATGCCCCCGGACCAGCTTCGAGCCATCATCCGCGCCGACTGGGCGCTGCTCGAGAAATACCCTGCGCGCAGCACAGACCACTACATCATGAGCTTTTTCGGCGAGGAAGCCGTTACCTTGACCCACCTGCTTCACATCCTGGATGGCCTGAACGACGGGAGCACCGAGTTGATGACGCATCCCGGCCTGGCCGACGAGATGCTGCGCCAACAATCAAGTTATAACGTCCAGCGAGAAAAAGAGCTGGGGCTGCTTTGCCATCCAACCATCAAGCAGCACATTGCGGATTTGGGCGTGCAACTCATCACGTTTGCCAACCTGTAAACTCTTGGCTTGAGCGCGATGGATAGGGTTCATACCGGGATGAGAGAGAATAAAGGGGCTGGGCAATGGCACTCAGGAGGAGCAACGCGGAGTGGCTGGCTGAACTCTGCGACCCAGAAAGGCAAACCACTGCGCTGGCCGACCTGCGCGAGTATTTGCTGCGCGCCGTCTTTCTCTACCTGGATCGCCATCGCGACGACCTGGCTCGCCTTGGGCAGCACGACCTGGAGCAACTGGCCGAGGATTTTGCCCAAGAGGCGCTGCTGCAAATTCAAAACAAGCTGGAGACCTTTCGCGGCGAGAGCAAGTTCACCACCTGGGCCTATTGCTTTGCCATCAACATAGCCGCCAGCGAGCTGCGCCGCCGCCGCTGGCGCGTACTGTCTATGGAAATGCTGGTCAGCGAAAAACAAGTTCCCTTGTTCACTTTCCTCAGCGACCAGGAAACGCCCGACCCGGAAACAGTGGCAGCGCGCCGCCAAATCCTCAACTTGATCCGCCAAATTATTGACGAGGAATTGACCGAGCGGCAGCGGGCGGCTCTATTAGGCGTGCATTTTCAGGGTATGCCATTGGAGCTGGTCGCCCGGCAATTAGGCTCTACGCCAAATAACGTGTACAAGCTCGTGCACGACGCTCGCAAAAAGCTCAAAGAAGGCCTGCAACGGCGCTATTATACCGAGTCTGACGTTCTGGCAATCTTTGGCGAGCGATAAACTTGCCGGTAAGAAACCAGGTTTTTTTGAAAAAACCGGTTTCTTTTAAATTGGTAAGAATATTGCGAAATTTTGCGTCTTATATTCAGGTGATGATTTAATTTACCAAAGGAGTTGTGATTTATGTCGCTTGAATTGTGTCGCGAATTTGTTCGCCATATTTATGCCACCCAGGCTAAAGAGCTAGATTGTGAAGGATTCCTTGAAATTGCTCCCCAGTATGTAGAAGCAGAAATTGCAGGGGATGACGCTAACCTGCGCTTTCCTGCTGCCCGGCATCATCTGAACCAATGTGCAGAATGTCACGATCTCTACCTTACCCTCCACGAGGTCGCACTATTAGAAAACGAGGAAGTGATCTCGGGGCCAGAAATGTACCTGGAGATCGTCCTGCACCTTGCCTCCTCACCTTACCAACAAAAGCTGGTGGAACTCGTCAGGCCCCAAGCCCCGAAATGACGCCCTGGCACCCGGCCGTGTTTTCGCAGCCGGGCGCTAGTATTTTAGTACCAGTTTCGTTCCTCCAAGTAAGATTATACTCCCTTGGCTCGTCAAATTTACACAACAAATAAAAAATAGTTTAGGACTGGTAAAAGGCCAGACTTGGCGGGACTCTTTTCAGGAACAAAAATGTCAGGCAAACACATATCATCACCATAAAAATGCAGCAACTCTTTGCTAACACAAGCCGACCCGGCAAGCTGGGTCGGCTTGTGTTATTTTGAGCGGTTTTCAGGAGGCGGAAATGAACGAGACTTTTATCTCATTGATTGGAGAGTTACAAGACGTCGAGAGGTTTCGCGAGCAGTACTGGGAAGGCAGCTTTGCCGAGTACCTGGACATTGTCCAGCGCAACCCCAAGGCTGCCTGCGGCGCCTACCAGCGACTATACGACATGATCTTGTCTTACGGCAGCCGCGAGTACACTCGCAACCGAGAAACCATCGTCCACTATAACTTTTTCGACGATCCTTTTGATCACGGCGCGGACGCCATCTATGGTCTCGACAAACCCTTGATGCAACTGGTGCAAATTTTTGAATCGGCGGCGCGGCGGTACGGCACCGAAAAGCGCGTGCTCCTGTTGCACGGGCCGGTCGGCAGCGCCAAGAGCACCATCGTCCGCCTGCTCAAGAAAGGCCTGGAGGCCTACTCGCAAACTGACGACGGCGCGCTCTATACCCTGAGCTGGGTCAACATACCAGACCAGGAACGCCTGGATTGCCCCATGCACGAAGAAGCGCTCCACCTCATTCCGGTCGAGTTTCGCGGCGCGGCGCTGGCCCGCCTGAACGAGGCCCGCTCATCCGAGCAGCGTATCGCCATCGAAGGCGAGTTGTGCCCGGCCTGCCGCTTTGTGTACCGCCGCCTGATGAAGCAGTATCAAGGCGATTGGACCAGGGTCGTCGAGCACGTGCGCGTGCGGCGCTTGATTTTATCTGAAAAAGACAGGCTCGGCATCGGCACTTTTCAACCCAAGGACGAAAAGAACCAGGATTCGACCGAGTTGACTGGCGACATTAATTACCGCAAGATCGCCGAGTACGGCTCGGATAGCGACCCGCGCGCCTTTAACTTTGACGGCGAGCTTAACATTGCGAACCGTGGGCTGGTCGAGTTTATCGAAATTCTCAAACTGGACGTGGCCTTTCTGTACGACCTGCTGACCGCTTCGCAGGAGCACAAGATCAAACCCAAGAAATTCGCCCAGACCGACATTGACGAAGTCATCATCGGCCACACCAACGAACCCGAGTACCGCAAACTACTCAACAACGAGTACATGGAGGCTTTGCGCGACCGCACCATGAAGGTGGACATCCCTTACGTAACCTGTTACAGCGACGAGATCAAAATCTATGAACGCGATTTTAGAGGCGAGCGGGTCGTCGGCCAACATATTGCCCCTCACGCGGTAGAGATGGCCGCCCTGTGGGCGGTCCTCACCCGGCTGGAGGAACCCAAGCACGCCGGGTTGACGGTGTTGCAAAAGCTCAAGCTTTACGATGGCAAGAATATCCCCGGCTTTACCGAAGATAGCGTGCGCGAGCTGCAAGACGAAGCCGCGCGCGAAGGGATGGAAGGCATATCGCCCCGCTATGTTCAAGACAAGCTGTCGAACGCTTTGGTCAGCGGCGCGGTTGATGGCTGCCTCAACCCATTCGTCGTCTTGCGCGAACTGGAAACCGGACTCAGGCACCACTCGCTGATTACCAGCGAAGAGCAACGCGCGCGCTATCGCGAGTTGCTGGCCGTGGTGCGCGCCGAGTACGACGAAATCGTCAAGACCGAGGTGCAGCGCGCCATCACCGCCGACGAGGCCGCCATCTCTCGCCTGAGCGCGAATTATATTGACAATATCAAAGCGTACACTCAACGCGAAAAAGTGCGCAACCGCTACACCGGCGAAGACGAAGAACCCGACGAGCGCCTGATGCGTTCGATTGAAGAAAAGATCGAAATCCCCGAAAGCCGCAAAGATGATTTTCGCCGCGAGATTATGAACTATATCGCGGCCCTGGCCATTGATGGCCGCGTCTTTCGGTGGGATTCGAACGAGCGGCTGCGCAAGGCATTGGAACTCAAACTGTTCGAGGATCAAAAAGATTCGATCAAGTTGACGAGCCTGGTATCCAGCGTCGTGGATAAAGAAACACAAGAAAAGATTGACGTGGTCAAGGCTCGCCTCATCAAGAACTATGGGTACTGCGATATTTGCGCCACCGACGTGTTGAACTATGTTGCCAGTATCTTTGCTCGAGGGGATCCAAAGGGAAAGACGTAAAGAACGTGCAGCCACGCGGAGGAGAGAGGAGGTGCGACATGATCGCCAAAATTGAACAAGATCAAAGTCGTTTCCGACACATCGTGCAGGGTAGAGTGCGCGACGGCCTGCGCAAATACATAAGCAGCGGCGAGTTGATCGGCCGCCAGGGGCGCGACCTGGTCAGCATCCCCGTTCCAGAAATCCAGATCCCTCAATTTCGCTTTGGGGCCAAGCAGATGGGGGGCGTGGGGCAAGGCGACGGCGAGCCGGGCACTCCCATCGGCTTTGACCCCAACCAGCCCGGTGAGCGAGCCGGCCAAAACCCCGGCGACCACATCTTGGAAGTGGAGGTGACGCTGGAGGAACTGGCCCATCTCTTGAGCGACGAACTGGAGCTGCCCAACATCCAGCCCAAGGGCAAAGAGAACATCGAAAGCTACGTGGATCGCTACACCGGCATCCGGCACGTCGGGCCAGAAAGCTTGCGCCACTTTAAACGCACGTATCGCGAGGCGCTCAAGCGGCAAATCGCCATGGGGATGTACAGCTACGCTCAACCTAACGTCATGCCGGTGCGCGAGGACAAGCGCTATCGTTCGTGGGAGAGCCATCACATGCCCGATAGCAACGCGGCCATCATCTACATGATGGACGTCTCGAGTTCGATGTACGACGAGAAAAAAGAGATCGTCCGCCTGGCGGTGTTCTGGATTGACACCTGGCTGCGCTCACAATATCACAAAGTAGACGTGCGCTACATCATCCACGACGTAAACGCCCGCGAGGTGGATCAACACGCCTTTTATCACACCCTAGAAAACGGCGGCACGGCCATTTCTTCGGCCTACAAGCTTTGCCAGGCCATGATCGAAAAAGATTACAACCCCGACGACTGGAATATCTATCCCTTCCAATTCACCGACGGCGATAACTGGGAAGACGATAACGCCCGGTGCGCCCGCCTGCTGGCCGAAAGCATCTTGCCGTGCGTCAATCTCTTTTGCTACGGCGAAGTTCGCTGTTCGTATGGCGCCAGCCAGTTTTCCGAGGCATTGAAAGGGCTCGACCTGGCAGACAAGGATCAACTGGTCGTCGCCAGGCTCGACGACAGAGATGACATCCTGGACGCGATCAAGGCATTTTTGGGCAAAGGACGGTGAACCATGGGCCTTTCACCAGAACTCGAAGCGATCCGGGTCGAGGTCGAAGCCTACGCCCGGGAGTATGGGCTGGATTTTTTCGACACCATCTTTGAAGTGCTGGATTACAAACAAATCAACGAGGTCGCCGCTTACGACGGCTTTCCCAGCCGCTATCCGCATTGGCGCTTTGGCATGGAATATACGCGCATGTCCAAGAGCTATGCTTACGGCTTGCACCGCATCTACGAGATGGTGATTAATAACGACCCCAGCTATGCCTATTTGCTGGTCAGCAACAAGCTCGTTGACCAAAAAATGGTCATGGCACACGTCTACGGGCACGTTGACTTTTTCAAGAATAATATGTGGTTTGCCCACACCAATCGCAAGATGATGGACGAGATGGCCAATCACGGCGCCCGCATCCGCCGCTACATTGACCGCTACGGCTACGACGCCGTAGAACGCTTTATAGACGCCTGCCTGTCTCTCGACAATCTCATTGACATTCATTCGCCCGGCATTCGCCGCCACCCGCAGCCCGGCCCTTACGATGACGAGGACGAGCGCGCAGTACAAACAGTGCGCAAGTTGCCCAGCAAACTTTACATGGATGATTTTGTCAATCCGCCCGAGTTCCTGGAAGCGCAGCGGCAAAAGCTCAGAGAGCAGCAAGAACGCAAAAAACACTTTCCCGAACACCCGGAACGAGATGTCATGCTCTTTTTGCTCGAGTACGCGCCCCTGGCTGATTGGCAGCGCGACGTGCTGGCCATCATCCGCGAAGAAGCCTACTATTTTGCGCCGCAGCGGCAGACTAAAATCATGAACGAGGGCTGGGCGAGCTACTGGCACAGCACAATCATGACTCAACGCGCTCTCAAAGCGGACGAGTTGATTGACTATGCGGAACATCACGCCGGCACCATGGCGACCTCAGGCGGGCGGCTCAACCCCTACAAGCTGGGGCTGGATCTGCTGCGCGACATCGAGGAACGCTGGGATACAGGCCGCTTTGGCCAAGAGTGGGAAGAATGTCAGGATCAAGCCGCGCGCCGCGCGTGGAACCGGCGCCTCGGATTGGGGCGGCAAAAGGTTTTTGAAGTGCGGCGCGTATACAACGACGTCGGCTTTATTGATACCTTTCTCACGCCTGAGTTTGCCCGCCGCCACAAATTCTACACCACCCAATATAATCCCAGGACGGGCGAATACGTCATTGACAGCCGTGATTTTCAAGCCGTCAAGCGCCAACTGCTCTTTTCTCTCACCAACTTTGGCCAACCGATTGTCGTCATCCAAGACGCTAACTATGGCAATCGAGCGGAACTGTTTCTGCGCCACGAACACGAAGGCGTTGATCTCGACCTCAATTGGGCGCGGGACACGCTGGCCCACGTCCACGCTATCTGGACACGCCCCGTCCACTTAGCCACCGCCGTCGAAGCCAGGCCGATGCTCTATAGCTTTGACGGGCAAGACCATTCGGAAAAGAATTTGTAGCAGTTGCGCGTTACACGTCTTGTGGTATCATCTGCCTGGCTTGCCCCAAACGTTTGCAAGCAATTGTCCACACCAGGAGAGATCTGTGCGTTTGCTGATTCGCGTTTTCTTTCGCCTGCTGTATCATCAGATGGCGTGGGCGTATGACGCCGTCGCCTGGGTAGTCTCTTTGGGGCAGTGGACGGCGTGGGGGCGCACAGCCTTGCCTCACCTGCGCGGGCAGCGCATTTTGGAACTGGCGCACGGACCGGGGCATTTGCTGGCCGCTATGCGCCAACAAGGATGGCAGGTGGTGGGGCTTGATCTCTCGCCAGACATGGGGCGGCAGGCGCGTTCCCGTTTGCAACGGGCGGGAACGCCGGCGCCATTGGTGCGCGCGCGCGCCCAGGCGTTGCCCTTTCGCGACGGGGCGTTCGATTCGGTGGTGTCTACGTTTCCAACAGAATTTATCGTCGAGCCGGCCACCTTGCGCGAGGCCGTGCGCGCGCTCAATACGACGGGGCGGCTGGTGATTGTGCCGGGCATTGCGTTCAACCGGCGCGGCGGGTACAACCTGCTCAACCGCGTCCTCGAGTGGCTGTACACCATCACCGGCCAGCGTGGCGCTCCGCCTCCTCCGGCGTGGGCCGCCGCCCGCGAGGCGGGGTTTTCAATCTCTCACAGCCGCCAGCCGATGGGGGCAGTGGATATTTTTATCGTCGTGGGCAGCAAGGATCATTCGGCGTAATACGCCTGCACGGTATCTTTGTGGGCCAACAGCAACTCGGGTTGATTGGGAAAATCTGCCGGCAATTGAACCGTTGGGAATACGGAGACGTTGGTCAGCCCAAAAAAGACGCCAATCAGCACATCAAAAATATCTTGCTGGCGCGTCTCGGTCCCCACGTGTATCTCGCCGCGGCAAATCAAATTGGGCACGTGCACAATCACCCTTTCAACCCGCTTGAGCAATTGCACAGTGGCGCGCCCCTTTGCATCGTCCACGTACAATCCGCAAATATCTTGTTTCTTGATGACGACCATGGGGCGTGTGGACGGCCCGAGTTTGCTGCCGAGCGCATACAGCGTCGCGTTGTACAGGGGCACACTGTTTCGGTTCACGTCATTTAAATAATCCAGCAGCGGCCCGACCGGCTCCATCAAACCGTGAATCAAAAAAGAGGGCGTCATCATTTTCACAGGGTAACGTGTAAGAATCGCTGTCAACATGGGTCTACCTCGCACTAGAGTGCCGGCAGCATCCGGCCTGGATTAATTGTACGCCAAACTTGAACCCGAGTCAAAATAGCGATAGAGGAGGAATATATGAACACCCTATTGGCATTGAATGGACAGGAGCTTCACATCCAAGACGTTATCCAGGTGGCGCGCGCTGGCCAGGCGGTCCAGCTCGATCAATCGGCCCGCGCGCGCGTGGCCGCCTGCCGCAATTGGGTTGACGAGATTGTATCGCGAGGCGCGCCGATTGTCTATGGCATCAACACTGGCTTTGGCGTCTTTGCGCGCGTCCAGGTGAGCAGCGCCGACTCGCAAACGCTCAGCCGCAACCTGATCTTGAGCCACGCCGTCGGCGCGGGTGCCCCATTGCCCCAAGATGTGGTACGCGCCGCCATGCTCATACGCGCCAACACGCTGGCCATCGGGCACAGCGGCGTGCGGCCCGAAACGCTCGATACGCTCATCGCCATGCTCAATGCCGGCGTCCACCCCATTATCCCCGAAAAAGGCTCGCTGGGCGCCAGCGGCGACCTGGCCCCGCTTTCTCACCTGGTGCTGGTCTTGTGCTGCGATCCGCACGACCCCGACCGCGACAGCGGCGAGGCGCTTTACCAGGGAGAGCGCATGAGCGGCGCGCAAGCCATGCGGGCGGCGGGACTATCGCGCGTGGTGCTCGGCGCAAAAGAAGGGCTGGCGCTCAATAACGGCACGACCTTTTCGACCGCCATGGCCGCCCTGGCCTGGCACGACGCTCAACGCCTGGTGCGCACGGCCGAAATCGCCCTGGCGCTCAGCCTGGAAGCCGTGCGCGGCGCGTCGGCGGCGTTCGACGCGCGGATTCATCGCGCGCGGCGACACGCGGGCCAAATCACCTCGGCGGCCAATATTCGGCGAATGATTGCGGGGAGCAACCTGATAGATCAAGGCGGGCGAGTGCAAGACGCCTACAGCCTCCGCTGCGGCGCGCAAGTGATGGGCGCCGTGCGCGACGTGCTGGCTTTTGCGCATGCCACACTCGAAGACGAGATCAACGCTGCCAGCGATAACCCCCTGCTCTTTCTGGATCTCCCCGGCGTCAACAAGGCGCTTTCGGGCGGGAACTTTCACGGCGAGCCAATTGCATTTGCCGCCGACTTTATCGGCATTGCCGTGTCCGAGATCGGCAACCTGTCCGAGCGGCGCGTGTTCCGCCTGACCGCGCCTGAATTGAACGACGGGCTGCCCGCCATGCTGATCCAGGACGGCGGCTTGAACAGCGGCTTTATGCTGGCGCAATACATCGCCGCCGCGCTGGTCGCAGACAATAAAGTCTTGGCCCATCCTGATAGCGTGGATAGCATTCCCACCTCCGCCGACCAGGAAGACCACATCAGCAACTCGATGAACGCGGCGCGCCACACGTGGGAAATCGTGCGCAACGTCGAGCACGTCATCGGCATCGAGCTGGTGTGCGCCGCGCAAGCGGTGGACTTGCGCTTGCACCAATACCCGCACGCGCGTTTGGGCGCGGGCACGCAAGCCGCTCACCGCCGCCTGCGCCAGGATATCCCGCTGCTCGAACGCGACCGGCTGATGCACCCCTATCTGGACACCGCCTGCCAGCTCGTGCGAGAAGGCGCGGTGCTGCAAGCCGTCGAGGAAGCATTGGGCGCGCCGTTGGATTAGGGTAATGGCCTATTGTCGGGGATGCTGAATTGGGGTAGAATATAAACGTACTTTATATCATATCAAGGAGATAAACGATGACTATCGTCCTAGACGGCTCTAATCTGACCGTCGAAAAACTGGTGCGGATTGCCCGGCACGGAGAACATGTGGAGCTCGACCCCGAAGCCGTAGAGCGAATCAAGGTTTGCCGCAACATGCTGGAAGAAAAAATCCAGGCGCACGAAATCATGTACGGCGTCAACACCGGCATCGGTGAATTTTCTGAAGTCGTGTTGGACGACGAACAAGTCAAGCAATTTCAACGCTACCTGATCTATAATCACGCCGCCGGCATTGGCGCTCCCGCGCCCATCGAATATGTCCGCGGCGCGATGGCCAGCCGAATCAACGTGCACGCTCGGGGCAAGTCTGGCTGCCGCCCTGAAATCACCCAAACGTTGGTAGACATGCTGAACAAGGGCGTCACGCCGGTGGTCTGCCAGAAAGGCTCTGTCGGCGCTTGCGGCGACCTGGCGCCAATGTCTCAGATTGCCTTGCTGCTCATGGGTGAAGGAGAAGCCTACTACCAGGGCCAGCGCATGCCCGGCAAGCAAGCCATGGACAAGGCCGGCATCCCCATCCCCGACCTGCAAGCTCGCGATGGCCTGGCGGCGATCAACGGCTCCAACCTCATCACCGCCATGAGCGCGCTCCAGTTGTATGATATGAATCGCTGGCTCAAGCAAGCTGAAATCGCCTGCGCCATGACGCTAGAGGCGCTGTACGCCAATATGAAGCCCTACGACGTGCGGCTGCACCAACTGCGCGGATTTTCCGGCGCGGTCCGCACCGCTCGCGCCATCCTGAAATGCGTCGAAGGCAGCGACCTGCTCACGGGCAAGCTCAAGATCAAAGTCCAAGACGCCTATTCGATGCGCTCGTCTCCGCAGGTCATCGGCGCCGCTCACGACGCGCTGGATTATGCCAGGAGCCAGGTAGAAATCGAGTTGAATGCCGTGGCCGATAACCCCATCTTTCTGCCGGAATACAAGCTGACGCTGACGGGCGCCAATTTTCAGGGATCGCCGATATCGCTGCCGATGGATATGGCCGGCGCATCCATCACCATGGTCTGCGTTCTTTCAGAACGCCGCCTCAACCGCCTGACCAACCCGGCGCTGAGCATTGGGCTGCCGCCGTTCCTGACCAAGGGCGCCGGCATGATGTCTGGCATGATGCTCAGCCAGTACACCGCCGATAGCCTCATCGTCGAGCAAAGAATCCTTTCCATGCCGGCCAGCATCCAATCTATCCCCGCCGCCGCCGATCAGGAAGACTTTGTCTCGATGGGCATGAACACGGCCATCAAGAACGCCCAAATCCTGGAAAACGCCTACGGCGTGCTGGGCATCGAGTTTATGGCCGCGGCCCAGGCGCTAGACTTTCGCACGTTTACCCCCGGCAACGGCGTGCAGGCAGCGCGGGCTGTCGTTCGCAAATACGTGGAACACCTCGACATAGACCGGCCACTCTACCCCGACCATACGCGGATGATGGAGCTGGTCAAATCGTGCGAGATTTTGGACGAGGTTGAAAAAGTAGTGGGGAACTTGGACTAGCCACACACTTGCCCAAACATAAGCCGCAGATGGATAGAATGGACAAACTGTAACTACCAGAGGAAAAACATGATCTTTCACATTACACTTGAACAAGCGGAAGATGGGTGGATCGTTGCAGAGTGTCCGGCGCTTCCAGGCTGTGTATCTCAAGGTAAAGACGAAAAGGAAACTTTGGACAATATCAAGGAAGCCGTAATAGCTTGGCTGTGGGCCGAAGATCAAAAAGCGACAGCAACTTTGTCAAAACTTGCACAGCCCGTTATGGTGACAGTATAGCCAATGAGTAGATTAACCAACATCTCTGGGCAAGAGGCCGTCAAAGCTTTCCAAGAAGAATTCTTGAGTCTGGATTAAACACTATGCCAACTGAAGGTCAGCTGCTCAACAATCGCTATCAGCTCATCGCGCGCGTCGCCAGCGGCGGCATGGCGGTGGTGTACAAGGCCCAAGATACCATGCTGAGCCGCATCGTGGCCGTCAAGATTTTGCGCGAAAGCTTTGCCGAAGACCCGTCATTTCAGGCGCGCTTTCAACGCGAGGCTCGAGCGGCGGCAAATCTATCGCATCCCAATATTGTCACGG
Organism: uncultured Anaerolineae bacterium; assembly: GCA_964651475.1. Taxonomy (GTDB): domain Bacteria; phylum Chloroflexota; class Anaerolineae; order Fen-1058; family Fen-1058; genus JBGSMF01. Next base: position 68,909 of record CAZYXV010000012.1, on the reverse strand, counting down.
TGCACGATTTTGGCCTGGACGGCGACAAACAATACATCATCATGGAATACGTAGAGGGCAGCGACCTCAAGCAACTGATTCGCCACGGAGCGCCTTTTAGCCTGCCCCGCATGTTGAATCTCTCGATCCAGATTTGCGCGGCGGTGGGCGCCGCGCACCGCGCGAACGTCGTCCACTGCGACGTCAAACCGCAAAATGTGCTCGTCACGCCGGACGGGCGCGCCAAGGTGACGGATTTCGGCATTGCGCGCGCGCTTTCGAGCGTCTCGGCCACTGGCGTCACGACCGGCGTATGGGGCACGCCGCACTATTTTTCGCCCGAACAGGCCGCCGGCAATCCCCCCACACCCGCTTCAGACGTGTATAGCATCGGCATCATCATGTACGAGATGCTGACCGGCCGCCTGCCATTCGAAGGCGATACCCAGCAGCAATTGGCGATGGCGCACTTGCGCGACCAGCCGCCCCCCATCGGCAAGTTTAATTCAGCCGTCCCCGCCCAACTCGAACAAATCGTCACGCGCGCCCTGGCCAAAGAACCTTCGCAGCGCTACCGCCACGCCGATCAACTGGGACGCCTGCTGTACGAATATCAACACAGCAGCGAGCAAGCCACCGGCTACCAGCGTCCCCTCCCCACCGGCCCGGTGACGGGGACCACCTCGCAACACATCACTGCCGAACGCAGCAGCTTTGATTGGACGGTATGGCTGCTGGCTGCCGTGGCGGCGGTGATGGTCATTGGCCTGATCCCGCTCTACTCGCTGGTGTACGACAAGTTCTATGGCGGCGAGCGCATCCCTTCCACACCCACGCCCACGCTGGCGCCAACCATCACACCCACTATCGCCGGCGTCGGCGAGCAGACAAACGTTCCCACCCTGGTAGGACACAACAAGCAAGAAGCCGAAAAGCTGGTGGCGGATGCCGGCCTGCAGATGGCGATTAAGGAGGAACGCAACGACTCTAAAATACCGGCAGGTGCGGTGATGGAACAATCGCCCGCGCCGGGCGCGCAAGCGCGGCGGGGCGACGCCGTCAGCGTCGTAATCAGCAAAGGCCCGCCAGTGGCCAACGTGGTTTCGGTCATCGGGCTGCAATACAACGAAGAAGTGCGTAAAGGATTGGAAAGCTACGGATGGGTCATGCACTTTGATTCACAGTGGAGCCCTAACGACCCCGTGGGACGCATCTTGAGCCAGGTGCCGCCGCCTGGTATGCCGCTCACCAGCGGTATGCCGCTCACCTTGGTTCTGAGCAGCGGCAGCGTCATCTCGCTCAGCGTCAACCTGGGCAACGTCATTACGCTAGAGAGCGCTGACCTGACGAGCAATGCGTTTCGCCCCGGAGAAAACGTCGAGGTGGCCTTTACGTGGCGGTCGCGGGTCAGGAGCGTACCGGCCGATTACAAAGTGTTTGTGCACCTTATTGGTCCCAACAACCCGCGGCCGGTGGCGCAGGCCGATAGTGAGCCTCAAGGCGGCCTGGCGCCCACCTCCACGTGGAACAGAGGCGCGCCGATAGTGGACCTGTACTCTTTGTACATTCCGGCCAATGCGCCGCGCGGCAAATACACGCTGCAAGTCGGCATGTACCCTGCCAACACCCTCTCGGGACGCCTGCCCGTGATGGACGCCGGCAGAACCAGCGCGTCAGGTGATAGCATTTTGGTAAAAGAAATAATGGTTGGACCGTGACAGGGATATACTGTGTACTGCACGGAGTGATTACGGGAGAGTGAGAAAGTGAGATATGAATTCGACGCCATCGCATAGTTTTGTATACGTGATTATCGTTATTGCCGTGGTGGCATTTGCCGCCATGTATTTCATACGCGGCCAAACGCCGACCATCAACACCGTAGATATTTCCCAGATCGCCGCAGATGCGCGGGAAGGCAAGATCAAGCAAATTACGACCATCGAGAATGAAGTGCGCATTGAATACCAGGACGGCAAGATTGTCCAATCGCGCAAAGAGCCTGACCTGACGACATTGGAACAATTGGAACTGTTGGGCGTGCCCAGAGAAATGCTGGCGACCATTCAACTGAAGGTGGACAAGCCCAGCGACTGGGGCAATATCCTGGCTCAGTTTGCGCTGTACGGATTGCCGGCTTTGCTGGTGGTGGGCATGTTGTGGTTCATGCTGCGCCAGGCGCAAGGCACCAATAACCAGGCGATCAGCTTTGGCAAGAGCCGCGCGCGCATGTTCACCGGCGAGCAGCCCACGGTGACTTTTGACGACGTGGCGGGGGTGGACGAATCCAAGCAAGAACTGGCCGAAATCGTCGAGTTCCTCAAAGAACCGGAAAAATTCATCCAGCTGGGCGCGCGCATCCCCAAAGGCGTGTTGATGGTGGGGCCGCCCGGCTGCGGCAAGACCCTGCTGGCCAAGGCCGTGTCGGGCGAAGCGGGCGTGCCGTTCTTTTCCATCTCCGGCTCGGAATTTGTGGAAATGTTTGTGGGCGTGGGCGCCAGCCGCGTGCGGGATTTGTTCGACCAGGCCAAGCGCCACAGCCCGTGCATCGTGTTCGTGGACGAGATTGACGCCGTCGGGCGGCACCGCGGCGCGGGGCTGGGCGGCAGCCACGACGAGCGCGAGCAGACGCTCAACCAAATTCTGGTCGAGATGGACGGCTTTGACACTGACACCAACGTCATCGTGGTGGCCGCCACCAACCGTCCCGACATCCTCGACCCGGCCTTGCTGCGGCCCGGACGCTTTGACCGGCGCGTGGTGCTCGACCGTCCCGATATGAAAGGGCGCGAGCAAATCCTCAAAGTACACGTGCGAGGCAAGCCGTTGGCCGACGACTTGAACCTGGGTGTGCTGGCCAAAGCCACGCCGGGGTTTGTGGGGGCCGACATCGAAAGCCTGGTCAACGAGGCCGCCATCCTGGCAGCGCGGCGCAACAAGAAAACAATCGGCATGAAAGAATTCGAAGAAGCCATCGAGCGCGTCATCGCCGGCCCGGAACGCAAAAGCCGCCTCATCAGCCCGCAGGAAAAGGAGATTTTTGCCTACCACGAAGCCGGCCACGCCGTCGTGGCGCACAGCCTGCCCAATTGCAACCCGGTCCACAAAATCTCGATCATCTCTCGCGGCATGGCTGGCGGCTATACCCTGGCGCTGCCCGAAGAAGACCGCACGCTGGTTTCCAAGTCTAAATTCCTGGACGATCTGGCCTTTATGCTAGGCGGGCGCACTGCCGAAGAGATTGTCTTTGGGGACGTGACGACCGGCGCCAGCAACGACCTGGAGCGCGTAACGGAGCTTACCCGCTCGATGGTCACGCGCTACGGCATGAGTGACAAGCTGGGGCCGATGGTGTACGGCCAGAAAGAAGAATTGGTCTTTTTGGGCAAAGAATTGGGTGAGCAGCGCGATTACAGCGACGCGGTGGCGCACGAAATTGACGAAGAAGTGCGCAGAATTGTCCAAGAAGCGCACGAGCAAGCCCACCACATCCTGACGGAGCGCCGCAATGCGCTGGACGTGGTGGCGCGCCGCTTGATCGAAGCGGAAACGATTGAAGCGGAAGAATTCAAGCAACTAGTCAACGGCGAGATGTAAAACACACAGGTAACGCGCCTTGTGAATATCGAGTAAATACCCGAAACAACAAGCGCCCTCCCGGCCGTACTCGGAGGGCGCTTGCGCTTTACGTTTCGCGTTTCACATTCCGCACGTCACGCCTGCTTCTTCTTTTCCTCCTCCACCAGCATGCGCCGCAGCACCTTGCCCACCATCGTCTTGGGCAATTCCTGGCGAAATTCGACGTGGGTCGGGATCTTGAACTTGGCCAATTTATCTTTGCAAAACTCTTTAACCTCGTCCGCCGTCAGCGTTTCGCCGGGCTTGGGCACAATCCATACCTTGATCGTCTCGCCGCGATGCGGGTCCGGGATGCCAGCCGCCGCCACATCCAATACCTTGGGGTGTTCCTTGACCACCTCTTCCACTTCGCGCGGATAGATGTTATAGCCGCCAGCGATGACCATATCCTTCTTGCGATCCACAATATAAAAATAGCCGTCCGTGTCCATCTTGGCAATGTCGCCGGTGTATAGCCAGACTTTGCCGTCAGGCCCCTGGCGCAGCACGTTGGCTGTTTCGGTGGGCATGTTCCAATAACCCTGCATCACCTGCGGGCCGCTGATGGTCAGCTCGCCAATTTCTTCCGGCCCCAGTTCCGTCACGCCATCGTCCAGGCTCATAATCTTGCAATCCACGTCTGGGAAGGGCATGCCAATGCTGCCCTGGCGATTCTGGCCTGTAAGCGGGTTGCAGTGCGAGGCCGTGGGCGCCTCAGACAAACCGTACCCTTCGCGCAAACTGCCCCCGGTGAGCGACTCGAACTTGTTTTGCGTTTCGGCCAACAGCGGCGCACTGCCACTGATACAACCGCGGATCGAGCGAATGTTGTATTTGCCGAGATCGGGATAATTGTTAATGGCGTTGTACATGGTAGGCACGCCCGGAAAGATGGTGGGCTGGTATTGATTGATAGCCGAAAGCAGCGTCACAATATCGCGTGGATTAGGCACCAGGAGCAGGCGCGCCGCCGCCGAGATGCCGTAGCACAGGCCGGCCACCATACCATATACGTGAAACAGCGGGATAGCAATCAAGACCGTCTCATTGCCTTCCTTCGTGTCGTGAATCCAGGCTTTGATTTGCAGCGCGTCGGCCACCAGGTTGCGGTGCAATGCAACAGCCGCCTTGGACACACCCGTCGTGCCGCCCGTGTATTGCAGCAAGGCCATGTCATCCGGGCCAATTTCGACCTTGGGCCGCTCGGCGGCGCTGTACTTGTTAAGCAAATCCTGGAAGCGCAAATCGCCGGAGGCAATCTCGGGCTTGTGTCCCTCTTTTCTTTCTTTGGCCAGCGTAAAGAGCACTTTGAGCAACAGCGGCATGTATTCCTTGATGCTGGTGACGATGATCGTCCTGAGCTTGGTTTTAGGCTGCACTTCTTTGACGCGCGTGTAGAAATTGCTCATCACCAGCATGATTTCTGCGCCGCTGTCGGTCATCTGATGCTCAATTTCGCGCGGCGAGTAGAGGGGATTTGTCGCCACCACTGCGCCGCCCGCCTTCAAAACGGCAAAATAGCTGATGATAAATTGCGGCGAGTTGGGCATGAAAATCGCCACACGGTCGCCCTTTTTCACACCCAGGTTTGCCAGCGCGGCAGCCAGCCGGTCTGCGGCGTCGTCCAGCGCCTGGTAGGTTATCGAGCTGCCTGCAAAGCCTTGGTGCGACGACTTGAAAATAATAGACGTGCTGCCGGGGTAAGTGCGCGCTGCCTGCTCCAGAAAGCCATGCAAGGGTATGGCTGGATATGGCTCGAGCGAGTGCGGCACAGCGCGGTCGTAATTCTTTAACCATGGTTTATCAGTCATTGTAACCTCCCTGGAGACCAAGTTTTTAGGGCATTCAGTGCGCCGCTTGCCAGGCGGCGATTACCTTAAAAATATATGGAACGGGGCGTTTGCAAAATAGGCTTGAAACGATTGGGTGGACATTTAGGGCGATTTTCACATTCTCGCGGGCGGCCTCCTTTCACTTCGTCTGAAGCGCTCGAAGCGGGTACCTGGTAAAAGTATAGTATATCCGCGCTCCGATGTCAATAGCTGCCTCTGGCTCTCATTTTCCATTCTTGCCCGAAAGCACAGCGGATGGTATAATGCGACTCTAAACTGAGGAGAATAACAAAACAGTGGTACCTGAGAGAATACTCGACATTTTGCTAATCGTCATCGCCTTTGCGGGCGCGTTTTTGGCGGCGCTGTGGCTCAGCCTGGTGATCTGGACATTTCGCGATATTCGCAGCCGCACGCGCGACATCTTTGCCCAAATCCTGGCCGCCCTCGTCGTGGCGATTCTAAACGTGCCTGGTTTGCTAATTTACTTTATGCTCCGCCCGCGCGAGACGCTGGCCGAAGCATACGAACGATCGCTTGAGGAAGAGGCGCTGCTGCAAGGCATCGAAGAAACTGAAGAATGTCCGGGCTGCGGCGGGCGCGTACAGTCTGAATATCTTGTCTGCCCAACGTGCCACACCAAACTCAAACGCGCCTGCACGCATTGCGGCAAGCCGCTCAACCTGCGCTGGACAGTATGTCCCTACTGCACCAGCCCCGTGCTGGCGGCCCACGCTGCGCCGCTTCCCGCCGCCGCGCCAGCGGCCAACTCGCCGGGGGAGCCGCGCAAAGCTCAACGCGTGGGCCAAGAGGCGCTGCCCGGCGATTGAAACCAGTGTTGTTCGACACAATGCCCTTGCTTCACGCGAGGGCATTTTTTATGAGCGAGCAAGAATTCTATGCGCTCCATATCCTTCCACCCCGCCTGGACGATAAGACGCGACGACAACACCGAGGTCGCCATCGAACTGCAACAAGCGCTGCCCCTGGCGTGTGCGGCGGTCATGTTGATCGTCCATTTTTCCGGCGCGACGACCGTGACAGCCATGCTGCTTGTAGCCGCCTGGGGCATTGTGGCAGCGTCTGGCGTCTGGGCGTGGCAAATGGCGCGCCACGTGTATGCCCGGCGCTGGCTCCAGGCGCGCTGGGTGCAGGTGGGCGATGTGATGGAAGAACAATTCACACTCATAAACAATTCCGGCCTGCCAGTGCTGTGGGCCGAGATGGCCGACCACTCTGACGTGCCAGGTTACAATGCCAGCACGGTGCGAGCAGCCCCCGGCAACACCCAAGTACACTGGACCTATTCGGGCGCGGCCACGCGCCGCGGCGAGTTCCACCTCGGCCCCTGGTCGGTGGAAACTGGCGACCCGTTGGGGATATTTGCCGTGCGCGTACATTACAGGCAATCGCGCCCGTTACTCGTCTACCCTCCCATTGCCACACTGCCTTTTCCGCCGCTGCCGCGCGGCGCATCGCCCGGGCCGTTTCGTATCAATCAAACATCCGCCGCTCCCACCGTCAACGCCGGGCAGGTGCGCCCCTATGCGCCGGGCGACCCATTTCGCCACATCCACTGGCCATCTACGGCCCACCGCGACGAGCTCGCGGTCAAAATGTTTGATCAGGAAGCCTCGGCCAATGCGTGGTTGATGGTAGACACGGACCCGGCCGTCCAATCGGGGCAAGGCGATTCGTCCACCGAAGAGGTGAGCGTGCTCGTGGCTGCATCGCTGGCCGCCGACCTGCTGCGCGATGGCCGCGCCGTTGGCCTGATCACGCACACGCCAGAGCGCCGCATCATCTGGCCGGCGCGCGGCACAGGACACCTCTGGACGATTTTGGGTGAACTGGCCCGCCTGCCCGACGCTCATAATCGGTCCATGCACCCTCAAACTCCTGGCCTGCCGCTGGCTCATACGCTGAGTCAACTGGCCCGCACATTACGCGCTGGATCAAGCATGTTCATCGTCACGCCATCTGGCGATCCAGCCTGGCTCTACAGCCTGGCGCGGCTGGCGTGGCGGCAAATCACGCCAGCCGTGATTTTGATTGACCCGGCTCCGCAAGGTCGCCCGACGCTTGAACAGCTTGCTATGCAACTGGCTGAACAAGGCGTGGCCAGCCGCACGGTGCGCTGTGATATTCCATTGATGGTTCGCCCGGCGCTGGGCAAAACGCGGCATTGGGAATTCAAAACGCTCGCCACAGGCCGCGTTGTCATGACGATGGAGAACGTGCGATGAACCGCGCCGTCCATCACTTGCGGAAAAAATTTTCCAGCCCGCTTGTCACCACACCGGTGGGCGACCGCCTCGCGGCTATCCTCGCAATCATTTGCATCTTCACTCTGCCATTCTCTATCCTCGAAGCGGAATGGATGCCAGCTTCCGGCACATTATTTACGACGTGCGCTTTGAGCCTGACTTGTGGCATGCTGGCAGCACGCGCGCGCCTGCCGCGTTTCCTCCACTGGCCGCTCAGTATCCTGCTGGGCCTGGCGCTCGCCACGTTCACCGCCGGCCTGTTCAAAATCAATACCCCTGCTTTGCTTGTCCGCGTGGCGGCGTGGGGAACGGATTTGCTGGCCGGGCGGGTCATCCAAGACCCAGCCCTGGTGACGCTCGAGGTCACACTCTGGGTATGGTGGGCCAGCTACAGCGCCGCGCATGGAATTGCCCGCGGCGGGTGGGCGCTCCACTCATTTCTGCCGCTCACACTTTCATTAGCCATTCACTCCATCTATGCGCGCCAGGGCCCCACCTACATTATCCTGTTCCTGTTTGGATTAATCACCCTGATGGCGTGGACGGCGCAAAACAGGCGCCAGGCCAGTTGGGCGGCGCGCGGCGTGGACTATCCAACCGAGCTTTGGCCAGAATGGATGGGCAGCGGGCTATCGGTGGCCTGGGCAACTTGCCTGGTCGCGCTGATGCTATCCATGCTCACATCGCGCACAACGGTCGAGTGGATGCGCCACACTGTTGATCGGCCGGTCACCCGGGTGCAGCAAGTCGTCCAGCAATTGTTGGGCGGCGCATACCTCAGATCGGGAGCAGGGGAGCAAGCAGACGCGAGCCACTCGGCTACCATGCCGACCAGCCGCCTGATCAACGCTCCGCCGCAGCTTGGCGAACAAGCCGTGATGTGGGTGTGGACGGACGAAATCCCCCCCCTGCCCGACGACGTATCGCTGCCGCCTGTGGGCAAGGCGGGCTGGCGCGGCATGACGTACTCGATTTACACCGGGCGCGGCTGGAGCAATCCAACGCTCGCCAGCCGGCCGCTCCCAGAATCAGACACCATTTCAGACAGCAGGTTAGTGCGGCAGCGCTTTGAGATCGTCGCTTCACACGGCGATACACTGTTCGCGCTGAACCAGCCCATCTCTGGGGAGGCCGGCGCCATTGCGTTATATCGTTCAGAAGACGATCTGGCCGGGCTGCGCGGAACGCTTTCGCAGTATACGGTCGTGTCGCGCATCGCCGCCGATCCGGGCGTTGTGGATCAATCACTATCGCCGCCGCCCTTCATCTCTGAGCTTTATCTGCAACTCCCTGATACGCTGCCCCAACGTGTGCGCGACCTGGCGGGAAAAATTACCGCAGAGGCCACCCAGCCTTACGACAAGGCGCTCAAGATTGAAACCTTCCTGCGTACCTATCTGTACACGCTCGACCTGCCGCCATTGCCGGCGGGGCGCGACCTTGTAGATTACTTTTTGTACGACGCGCCGGGCGGGTATTGCGATTATTATGCTTCGGCGATGGTCGTCATGCTGCGCTCCGTCGGTGTGCCAGCGCGCCTGGCCTCCGGTTACGCAAGAGGAGCGTATGATTTTGATCGCGGCGCATATCGCGTGCTCGCCGACGATGCTCACTCGTGGCCCGAAGTATACCTGGCCGGCGCAGGTTGGGTTGAATTTGAGCCGACGGCCGGCCGCCCGCTCTTGGAGCGCGCCCGGCGGCTGCCCAATAATCCGGTCATATCCGCCGGGCAGGTGCGCGCCGCACAGCAATGGGGGCGGTTGGCCCAGGGCACAGCGTGCGCCGTCCTGATCATTAGCGCGGCCGCCGCATACGTCGTCCGGCGCGAGCGCCAACTGGCTGCATTGCCCCCAAGCGAACTCGTCCCCCTGCTCTACCAACGCCTGCGCCGGCGCGGGAGATGGTTGGGCGTCAAAACATGCCAGAGCGACACGCCGGATGAATTTATGGCGGCGTTCAGCCAGGCGATTGAGCAGCGTATCGTGCTGCAACAACAAACGCACGTGAGGCAAGCCGCCGCACGCCTGGCGCAACTCTACTGCACAGCCAGCTACAGCGCGTCCACTCCCGGCGCAACAGAAGCGCGCCAGGCGCTTGAGGCGTGGCGCGCGTTACGCTGGCGAACGTGGCTCAGAAAGCGCCGAAATTTGCTATCCGGCCTGCTTTAACACGAGCGGGAGAAAAATCAAGCGAGCCGTCTGCACCTGCACCAGCCTGGCGATGGTTCGAGCAGAACACGCATCGCTCACCTCCAGCGTCACAGTGTACGTGGCCGCCCGGGCAAAAACGTGCGTCATCGTTCGAGCGCCCGGCAAGAGCAGCGAGCCGGTTCCTCCATTCACACTCCATTGGTAAGCCAGAGGCTCAGTTCCACCGGTGACGACCGCCGTAAATGTGATCATCCGTCCGGCCATTACTGGCTGCGGCAGCCACGTAAAATCAACCCCCGTGATGGGCATGGTATAAAGGCTGCAGGGTCGCAAAGCAAAATCTTGCGTCTGGTCGCCATACACATTGACCGTCCGAGACTCGGGCACGTACTCGTCAAAAGTGGCGCGCAGTGTGTAGGTGCCGCTCACCACAGTGGCGCTATAGATGCCGCTGGCGGACGCATGCGCCGTATACGAAAGTGGCCCGCTGAACGCCACCGCGCCAGGCAGCGGCAAGCCGGATACGGCGTCGCTCACCACGCCAGAAACACTGAAACGCTCGTAAGGCTCCAATGCCAAATCTTGCGTGACCGTCATCTGGCTTGAAACTTGCACACCCGTCACGTGCGCTGGGTAATAACCATAGCCGCTGTACGCGGCTGTAACGGTGTACACGCCTGGGGATAGCACAAGCGTGTATTGCCCTGCGCCGTTTGTGGCAGCCTGCATCGTGATCCCGTTACTCGTCGCCTGCACAATTGCCGCAAGCGGCAGCGCGGTTTGCCCATCGCGCACAACGCCGGTCAATACGCCCGGCAAGTCCACCGCGGCCTTGATGTCCAGCCGCCCATAGCCAAACGTGTTGTTCGGCCATCCGGCGCTGCTGCACTCGGTCGAGGAAATGTGAACCGCGGAATCATTTAAAATCTGTTCGGTAGCAGAAATTTGATTCCGGAGCGCGGGGTAGGCCGACCACAGCAGCGCCACCGCGCCGGCCACGTGCGGAGCGGCCATCGAAGTGCCGCTGTAACTGCACGAATAGAATCCGCCGGGGATGCTGGAACATATCTCGGTACCTGGGGCGGCAATGTCCGGCTTGCGGCGCAAGCTGCCATCTGCCGTCACCGGGCCGCGGCTGCTGAACGACGCCAGCGTATCCGTGCCGCTTGCCAGCGCGCCCACAGTATAGGCCGCCGCGTAAATCGCGGGCGGGTCGTGCACTGTCGAGCAATTCGGCCCGCTGTTGCCCGCCGAGACGACCGTCATAATGCCCGCCGCGCGCTGCGCTTCGAGCGCCGCCTGCAAAGTATCCCACGCGCAACCTTCGTAAGAGGGGCAGTTCCACGAATTGACCGTCACGTCCGGCGCATAAGCAGGATCGCCCTGAGCGGGCGTGCCGTTCACGGGATAGGGGGCCAGAAAAAATTCAAAACATTCCAAATAAGTAGCCGGCGTGCCCACCCCCCGATCCATATTGCGGCAGCCCATCCACCGAGCGCCAGGCGCCACGCCGATTTGCCGGCCGGCGCCGTCGTCGCCCACGGCGGTGCCCATGGTGTGCGTGCCGTGGCCGTAATCGTCGCACGGCTGCGCCGCGTCTGCGCCGCACACGCCGCCGCCGGAATGGATGCTATCGTGCCAGTTGTAATCGTGCTGGGCTGCCGCGCCATCCCAGCCGCGATAGCTTGATTGGAGCGCGGGATGGTCCCAATCGTAGCCCGTATCTTGTCCGCCAATCACAATGCCTTGCCCCCTCAAGCCCATTGCCCACACCTCCGGCGCGCGCACATAAGTAATGTTTGGCTCGATGGAGATTGGCGATTGGGAGGCCGATATTTGGTCCTCAGTGGGTAGCGGATGTTGGACATTGGATATTCGCGGATTGCCTTCGACGCGCGCCACGTCGGGACGCGCCGCAAGCGCCATCGCCACGTCGCGATTTCCTTTCACCCAAATGGCGTTAACAACGTAATAAGCGCGGTGCTCGACCTTGCGCGCCGCGAGCCACTCTAAAAGCGGCCGCTGTGCGGCGCTCGCCGCGTTCCACAAAGCATCGCGCACGTAGCGCCGCCGCTCCAGGCCAGCGGGCATCGCACTTGCGCCGCGCAAGTCGGCCTGCTCGGCCAGCACGATTAAAAACTCGGCCTGCGCACCATCGGCAGTGTGTTCGATCACCCACGGTGCGACCTTGCCCGAAGAGAACGGCGCGGCCGGGCCGAGCGAACGCGCGGAACCGGGCAGCGCGGCCAATACGACCAACGTGAATGAACAAATCAAGGCTCGTTTCATACAAACCCTTTCTGATATTCTGCACGTTAGGGATGCGGAAGAAAATAATTATCCCAATGTCGCCGCGTAGGAGCGCCTTCCAGGCGCGACCGTCGCGCCCAGAGGGCGCTCCTACGGAAATTTTGGGACGGTTTATTTTTTCCACGTCCCTTATCTCAACACGGCGGGGCGAACCCTTGCGGGCAAACAAGGTCTACCATCCCCCTGCCAAGACACATTCTACCATAGCTCACCACAAATTGGGCGAGCCAAGCCGCGTGCGTGTTGACAAGACGCGCAGCTAAAGCTATACTTTTAACCATCTACCCTGAGGAATTTTTTGGTGAACTGGCAATACACACCCTACCTTCTGCCCTTGCTCATCGTAACGCTTGTTCTGGCTGGCCTGGCGGCCTGCGCCTGGCAGCGGCGCACGGCGCTCGGCGCGGCCATCTTTTTTCTATTGATGCTGGCGGTAGCCGAATGGTCATTGAGCTATATACTGGAAATCGCAAGCGTTGACCTGCCGGCCAAAATCGTGTGGGCCAAATTCGAGTACCTGGGCATCGCCAGCGCGCCCGTGCTGTGGCTGGCCTTTGCGCTCCAATACACCGGACGCGAAAAGTGGCTGACGCGCCGCAGCGCGGCTGTGTTATGTGTTGTGCCGCTGATCACGCTGCTTCTGGCATGGACAAACGAAGCGCACCTTTTGATCTGGGAACGCCTCGATGTGCATTCGGATGAACTGCTGCCCGTGTTGCGCATGACGTATGGCGCATGGTTTGGAGTACACCTGGTGTTTTCTTATGGGTATATGCTGGTCGGCACCGGCCTGATTATTTCGATGCTGGTGCGCTCGGCGAATCTCTACCGCTGGCAGGCCGGCATTTTGCTGGTTGGGGCGCTGGCGCCGTTGGCCAGCAACGCGCTGTACCTGGCTCGCCTCAACCCGATGCACCCATTGGACCCCACACCCTTTGCTTTTGCAATCAGCGGGCTGGCGTGCGCGTGGGGGCTGTTCCGCTTCCGGCTGCTCGACGTTGCGCCGGTCGCACGCGACGCCGTCGTCGAGGGACTGAGCGACGGGGTAATTGTGCTGGACACACAAAATCGCGTGATAGACCTCAACCCGGCGGCTCAACGCATCATTGACCGCCAGACCTCCAAAGTGATTGGCCAACCGGCGGCGCAGGTCTTTGGCGCCTGGCCGGATTTCGTCGAACGCTATCGAGACACGGTCGCAGCGCAGACCGAGATGGCGATACAAAACGGGAAAACGCGCCGCATCTATGACGCGCGCATCTCGCCGCTGAGCAGCCGGCGCGGCCAGAGCGTAGGACGGCTGGTAGTCTTGCGCGATATTACCGAGCGCAAGCAAGCTGAAGAAAACATGCGGCTGGCAAACACCGCCACGGAATCCGCCGCAAATGCCATCGTCATCACCGACCGGCAAGGCCACATCACGTGGGTCAATCCTGCCTTTACTCATCTGACCGGCTACACCTCGGAAGAGGCGATCGGCCAAAATCCACGCCTGCTTCGCTCAGATCAGCACGACCAGGCATTCTATAAAAATCTCTGGGACACCATCCTGGCCGGGCGCGTCTGGCGCGGCGAAATCACGAACCGCCGCAAAGATGGCAGCCTCTACACCGAAGAGCAAAGCATCACCCCCGTGCACGACGCGCAGGGCAGCATTGCTCACTTTATTGCCATCAAACAAGACATCACCGAACGCAAGCAGGCCGAGGCTAAACTGCGCGCCCAAAAACAGTTGTTTGAAAATTTGGTCGCCGTGGCGCGCGCCACGGCTGAGGGGCCAACGCTGGAAGCCACGCTGCAAAACGTGCTGGATGTGTCCACCACGCTCACCAGCGCCGAGCACGGCAGCCTGTTCTTGCTAGACAGTTCCGGCGCTGTAACACACAGCATTCTGCGCCGCGAGGTAACGCCGGAGGAGCGCCGCCTCCTCCTCGACCTCGTTATGAGCAAGGGCTTAGCCAGCTGGGTCGCTCATCACCGCCAGCCTGCACTCATCACCGATATCACTCAAGACGACCGCTGGGTGCGCTTGCCTGCTGAACCCTATCTCGTTCGCTCGGTCTTGGCCGCGCCGATTTCGAGCGGCGCGATATTGTTGGGGATTCTCACACTAACCCACTCGCAGCCGGGCCATTTTGACGCCGGCCACGTCGAGTTGATGCAGGCTGCTGCCGACCAGATGGCGCTGGCCGTGCGCAACGCGCAAATCTTTGACGTCCAACGCCGCATGGCCGACCGGCAAATCACGTTGTACGAAGTCCTCAGCGCCGTGAGCGAGCAGCGCTCCCCCGACGCCGTCGCGCGCGCCGCCGTGGATGCTATCGTTGGCTTTGCAGGGTGGTCTGACGTGGCGATTGCCAGGTTGGACCCAGACGGCCAGCAGTGGGTTATCAGCGCTGCCGGCGGCAAGCTTGCGCAAGCAACCCAATACAGGTTTTCAATTAACCGAGGCATCATCGGGCGCGCTTTGCGAACCGCCCTCACGCAAAATGTGCCAGACGTGCACTCGGACCCGGATTACGAGGTGGGGCACGCCGCCATCCACAGCGAACTGGCTGTTCCGATACATCGCAGCGGGCGAGTGATGGGCGTGCTCAACCTGGAAAGCAGCCAGTTGGCGGCTTTTAACGCCGACGACGTCGTGTTGGCCGAGTCGCTGGCCGACGCCATTGCCCTGGCGATGGAAAATGCGCGCCTCTTCCAGACCATCCAAAACGAGCGCAGCCAGCTGCAAGCGCTGATCAAATCCACACGCGACGGGGTAGTCCTCATCGGGATGAATCAACGCGTCCTGGTGATTAACGAGACGGCGCTGCAACTGCTGCGGCTGACCGGCCAGCCGGAAGAATGGATTGGCTATTCACTCGTACACCTGGCGCGCCCGCTGCGCCGCCGCTCGCCGGCCGTGATGCGGGCAGTGCTGGACGAGATACGCCGCATTCAACGCGGCGACGAGCCGCCCGGAGAAGGTGAATATGATGTGCCGCCGCGTACTATCCATTGGTTCAACTTGCCTGTGCTATCCGGCGACACGCCGCTGGGGCGGCTGCTGGTGTTGCGCGATGTGACTGACGAGCGCGCCGTCGAGCGGCTGCGCGAAGATATGACCCGCACCATGGTGCACGACCTGCGCAATCCACTCACGAGTATCGTCACCTCGTTCAGTCTCCTGACCAACGGCGCTTTTGGGGAACTGGCCTTTCAGCAGCGCGAGATTCTGGAAGCAGCCCAACGCAGCTCGCTGCGCATGAAAGGATTGGTGGATTCTATACTGGACGTGAGCCGTTTGGAAAGCCAGCAAATGCCACTCAAGCACGACGAGTTTGCGTTGGCTGATTTGGTGGCCGAAACGTTTCAAATGCAGGCGGCGCTCGCCGGCGAAAAGAGCATCCGCCTCGAAAGCGACGCGCCGTTCAGTTTGCCGCACGCCTGGGCCGATGCAGGCTTGATCAGCCGCGTGCTGCAAAACCTGGTGGGCAACGCCATAAAATTCACCCCGCCCGGCGGTGTCGTCCGTGTCACTGCCCAACCCGCAGAAAAAGAGGGGCGCATCGTGCTCCAGGTTTCAGTCAGCGATACCGGTGCGGGCATCCCGCCAGAAATTCAAAGTAGGCTATTCCAAAAATTCGTGACCGGGCGGCAAATTGGGCGCGGCAGCGGCCTGGGATTGGCTTTTTGCAAGCTGGCCATCGAAGCGCACGGAGAGCGCATCTGGGTAGAAAGCACGCCCGGACAAGGCGCAACTTTTACATTCAACCTGCCCATCCAACAAAACGCCGCCTCTGAATGAGCACAAGGCAAACCACTGCCACAATCAACGCCGCCAGGCTCACCCCCGCCCCGATCTTGAGCGAGAGCGGATCGTAAACAAATTCCACGCAATGTTTTCCCTGCGGCACCGCCACGGCGCGAAAGAGCATATCTGCGCGCGTGATGGGCGCGGGTTTGCCGTCTATAAACGCGCGCCAACCTGGATAATATGTATCGGTCAACACCAGCCAGGCCAACTGATCGGTTGCCACTTCCACGAGCACGTGTTCGGGCTGGTACAATGTCAGCGTGGCCGTGTAATCGTTCGCCGCAGCCACCTGCGGAACATCCGGCATATCCAATATCACCTGGCTGGCCGGGTCAAAAGCAGGGTCACGCATCGCCGCCAGCGCGTCATTGCCGCGGCGCGCCAGCGCACGCGGGACCACGAACGCACGCGGCAGCGCGTCCAGGTTTTCGTATATTTTCACATCGCCCGAATACAGTTGGACGAACCGCCCGCGCCCCGAAATCACCAGCGATTGAAAAGCGCCGGTGCGCTCGTCAATGAGCGACGCGCCGCGCACGATCACAGAAAAACCAGGCGTCTCGACTTGCACCCTGACCGACGTGACGATGCGCGGGCTATCCCAACGCAGCCGCGTGACGTAATCAGTGATTTCGGGGTGATCGCGCACATAGTGTCCACCCACTTGCGCCGCCTGGTGCGCGGCATCGCCGGGGTATATGCCTTCAGCCGTATCCACGCCAGCGCGCAAGGTGAACGTCTGCGTCATACCGCCGTCAAAGCCCACCATCACTTGGGCAGCGGGCGCGCCTTGCGGCGCGCGCGCCGCGCCTTGCAGGTAACTCACCATCCCCAGCGCCGTCGCCTCAAAGCGAGGGACACGCGCCACAACCGCACGCTCCACCCGCCCCGCTTCGAGCGCCGTGCTGAATTGCAAGTCGTAAAACACATCGTCTAGCCAGGCGTCGAGCGTCTTGTCGGTGACGACGTAACGCACATTCATCAGCGACAGCCACTTGCCGTCCGGCACATCGCGCAGCGCCTCGCGCAGGCGGCCATCCGGGCTGATGTGTTCGGTCGGCGCAAAAAGCTGCTGAAAGGTCACGTAATCGCGCAGCGGCAAGATGCCGCCGTCGAACCCATCTACGGTAGGCAGCCGGTAATACAAGGGCAGGTTGGGCGCGACGATTTCTTTTTGCTTGGTAGCGACCAATAAATCGTAAAAAGCATCCGCCCCAAGTTGATCGGCAAAGGCGCTATCCAGTTCGGCGCGGTCGCCCGGATCAAAGAAAATGTCGGAAAGCGATAGAAATCTGAAAATGGGGGAAGACAGATCAGAGCCTGGAGATTGGAGCGTGAGAATCGAAGGGCGCAGGCTGGTCAGAGCTTCCGGCGCTGTGGCGCGGTTAAAGGGCAAGGCCGCGCTGGCGGCAAACAATTCGACCGCCACGATGGCGGCCAGCGCCGCCGCGCTCCAACGCGGGCGCAGCCACACCAGTCCGGCAACTCCTCCTGCCGCAACGAGCCACCCAAGCCAGGCCATCGTACTCACGTTTCCGGCGGGCTGATCCGTGCCGGGCACAATGACGCGCGCCGCGTACCACGCCAGCGCCGCCAGCGCCATAAAAGCGGCGCCCCACACCGTCAACACGAGCCGGCGCGGCGATCCGGCCAGTGCATCAAAGCCACACCCAATCAGGCCCGCCGCGCCGAACGCATACCACACCAGCCAGCGCGCCGGGACGCGAAACAATCCAAAGCCGGGAGCAAATCTCACCAGCGCAAGATACAGCGGATTGTAGCCGCCCAGCGCAAAAAACAGCCCCAGGCCCGCCAGAGCCGCCAATACGCGGATACGCGCGTCGCGCCAGCGCCCCATCAACCCAATCACGGCAAGCATAAGCCCCGCCACGCCCACGTAGGCCACGTACTCTGGGAAAATGGCCTGCCCATAGTCTGGCAGCAAGGCGCGTCCCACCAGCGCCGGCTTGAGCGAAAACGACACGGCCTCGCGCCAACTCAATCCGCCGCTGCGTATTGAAAGCTGCGCCAGTTCAAACGTGGGGACCAGTTGCACGGCGGCCAACGCCGCCCCCAACATCACCGCGCCGGCCAATGCGGCCCATCGCTTGAGCCACGCACGGCACGGTTGAAGGGGGTGGCTGAGCAGCGCGTACAGCCCCAGTCCCATCAGGCTGATGAAAGCCGATTGCGTATGTCCCGTCAATAATTGCAACGCCACCGTCACAGCCAATCCAATACCAGGAATCCCGCGTCTGGCAGGAAGCGGGTTTCTGCCCCACGCCAGGTCAAACCACACCAACAACCACGGCAGCCAGGCCAGGCCTTGCAACTGGTTGACGTGCTCCACCTGCGCCGCCAAGTAGCCTCC
Organism: uncultured Anaerolineae bacterium; assembly: GCA_964651475.1. Taxonomy (GTDB): domain Bacteria; phylum Chloroflexota; class Anaerolineae; order Fen-1058; family Fen-1058; genus JBGSMF01. The sequence goes on along the minus strand of CAZYXV010000012.1, from coordinate 50,583 downwards.
CACTGCAAAAGCAGCACTCGCCATCCACGCCGCCAGGCGAGACACATCCAGGCTGCGCCGCGCAAAAGCATACATCCCCAAGCCGGCTAACCATACGTGCACTATAATCGTCACGTTCACCGCGCGCGTCACAGGCAGCCAGGAAAGCAAGCGGTTGAGCGGATAAAAAAATCCCGCCTGGCTATTGGCTAAAAACGGCGCGCCCATAAACAGGTACGGGTTCCACAACGGCAAATGTCCCTGGCGCGTCGCTTGGGCGGCATAATCAAAATACGGGTAAAAGTACGTGAACACATCGCCGCGCGCGATGATGAGATTGGTCAACGCCAGCTTGTAAAAAACAATTGCCGCGAGCGCAAGCAACACCGCCCCATCCAGGCACATTGGATGGCGCCGCAAAAATTCACCGAAACGCTGCAGAGCTTTCAATTTTATACACCGTAAATGTAATCTGGCCACGCCGATTAACAGTGGTCAGCACGGGCGCGGCTTGAAAGCCCGCCTGGTCAATCGCTTCCAGCACCGGCCGCGCCGCCGCAAAGGCGGGAATAGTCACATAGCGCGGCGAGGCGTCGCCAAAGGCAATCAGGTCGTCACGTAACACGTCCGGCGTAGGAAAATAAGCCAGGTATACCTGCGCATCCCACAGATAATACTTGAACTCCCACCCCAGCCAGTAGTCATAGGCCACCGCGCCTTTGGGCAGCGCGCGCAAGTAATCGGCCACCTGGTCAATGCCATCGTACGCGCCGTGATCGCCGCCGATGGGATAACCGCTGCGGGCGGCCACCAGCGCAGGGGGGAGCAAAATAACCAGGCACACTCCACACATGACAGATGAACGCAATCTCTTTTCTACGAAAATCCGCCCCAACCTGTGGCCGCGCTGTGCGAGGCGTGACGCCAGCGACGCAAAGCACTCGCCCGCCAGCAGCGCAATCACAGGCACCAATCCCAGCAAGTAGCGGTCCCAAAGCTCGAACGAGAACAGCGTGTGAACGATCACGTAAAACAGCGCAAAACAAGCTAATACATGGGGAAGATTGATGTTTGTTATTGGGGATTGGGGGTTGGGGAATGGGGATTGGCGATTAGGTATTGGGGATTTGAGATTTGCTGCGGCCAGACCGCCAATCACGGCGAGCGCCGGCCAGCCGAAAAAGTATGGAAAGAACGACAGCCAGGCGCGCAGGCGGGGGAAAACCTGGACCAGCGGCGCGAGGCGCACCCCCTGATAGTTGATAGCCTGCTGCATCCAAAACGGCGTGCCGCCCTTGACGCGATCCCACACAATGACCAGCGCGATGATGCCGAGCACCCCAGCCGCCAGTCGCCCAGTAGAGCGTAGGGTGCGAAGCGCATCATGCGGCGATTGAACGCATAACCCGGCCGCCAGCGGCAAGAATAACAATCCCGTTAGCTTGGTCGCCGCCGAAAGGCCCATCAACACGCCGGCCCATCCCGCCCGTCCACGCACCGCCGCCGCGCAGGCCGCCAACCCCAGCATCACCATGACGTGGTCCAGAAACGCCGTGGGCGAAAACAAGATCGCGAACGGCGAAAACGCCACCAGCGCCGCCGCTATCCACCCGGACGGGTGATATTTGGCGTTTGATATTTGAAACACGAGCGGCACGCTCAGCGTCCCGGCGACGAGGCCGGGCAGGCGAGCCGCCACCTCGGAACGCCACACGTAATGAAAAGACACCGCCATGAGATAAAACAAGAGAGGGGATTTATCGACACCCTGCCGGCTCAACCACACGTCGCGCCCGGTGCGAATGAGTAATCCCCACGAAGCATACAAAGCCTCGTCAGGGTGAAAACGATTGGCCCAGAGCGGCCCAAGCCGCAGCGCAAAAGCTGCCAGGCACAGCAAGATCATCGCCCAGCGCCGCCGGGGCGCGCCATTCGCCATCCGCCCCTCGCTCAATCCACAACGCGATACTTGAGCAAGGTCCACAGAACGCGCACGCCATCGCGCCAGGTGATCTTTTTGCCCTCGGTGTATTCGCGCCCGTAATAGCTGATGGGCACCTCGAAAATGCGGTGGCCGCGCTTGAGCACCTTGGCGGTGATTTCCGGGTCAATGCCCCACCCTGGCGACTTGAGGTTCAACTCCTTGGCCACATCGGCGCGCAGCACCTTGTAGCACGTTTCCATATCACTCAGAATAGCATTGAATAAAATGTTGGTGATCAGGGTGAGAAACTGGTTGCCCAGCATGTGCCAGAACATCATGGCTTTGCGCGGCCCTAAAAAGCGGCTGCCGTAAACAGCCACCACCCGCCCTTCCTCGATAGGGCGCACCAATGCAGGATAATCGCGCGGGTCATATTCCAGGTCAGCATCTTGAATTAAGACAATATCACCCGTGGCGCGTTGAAAGCCGGTGGTGACGGCGGCGCCCTTGCCCCTGTTCCTGTGGTGCAGGATCAGAATAATATCGCCGCACTTTTCTTCCTCGTGCAAAATATCGCGCGTTCCATCCGTCGAACCATCGTCCACCACGATAATTTCGTCGGCGCGCCCCACGGCGCGTATCTGCCGCAAAATTTCGCGGATGGTATCCTTTTCATTATACACCGGCATCACCACACTGAGTCTCATCATTTCCTCCCATGCAGTTATTGCATTGGATTATACCCGCCAAATGACCAATTCGCCAATCCGGCGAATAAGCAGTGAGCACTCACATGGCAGGTTGGCCGATTAGCCAATTCTCTGTTACAATGGCGCCGTATAATCGCACTCAGAGAGATGTAAATGTTCACATTACCCGGTCACGTTGTTGCGTTTGTAGGAGCAGGCGGCAAGACAACGGCCATCTGGCGGCTGTTGCACGAGGTGGACGGGGCCGCCGTGTTCACAACGACGACGAAAATTATGGAACCCATCTTGTCAGGCAATAGCGCGCTGATGCTCTCGCCGCGCCCTGATCTGGCCCGCGTGCGCGACGTGCTTGCGCGCGCGCCGCGCCTGGTGCTGGCCGCCGCCCGGCTGCCCGGGGACTATGCCTCCGCGCCGGGGCACTCTATCCCCAGCCTGCCGCACAAACTGGCCGGCCTGCCGCCCGGCGTCCTGGACGAACTCGTCGCCGCTTTGCCCGCGCCCGCCTGGCTGATTGAAGCCGACGGCGCAAAAGGCTGCGGCCTCAAAGTCCCCGCCGATCACGAGCCAGTCATTCCGGCCAGCGCCGATTGCGTCGTCGTGTGCGCGCACCTGGATATTCTTGGCCAACCAGCCAGTGAGCAAACCGTTCACCGCCTCGCGCAGGCGGAAGCGTTGGGGCTGCGCCCCGGCGATCCCATCACGCCACAGGATATGGCGCGCGTGCTGGCCGATCCACGAGCAGGGCTAAAAGGCATGCCGCCGGGCGCGCGCGTGATTGCTTTGCTCACCCAACGTGATTTGTCCAAGATGCATCCACAGGCTGCCGCCGTGCAAGAGCTGCTCATCGCCGCCGGCAAATTCGATGGCGTTCTAGTCGCCGCATTGCGCGCCGAACAGCCAATACTCGGAGAAATTTATGACTAACGTTCAACCTTTGACCTTTAATTCTCAATCGTATGCTCTGGCCCTCCGCAACATCCAGGGGTTGATCTCGGACATGGATGGCGTCTTGTGGCGTGGCCGCGAGCCAATGCCAGGGCTGATCGAGTTTTTCGCCTTCCTGCGCCAGGCAAACATCCGCGTCGCGCTGGCGACCAATAATGCCAGCAAAACGTCGTTGGACTATGTACAGCGGCTGGCCGGCATGGGCGTCCAGGTATCCCGCGCAGAAATCTTGTGCGCGGCAGAAGTCACCGCCGAACACCTGGCGACTATTATGCCGGGCGCGCGCATCTTTGTCATTGGTGAAACGCCGCTCGAACATGCGCTCGCCGAGCGCGGACTCGTGGTGGTGCCTGAAGACGCCGCGCAAGCCGATGCCGTGGTGGTGGGCTGGAATCGCAACCTGACCTGGAACAAGCTGGCGCGCGCCACACAGTTGATTCGTGGCGGCGCTCGATTCGTGGGCACCAACGCCGACCGCACCTGGCCCAGCGAAGACGGGCTGCTGCCGGGCAACGGCGCCAACCTGGCTTTTTTGCAAGCCGCAACCGACGTCGAGCCGCTCATCATCGGCAAACCCGGCAAGGCCATGTTCGACCAGGCGCTGGCGCGAGTGGGATTGGATGCCACATCGGTAGCCATGCTTGGAGACCGGCTGGAGACCGACATTGAAGGCGGCTACCGGGCCGGCCTGATGACAATCTTTGTGTGCAGCGGCGTGCACACTCGCCAGGAGGCCGAACGCTACCCGGCCCAGCCTGATCTCATCTTTGAAAACATCGCCGAGTTGACGCGCGTGTGGCAAGAGGCGCTGGCGTGAACTCTGGCGCGCGCCAGCCCGGAAAGGCCGTATCGGTTTTCGACGTGTCGCCGACAGAACTGGCAACGCACCTGACCGAATGGGGACAGCCCACTTATCGCGCCCGGCAGGTCTGGTCGTGGCTCTACCAAAAACTAGCCGGCTCGTTCAACGAGATGAGCGATTTGCCCAACGACGTGCGCGCCCGCCTGAACGACGCGTTCGTGTTCAATCGCCTCTCGCCAGTGGCCGAGCAAGTTTCGGGGGATAGTCGCACACGCAAGCTGCTCTTTCGACTGCCCGACGGCGCGCACATCGAAAGCGTGCTGATGGAATACGAGCGGCGGCGCACCGCCTGCATCTCTACGCAAGCCGGCTGCGGCATGGGATGCTCGTTTTGCGCTACCGGCCAGGGCGGGCTGCAGCGCAATCTTGATTCCGGTGAAATCGTCGAGCAAGTTCTTTACTTTGCCCGCTCCAACACCCAACGCCCCATCTCTAATGTCGTCTTTATGGGGATGGGTGAGCCGCTTGCCAACTATGATAATTTTATGCAAGCGGCGCGCCGCTTGAACGATCCGGCGGGGTTCAACTTGGGCGCGCGGCGCATGACGGTGAGCACGGTGGGACTGACGCCTGGCATCGAAAGGTTGGCCGGCGAGGAGATGCAAATTAATCTGGCTATCTCGCTGCACGCCGCCACAGACGAACTGCGCGACAAGCTCGTTCCCATCAACCAGCGCTACCCACTAGCCGAGTTGATGAACACTGTGCGCGAGTACATCCGGCAAACCCACAGGCGCGTCAGTTTTGAGTGGGCGCTGATTGAAAACGTCAACGACACCCCCGAACAGGCGCGGGCATTGGTACGCCTGCTCAAGGGCGTACTGTGCCACGTCAATTTGATTCCCCTCAACCCGACGGCAGATTTTGCCGGCGCGGCTTCTCCTCAGGCTCACATCGAGGCATTTTGCGCTATCCTCGAACAATCCCACATTCCCAACACCTTGCGCCTGCGGCGCGGCATAGATATTCAGGCCGGCTGCGGCCAACTACGGCAGTCGAGCCAGTCAGCCCATCATTCTGCCTGAAATCAGGCGCCATACACTTTTTTATACAAATCGTTTGACGTTATTTGTTTTTAGACAAATACACAAGAAACCCTTGCTTTTTTGGGCATAGCAGTGTATCATTGCCCCAATGCCACAAATCAAGCTTGCGCCGTCCATCTTGTCTGCCGATTTTGCCCATCTGGGCGATCAAATTGCCCAGGCCGAAGTGGCTGGCGCGGATTACATTCACGTGGATGTGATGGATGGTTGTTTTGTGCCCAATCTGACTGTCGGGCCGATAGTTGTGCAGGCGGCTCGCCGCTCGACGCGACTGCCCTTGGATGTTCACTTGATGATGATCGAGCCAGAACGATATGTGGAAAGCTTTGTTCGGGCTGGGGCAGACATACTCACCGTGCACGTCGAGGCTTGCCCGCACCTGCACCGTACCATCCAATACATTCACGAATTGGGGGCACGCGCCGGCGTGTCACTCAATCCCGCCACGCCCTTGGGAACGGTTGAAGAGATCGTGCAAGACATTGATTTGTTGCTGGTGATGACGGTCAGTCCTGGTTTTGGCGGCCAGGCGTTCATTGACAATATAGTGAACAAGATCGCGCGCGTGCGCGCGATGCTCGACCAGATTAGCAGCGCGGCGGAATTGGAAGTGGACGGCGGCATCAATCCGCAAACCATTCCCGCCGTAGTGGCGGCCGGCGCGCGCGTGCTGGTGGCCGGCTCGGCGGTGTTTGCGGCAGGCGAGGGAATTGCGCCATCCATTCAACGCCTCCGGGCGGCTATATCCAGCGTCAAGCTTGCATCTTAAAAGAAACACGCCGAGCTTGTAGCCCGGCGCGTCATATCTGCAAGGGCGCAAACAAAAAATTATTTGCCCTTGTTGAGGGTGCGCAAACATTGAGCGCACACGTACCGGCGGCGGCGCTGCCCGCCAATTTCAATCAGCCGCTTTTGCACGTTGGGCTTGAACTGCCGATTGGTGGCGCGCTTGGAGTGGCTAACATTGTGACCAAATTGAGGCTCCTTGCCGCACAATTCACATTTTGCCATTGTCATCACCTCATACAAGTTCATTCGCCGCAAGTCCTGCGGCCAAGCGGGCGGATAATACCATAGAACAGAGTTTTCTGCAAGTAGGCCGGCTGCCAGGGTAAATAGTATAAAGCCGATTGCACGCTGCCTGATGCGAGGAGCTTATGACAGAAAAGACGGGGTTAGGTAAAATTGAAATATCGCCAAATGCTGTAGCGACCATCGCCAAGCACGCTGTAGTCAGTTCGTATGGCGTGGTGGGTTTAGCCTCCAAGAATATCGCCGACGGCCTGGTGAAAGCGTTCCAACCGCCTAGTTTTCAGGGCATTGACGTGCACCTTTTGGATGACCGGATTGTCATTGACATTTACGTCATCATTGAATATGGAACGCGCATCTCGTCGGTGGCGCACAGCATTATGAATGTCGTCAAGTACAGTGTAGAACGCGCCCTGGACATCCCGGTGGAACGCGTCAACGTTCACGTTCAAAGCTTGCGCGTGAGCGACCCGGATTAGACATTGGGGAGGGTCACGGTGACCGATCAGTATCACCCTGCGCGCGAGCGCCGCACACGAGGCCCATTATTGACCGTGAGTGGCCAGGGGCTAAAGCGACTGGTCAAAGCCTCGCTGAGCTGGCTGCGCCACCATCAACAGGCCATCAACGCGCTGAATGTTTTTCCTGTGCCCGATGGCGACACGGGAACGAACATGTTATTGACCATGCAGTCTGCCTGGGCCGAAATCGAACATTCGCCCGAAGATCACATCGGGCGGCTGGCGCACGCCGTAGCACACGGCGCGTTGATGGGCGCGCGCGGCAATTCCGGCGTGATTCTTTCACAGCTCTGGCGCGGATTTGCGCGCGCTCTAAGCGACATCCGCGTGCTGACGGCCAACGACATGGCGCGCGCGCTGCGCGAAGGATCCGATACCGCCTACAAAGGCGTCGTCAAGCCGGTGGAAGGCACGATTCTGACTGTGGCGGACGAAATAGCCAAGGCGTGCAGCGATGCCGCTCAAGGCACGGATGACCTGGTGCTCATTTTGGAAACTATGGTCGCGCGCGGCAAAGAGGCCGTGGCCCGCACCCCCACCCAGTTGCCCATTCTCAAACAAGCCGGCGTGGTGGACGCCGGGGGGCAAGGCTATTTTATTATCCTGGAGGGTATGTTGCGTTATCTGCTCGGCGAAACCGTTGACATTGATCAGACACTCGCAGTATCCGTAGATTTACCGGCCGCTCGCGAGCCGCAGCCCGCCCAACCCATCGGGATGTTGGAGGCGGAAGGCTATGGCTATGACGTGCAATTTATCATCGTCGGCCACAAGCTAGACGTGAGCACCGTGCGCGAGACAATCAGCGCTATGGGCCAGTCGGCCTTGATTGTCGGCGACTCGGAGATCGTCAAGGTACACATTCACGTCCCCGATCCTGGCGTGCCCATCAGTTATGGCGTCAAGCTGGGCAGTTTGCGCGACGTGGTCGTCGAGGATATGCAAGCTCAATACCAGGAATATATTATGGGACGCACTGAAGCGCCCGTCATCGCGCCGCCGGCGACCATCGAGCCAGGCCAAATTGCCACCATCACCGTGGCGCCGGGCAACGGCCTCGCGCGCGTGTTCAGCAGCCTGGGCGCGAGCGTGGTGATCCCGGGCGGTCAAACGATGAACCCCAGCACAGAGCAATTCTTGCAGGCCATCGAAACCTTGCCCACCGAGCGCGTCATCCTCTTGCCTAACAATGGCAACGTGGTGATGACAGCGCGCCAGGCCGCCGAGTTATCGCCCAAACACGTGCAGGTTGTGCCGACGCGCAGCATTCCCCAGGGCATCGCGGCGCAACTGGCGTTCAATATCCAGATGGATATGCCGGCCAATATAACGGCCATGGAGACGGCGGCGAACAACGTTCAAACCGGCGAAGTGACGGTTGCCACGCGCGCCATTGAAATCAATGGCCTCCAGGTAAACGCCGGCCAAATCATCGGCCTGCTGGATGACAACCTGAGCGCCTCCGGGCACACTGTCGAACAAGTTGTCTGGCAACTGTTAGATCAGATGAACGTGCAATCACGTGAAATCGTCACGCTATACTACGGCGAGGAGATTTCCAGCCAGCAAGCCGAAGCGTTGGCCAAAGCCATCCGCGAACGGTTTCCATCCCAAGAGGTAGAAGTAGTCGAAGGCGGGCAACCTCACTACCATTACATCTTGAGCGCAGAATAGACACACGTGAGGAGAGCAGTTCGTGGGTAAAGTTCATATTGTCACTGATAGCGCAGCGCACTTTACCAATCCGGCTACACCGGCGGCATTGGGCATTACGGTCATGCCACTCGTCATCAAGTTTGGACCGGAATTCTTTACCGATGGGGTGAATCTATCGGAAGACGAATTTTTTGAACGGCTGGTAGAAGGCCAGCACCATCCTTTTTATCGCGCGCCGGTGTTGGAAGACTTTCGGGGCCTGTACAGCGAAATTTTGCGCAGCACCGACCAAATCCTGTCTATCCACATGTCGAGCAAGTTGGGCGAGGTGGTGGAGCGCGCTCAGGCAGCCGCCTCCGATTACCTGGGGCGCAGCAAGATCATCGTGGTGGATTCTTCAACCACCTCGGTGGGGCTGAGCATCCTGGTCGAGGCCGCAGCCCAGGCCGCGCAACGCGGCGAGTCCTTGGACGATATCGTCAGGATGATGCGCGGCATGATTCCACACATCTATACGGTGTTCTTTACGCGCTCGCTGAATTGCCTGGAACACAGCGGACGCATCGGCAAATCGCAAGCCATTCTGGGAACGATGCTGGGCATCAAGCCGTTTCTCACCATTGAGGATGGACAAATCATCCCCATGGAAAAAGTGCGCACGCGCGAGAGAGCCATAGACAAGCTCGTCGAGTTCGTGTCCGAGTTTACACGCATTGAACTCGTCACTATCTTGCACGGCGCCAGCACCCTGCCAGAAGACACCCAATTGCTGTTGGATCGGTTGACGTTAAATTGCCCTCACTACACCTACCCCGTCATGCGCTACGGCCCGGCCCTGGGATGTGACATCGGGCCAGATGGGCTAGGCATCGTCGTCTACGAAGGGCTTGGGTAAACGTGCATGATTCACATCGTCACCGATAGCACGGCGGATATTCCCCCCGAACTTGTATCCGAATTAAACATCACGGTGGTGCCGTGTTTCATCATGTTCGGCGCGCAGGGTTTCGTGGATGGCGTCACCATCACACGGGAGCAATTTTACGCGCGCCTGGCGGCAGAGCGCAACGCGCCGTTGCCCACCACAGCCGCGCCCGGCTCGGGCACATTTGAAGAAACGTTCCGGGGCGTCGCGCAGCCAGGCGACGAGGTCCTATCCATTCACGTGGCGGCTGCGCTGAGCACCATGTGCAACGCGGCGCGCCTGGGCGGCCAGGGAATACCCGGCGTGCGCGTGACGGTGTACGACTCTCGCTCGACTTCGATGGGACTGGGCTGGCAGGCGATTGCCGCGGCGCGCGCGGCGCGCGCGGGGGCAAGCCTGGCGCACATTATCAACGTGCTGGATGGGATGCAAGAGCGCGTCTACGTATTCGCCGCGCTAGACACGCTCGAGTTTTTGCGGCGCAGCGGGCGCGTGGGATGGGCCAAGGCATTCATCGGGCAGGTATTAAACATCAAGCCTATGATACGGTTGTATCAGGGCACGGTTGATCTGGTGGACCGCGTCCGCACCCGGGCGCGTTCCTGGGCGCGTCTGGGCGAAATGGCCGCCGGCCTGGGCAAACTGGAATCGCTGGCCGTCATGCATACAACGGCCGCGCCCGCCGCCGCCGCGTTGGCCGAATCATTCAGACAGCTTGTGCCAGGCACATACATACCCATCGTCGAGGTCACGCCGACAATAGGAGTACACGTCGGTCCCAATGGGGTCGGATTAGCGGCCGTCGCCAGAGGCAAGTAAGCGCTCACCAACCCCTTGTACGAGCTGGCTACAAACATGCGGCGGGAGGCCGCAGTATGGACATTACAGACAGACTGTTAAAAATTTTGAAACTGGAAGCCGAGCAAGGCTACCGTGACCGGGCTGTGATCGGCGGGCTGGAACGCATGGCCGAGCACTGGGAACACGAGGCAGCGCAACTGACCGGCGAGGCAGCCGTCGCGGCGGCAGAGGTCGCGTCATTTTTGCGCGCGTACAAAACCCTGGAAGAGCGCGCCGTTCGCCAAACGCGGGTCGAGCAAATACAGGCGACGCTTGCTCACCTTTTGGAAGCAAGCCCCCCCCCGCCCCCGCTCAAAGTGGAAGCCGAGGCCAATGCGCCCCACGGCTATGCAGGGCAACCCGATTCCGATACCGAGCCCGGGGCGAGCCGCGTCCGGACAGCGCCAGCCAAACCCAGAGGCGCCGCCGCCGAGCGGCTCGGATTAGGTGCGCCCATCACGGCGCTGTCTGGCATCAACACCGGCTATGCAGACAAATTCAAACGGCTGGGCGTGACGACCATCCGCGACCTGGTACAGCTATACCCACGCCGTTACGACGACTTTCGCCGCCTCAAGCTCATCAGCCAGCTAGAATACGGCGAAGACGTCACCATTATGGCCACGATATGGGAAGCCAGTTTGCGCCGGACGCGCGGCGGCGCCCAGCTTGTCCAGGCCGTCCTCAGCGACGATTCGGGCACGATCCAGTGTACGTGGTTCAACCAGGCGTATTTGCTGGACAAACTCACGCGCGGCATGCAAATCGTCGTCAGCGGCCAGGTGGAAGAATACCAGGGGCGGCTGACATTTCAAAATCCAGAGTGGGAGCCGCTCGACAAAGAGTTGTTGCACACGGCCCGCCTCGTCCCCATCTATCCGCTCACGGAAGGCATCAGCAATCGCTGGCTGCGCAGGCTCATGAAACGCACCATAGATTATTGGGCGCCGCGCATCGTTGATCACCTGCCGGCGCGCGTGATCGAGTCGGCCCAACTGGTCAACCTGAACACGGCCCTCAAACACATCCACTTTCCTAACGATTGGAACGACCTGGAACGCGCGCGCCAGCGGCTGGCTTTTGACGAGTTGTTTCTAATCCAGGTGGGCGTGCTTGTGCAGCGGCGCGCCTGGCAGGCCGAACCCGGCCGGGCATTAGAATATGACCCGACCGTCATCGAACAATTCTTGGGCAGCCTGCCCTTCCCACTGACCGGCGCGCAGCAACGCGCCGTCAACGAGATCCTCGCCGACGTCAGAAAAACTGCGCCGATGAATCGCCTGCTGCAAGGAGACGTAGGATCGGGCAAGACTGTCGTTGCCGCAACAGCGGCGGCAGCAGCGGTAGCGGCAGGCGTGCAGGTGGCCATGATGGCGCCAACTGAAATCCTGGCCGAGCAGCACTTCAAGACCCTGACAAACATCTTGACCACTGACGGCCAAGCGCCAGCCAACGAGGTTCCATCTTCAATGTCCAATCTTTCCTCCCATACCCTTCGCTTGCTGACCGGCAGCACACCGGAAGCCGAAAAAGAACAGGTTTACGCTGGCCTGGCCGATGGCACAATCCACGTGGTCGTTGGCACGCACGCCCTGATTCAAGCCGGCGTAGCCTTTCACAATTTGGGATTGGTGATTATTGACGAGCAGCATCGTTTCGGCGTTCAGCAACGCGCTGCCCTGCGCCACACTTCGCAAGGCTGCCTGCCCCACATGTTGGTGATGACCGCCACGCCCATTCCCAGGACACTCGCTCTCACCCTGTACGGCGACCTCGATCTTTCGATCATTGACGAAATGCCGCCTGGCCGCCAAAAAATCGAAACCCACTGGCTGTTTCCCACCGAGCGCGAACGGGCCTATAATTTCATCAGGGCACAAATCGCCCAACATCACCAGGCATTCATCATCTGCCCGCTGGTCGAAGAATCCGAAAAACTGAGGGCGCGCGATTTGGAAGTCAAGGCCGCCGTTGACGAATACGAGCGGTTGAAGAAAAACGTGTTTCCTTCATTGCGATTAGGGCTGCTGCATGGCCGCATGAAGAGCGAAGACAAAGAAGCTACCATGGGCCAGTTTGCGCGCGGCGAACTCGACGTGTTGGTGTCTACCTCCGTGGTCGAGGTTGGCATTGACGTGCCCAACGCCACCGTCATGCTGGTTGAGGGCGCCAACCGCTTTGGACTATCGCAACTGCACCAGTTTCGGGGTCGCGTGGGGCGCGGACCGGCGCCAGCGTATTGCTTGCTGCTGGCCGATTCGAGCAACGCCGCCAGCGACGAACGACTGCACGCCATCGAGACGACCGACGACGGCTTCAAGCTGGCCGAAAAAGATCTGGAATTGCGCGGCCCGGGCGAGTTTTTCGGCACACGCCAGAGCGGGCTGCCCGACCTGCGCCTGGCAAACATTACAGACGTCAAACTCCTCGAGCTGGCGCGCGCCCAGGCTCAAGAGTTATGCAAAGCCGACCCGAATCTCACATCACCCGAAAACCAGTTATTGGCCGAGCGTGTAACACGTTTCTGGAGCGGCGAGGGAGACGCGAGTTAACCGCCGCCTCATTCACCAGGAGAACATCTTTGACAACAGCAATCTATCCCGCAACATTCGATCCCGTGACGAATGGGCACATTGACATTGCCGAGCGAGCGGCGCTTATATTCGACAAGCTGATCGTGGCCGTATACGACCGGCCCCTGAAAAACTTGCTCTTCTCGCCACAAGAACGCATGGAGATGACACAGCAGGCTCTGGCGCATTTGCCAAATGTCGTGGTTGAGTTGTATCATGGACTTACGATTGAATTTGCCCGCAAGAGCGGCGCCAAGGTCATTGTGCGCGGCCTGCGCGTGCTTTCGGATTTTGAGTGGGAATTTCAGTTGGCCGTCACCAACCGCCGCCTGATGCCAGACATAGACACGGTTTGCCTGATGGCCTGCCAGGAATATTCGTTCTTGAGTTCGAGCGTGGTCAAGGAGATTTTTTCCAACGGCGGCAATGTAGAAGGAATGGCCCCCCCACACGTTGTCACTGCTCTGGCCAGAAAATTTACGAGCTTGGGCGCCGAGGCCAGCGGAAAAGTCAACATTGTCTCTCTGCGCGACTGAGGCGCGTTGACTTGCAAGCTCCAATCCTTGCTTTTCAATGAGACGGAGGTGGGCTGATGGATATTTTGCACCTGGTAGATCGCCTGGAAGCATTGATCAATGAGGGCCGGCGCTTGCCGCTCAGCAACAAGGTCATGGTAGACGAGCAGAAAATGTGGGATATCATTGACCAGATGCGCATCGCCATTCCCGAAGAAGTCAAACGCGCCAAACGCACCAATCAAGAACGCGATCGCATCCTGGCGCAGGCGCACGAAGAAGCGGCGCGGATTGTCGAGTTGTCTCGCGAGCAGGTCGCCAACATGGCCGACCAGCACGAAATCGCCAAAGCAGCCCAGGCCCGGGCCGACACGATTTTGGAACGCGCGCGCGCCGACGCCGAATCGCTGCGCGCCGACGCCGACGAGTACGTGCTGCAAGTGCTGACCCAGCTCGGGCAAGACCTGGAACGCGCGCTCAACGAGGTCAACAACGGCGTCGCTCGCGTGCGGCAAGAGCACGCGGCTCGCGTTTCGCCCGCTCCGCCCACCGAAGAAGAACCCAACGCGGCCAAATAGCGCGGAGAGGCTAACCGCCAGCGCCCCGCGCGGCTTGACAGTATGCAAGCTTCTGTTATAATCAGCAACCGTGTTCCCGCTGCATGGCGCGGGGATACACAGATATTGCGCAAACCGGCCCGCTGGGTCAGGTTGAAAGGAGTGTTGTTCTGTGGGTGCCCTTCCAAAACGTAAAGTTCAACAGGGTCGGCGGAATCGCCGGCGCAGCCATCTGGCGCTCAAGCCGCAACAATTGATATTATGCTCGCAGTGCCACGAACCCAAGCCGCCGCACCTCGTGTGCCCCAATTGCGGCACATACAATGGCGTCGAAGTGGTCAAAGTCGAAACGAAAAAGAAATAATGCACGAATAGCTCGTTGGCCGTCAACGGGCTTGTACGCCTGGCAACAAACCGATACACGAGGCCGCAAGGGCGGCCTCGTGTCTTGTATTATACAGGAAGGAGAGCGTGAACATGGACGCCGCTTTTGTCTTTCCAGGTCAGGGGTCGCAATTTGTCGGGATGGGGCAACTGCTCGCCGAGACCTATCCAGAAGCGCGCCAGGTATTTGACCAGGCCGACGCCGTGTTGGGATTCGCACTTTCGGCGCTGTGTTTTCAAGGCCCAGAGGCGACGCTGACGGATACCATCAACACGCAGCCCGCCCTCCTCACAGCCAGCATCGCCGCGCTGCGCGTGATCCATCAGCACGCGGGTGAATGGCAGCCCGCCTACGTGGCCGGCCACAGCCTGGGCGAGTTTTCGGCGCTGGTGTGCGCCGGCGCGCTAGCCTTTGAAGATGCGCTCAAGTTGGTGCGCGAGCGTGGACGCTTGATGAAGCAGGCCGGCGAGGATTCGCCAGGCGGCATGGCCGCCGTGATTAAACTGGAGCGAGCCGCGCTGATCGAGGTATGCGCCGAGGCGTGCAAGGCAACCGATGGTGTGGCGCAAATTGCCAACGACAACGCGCCGGGGCAAATCGTGATTTCGGGCGACAAGCCAACACTGGAAAAGGCCATGGAACTGGCGCGCGCGCGCGGCGCCAAGCGCTGCATCCCGCTGGCGGTGAGCATTGCGGCCCACTCGGCGCTGATGCTTTCCGCGGCCAGGGAATTTCGCGCCGCGCTCGACGCGACGCCGTTCGCCCCCCCCTCTATCCCAGTCGTCGGCAACGTGCAGGCGCGCCCGCTGAGCGTGGAAGAGCTGCGCAACGAACTGGAAGCGCAACTGACCTCGCCGGTGCGGTGGACCGAATCCATCGAATATATCGCCGGCCAGGGAATCACGCACTTTGTCGAGGTTGGCCCCAAAGACGTGCTGTGCGGGATGATCAAGCGCATCTGCGATAATGTGACCACCTACAGCGTGGGCGACCCGGAGGGGCTGGCGGCGTTACAAGCTGCTTGAAAGATGACAAAAATGGCCTCTTGCAGAGGCCGTTTTTTGTCTTGACAACCCTAGCCATTGCGGGTATGCTTGCCTCATGAGCAAGAAGCAAATGTCAAGTAGCAAAAAGCAAGATTTGCGCGAACCCGTGGCGGAATATGCTCGCAATGCAGACATTCCCAGTTTTTTCGGACAGCCGATGCTTAGGGGAACCATTGCCCAAATCAATAGCGGGCAATTGAATCCGCAGTCGCCAGTCTTGTTTTATTCTCACTCCAATGGCGAAATCTGGGTGGGTGATGCAGTCGCCTGGCTCAGCTCTTTGGAAAACGAATCGGTTGATCTTGTTTTTGCCGACCCGCCTTACAATATCAAAAAGGCTGCGTGGGATACATTTGAATCTCAACAAGAATATCTCGATTGGTCGCTCAAATGGATTGAACAAGCAGCGCGAGTTTTGAAACCCGCCGGCACGCTTTATATCTGCGGCTTTTCCGAGATATTGGCCGATCTTAGATTGCCCGCCTCGCGCTTTTTTAGAGGTTGCCGATGGTTGGTATGGCATTACAAAAACAAGGCCAACCTGGGCGCGGATTGGGGACGCTCGCACGAAAGCATTCTGCACTTGAGAAAAAGCAGCCAGTTTACATTCAATGTTGATGACGTGCGGGTTCCTTATGGGAACCATACTCTCAAGTATCCCGAACATCCACAGGCCGAAACCAGTCAATACGGGCGAGGCGATGGCAAAACTCGCATCTGGCAACCACATCCGCGTGGCGCCAAGCCAAGAGATGTTCTGGAAATTCCGACAACGTGCAATGGTATGCACGAAAAAACGCCCCACCCAACTCAAAAACCTGAAGAACTGCTGAGGAAAATTATTCTGGCTTCCTCTAATATCGGCGACCGGGTAATAGACCCATTTCTCGGATCGGGCACTACCGCCGTCGTGGCCGAACAACTCGAACGGAAATGGAAAGGATGTGACATATCGCTCGAATACTGCCAGTGGGCGGTTCACAGAATTGAACTTGTGGAAGATTGGCCTATCGAAAAGTGGATCCAATACGATTCGGACAACGTTGAACGGAGAAAATCAATTCGATGAAAGAAATAACGTTGGCTGATTTGCAAACAAGCGTTCAAGATAAATCTGCATTCACAGCATTGGAAGATTATCTCATCATTGGCCGAACTTTTCTTGCCTTTATGGAAAAGACACAGCCAACACGCATCATTTCTCCATCCCACCCCAATTATGTTTTTTATCAGTATGGCAAGGACTATGGGCACAAAATCACACGTCCGCTGAACACTGCCCTGTTTCTTGAATCGGCTAGTGACCTCGAACAAGCTTTTGAACGGTTTATGGCTTTTCTTGCCGATCTCAAAAAATATCAAAATAAGGCGATTGGTCGTAGGAATACAAAACGATACGTCGAGTCTCAAGGGATTAACAAGGTTGTATATACTATTCAACAGATTATTGGCTGCATTGGCGACTCGTTCAGTAATCCTAACCAATCCAGGAAACGCGTCGGGCAGCTTTTTGAGTCGCTGGTCAAGCTCATCATCCAGCAAGCCGGTTTAGAATGTGAGCCGCGTACCGTCAACATTCCTATACCGGGTTATGCTGGCTACGAGATGTCTTATGAGCTTGATCTGGTTTTCTCGCGTAACAAAGCTATCCTCACTTCAGAAACCAAGTTCATTCACCCTACAGAAATAGTCGGTTCTGTCAAAACAACCAGCAAGGACCGGATAGATAAAATATTCCTCGACAAGTATTTGCTGACCAAGCTCCTCGGCAGAGAGGTGCCAGTCATTGCAATTTTTCTCCACGACGTTCAGCGCGCCCAACGTGGCGATAGTATTTTCGGCGTTAACTCGACCTTCAAAAGCAATCACTTCCTGGGCTACACCGTGGCATTGAACCAACTAGATGGCGTCTACTATGTTGACCCCCGACCGGAAATGATTACCAACGAACGATTGCGCGAACAGATACACAATTTTCAACAATTCCTTGTTTTGGACCTGTGGACACTTTCAAGTGGATAAATAAATGTTTCTAGATCAAGTTCAAATTCACATCCAGGCCGGCGACGGCGGCAACGGCTGCGTGAGCTTTCGGCGCGAAAAATACGTGCCGTTTGGCGGCCCCAACGGCGGCGACGGTGGGCGCGGCGGCGACGTGGTCTTTGTCGTCAACCCGCAAATGAACACGCTCAATTATTTTCAGCGCCATCGCCGCTTTAGGGCAGGCGCGGGTGGAAACGGACGCGGCAAAGACCAGACCGGCGCAGACGGCGCCGACTGCCGCATCGAGGTGCCGCCCGGCACAATCGTGCGCAACGCCGAAAGCGGCCACATCCTGGCGGATCTGGTGCGGCCCGACCAACAGGCGCACGTGCTGCGCGGCGGGCGCGGCGGGCGGGGAAATGCTCGCTTTGCCACGTCCACCAATCAAGCGCCGCGCTTTGCCGAAAACGGCGAGCCGGGGCCGGCCATGCGCGTCGAGCTTGAGCTCAAGCTCATCGCCGACGTGGGGCTGGTGGGCCTGCCCAACGCCGGGAAATCCACGCTGCTGGCGGCCACAACGCGCGCCCACCCCAAGGTGGCTGATTATCCCTTCACCACGCTCGAACCGATGCTGGGCGTGGTGGCGCTGGACCAAGATACGTCGTTTGTGATGGCAGATATCCCCGGCCTGATTGAGGGGGCGAGCACGGGTAAGGGCCTGGGGCACGATTTTCTGCGCCACATCGAACGCTGCCGGGTGCTGGTTCACCTGGTAGACGGATCGAGCGAAAATCCGTTGGGCGATTACGCCGCCATCAACGCCGAGTTGGCCGCCTTTGACCACGGCCTGGCCGGCAAGCCCCAACTGGTCGCGTTTAACAAGATGGATTTGCCCCAGGCGCAGAGCCGCTGGCCGGCCTTTGAACGAGAGATGAAAAAAAAGGGAATCCCCGTGTTGTCATTATCGGCGGCCACACAACGCGGCGCGCGCGAATTGCTTTACCAGGCCGCGCAGAAATTGGCCGAACTGCCGCCAGCCGAATTGGAGATCGAAGAGATGCCGGTCTTGCGCCCGGCGGAAGAAGCGCCCTTTACCGTCACGCGCGAGGGCGAAGGCGCGGCGTGGCGCGTGCGCGGGGCGCAGATTGACAAGCTGGCGGCCATGAGCCGCTACGATAGCGACGAGGCTTTGCAGCGCTTGCAGCGCAAGCTGGAACGGTTGGGCGTGATTGACGCGCTCAAGCAAGCCGGCGTGCAAGAAGGCGACACTGTCTTTTTAGCCGACTATGAAATGGAATGGCACGAGTAGGGAACAAAACCGCCAGGGCAAAGGCTCTGATTGACTTTTGCCCTGGCGCCTGTGGCGGAGTTGTACATGGGGGTCAAGACGAATGCGGTACGGGTGCTGGACTCGCACAAGATCACATACGAGGTGCGCGAGTATTCGCCCGAAATTCATTCGGCGGTAGAGGCGGCGCAGGCTATGGAGGCGCCGGTCGAGCGCGTGTACAAGACGCTCATTGTGCTGCGCGAGGTGCCGCGCGCCAGGCCTTTGTTGGTGATGGTTCCCGGCGACGGCGAGCTAGATTTGCGCGCGCTGGCAAAATCCACTGGCGATAAAAAGCTGCGCATGGCAACGCAAAAAGAGGCCGAGGCTCTGACGGGCCTGCGCGTGGGGGGCATTGGCGCGCTGGCGCTGCTCAACCGCGGCTTTGAGATATGGCTCGACCAGGCGGCGACCGCGCACGAGCGTATTTTCGTCAACGCGGGCCAGCGCGGGGTAAATATCGAGTTGGGCGTAGCCGACCTGGTGCGCGTGACAAACGCAAGGCTATTTTAGCCATCCACAGGGGTGACGATGATTCGCGCCGTGCTTTTCGATATGGACGGCTTGATGATAGATAGCGAGCCGCTGGCCAAACAAGCCTGGCAACAGACGGCAGCCAGCTATGGGCGCACGATTGACGAGGCGATGTTTGGCAAAATGTTGGGCTTGCGCCAGGCAGAGTGTTCGCGGCTGGTGCGCGAGTGGTTGGCGCTGCCTGCTCCCCCCGAAGAACTGGCCCGCCAGCGCAACGCCCGATTCATGGAAATGTTGCCCGGCCGCTTGCGCGTCATGCCAGGCCTGTTTGAATTGCTCGATTGGCTCAAGGCGCAGGGCATGCCACGCGCGGTGGTCACTTCGGGGCTGCCCGGCTATGTCAATACCGTCCTGCGCGAACTGGCCATCGAGAGTGATTTCGACGCCGTCGTAACCGGGCAAGATGTTCCACACGGCAAGCCCGCGCCTGATTGCTATCTGCTGGGCGCGGAACGATTGAACTTGCCGCCGGACGGTTGCCTGGTGCTGGAAGACGCGCCCAACGGAATTGCCGCGGCCAAGGCGGCCGGCATGATGTGCTGGGCTGTGCCCAACGAGCACACGCGCGCACTCGACCTTTCGGCGGCGGACCAGGCTATGCCCTCCCTGTTGGCCGTGCGCGATGCGCTGGCGCAGTTGCCCTGATCCGCGAATGAACGTGAATGTTCACTGATTACAATGCGCACACAAGTTTACTGATTTGGTTATGATACCTCGTTTCAATCCCGCCAGTAAGCGTTTAGGCATCTTGGGGGGCACGTTTGACCCGCCCCACATCGGGCACCTGGTGCTGGCCGATCAGGCGCGCGAACAACTGGGGCTGGAAGTTGTATTATTTTGCCCCGCCGGCCAGCAGCCGCTCAAGGCCGATCAATCCACCACCCCCATTCATCACCGTTTGGCGATGACGCAATTGGCGCTCGCCGGGCGCGCCGGCTTTGACGTATCGCACGTGGATATAGACCGCCCCGGCCCGCATTACACCGCCGATACGTTGAGTCTTTTGCGCGAACAGTACGCCAACCACGAATTATATTTTCTGATGGGCGCCGATTCGCTGCGCGATCTTTTCAAGTGGCGCGACCCCCATCGCATCGTGGCATTGGCGCGGCTCGCAGTGGCGCCCCGCCCTGGCGTGGAATTGAACTTGCCCAAGCTTGAGGAATCATTGCCCGGCCTGCAAGAACACATCATGTGGATAGATGCGCCGTGGCTAGATATCGCCGCCAGCGACATTCGCCGCCGCGTGCAACACGGACTGTCAATCCGCTACCTTGTTCCTCCAGACGTCGAAGCATATATCGCACAGCACAAACTGTACAAATGACGATAAACTCCCCGAAAGCTTTATTTCGGGGAGTTGGTTTGCACTACAATTCGGCGGCGTTATTTGGCAACCGGCCTGGCTTTTTTGGCGGTTGGTTTGGCAGCAGGTTTCCTGGCGACTGGTTTCTTGGCCGCCGGTTTAGGTCTAGGCTTAGTGGCCGGCTTGGCCGCGGGTTTCTTGGCCGCTGGCTTGGGCTTGGCCGCAGGTTTCTTGGCCGCTGGCTTGGGCTTGGCCGCAGGTTTCTTGACGGCTGGTTTCTTGGCCACTGGCTTGGCCACGGGTTTCTTGACGGCTGGTTTCTTAGCCGCGGGTCTCTTGACAGGTGCTTCAATGGGCGCTTGCGGCGCAGCCGGCTCAGGCACAGGCAAAACGGCCTGCATATTCGCCACCGGTATACGAATGACCCACTGGCATTGTGGGCAATGCTCAATATGGTATTCGGCCTGCTTTTGCGCGGCAGCGCCGATGGCCGCCACGAGTTGTTCGGCCTTCAGGTCAGTTTTCCAACCGCAGTTGGGGCATTGAATCTCCATCTGTTTACTCTCCTATCCAGTTCCCTTAAAAAGCTTGGGAAAATTACTTTTTACTCTTGGGTCTGCGCGATTTGCTGGGGGTTAACCGGGGCGCTCTTTTGGGCCTGGCCGGCTCGGCTGGAGCCGCGTTTTCTTCCGGCGGCTTTTCAACCGGCACAGGTTCCGCGGCGGGTGGAGGAGGCGTCCATTCCGGCAACACGTAATCCGCCGGCAAATGCCGCCGCAGTTCGGTTATTTGCAGCTTGACGACGTAACGGCACTGCGGGCAATTGAAAGCGTGGTATTGCTCATTCTTTGCCTGGGCCTCGGCTAACGCCAATCCAATCCCGTCACGGCTGAGCGTGAACATTCCTCTACAGTGCTGGCAGCGTACTTGCATCATCGTGTTCCATTCTCCTTTCGTGTGCATTATATGCCAAACCACCCATGATGACAAATGCCGGGCAATCAGCGCCCGCCGCCCAAAGGCCACGTCGCGCGCACCTTGTTTGCCAGACAGAATTAATTATAACCGCTGGCCCGGCAAACGTCAAAACATGGCCGTGTTGCGCATTAGGTGACGCAATGGTACAATTCATAGGCTAGCCAACCCAACGTAAACCATGCTCAATTCACTCTCTGCAAAAGCCGGAGGTTAAACGTGAATACTTTTAATCGCATTGTGGTCGTGCTGGATGCCTTGCTTACCATGATTGTCGTCACGCTCTTGCTGGCTTTTCCGGTCAAGAGCCTGACGCTGGTGATGGAGACAGCTTCGGCAATATTGAGGCTGCTCGCCCGAATCAGGCCAGAGTATAACGTTTTGTCTCAAGCCCTGCTCATCCTGGTGGCGATCTTTGTAGATTTCCTGCTCGTCCTGCTGATCATCTCCGAGTTTCGCGGCCCGCGCCGCAAGACCATCCGCGTGGCGAGTGTGACGGGCGGCGAGGTGCGGGTGACCATAGACTCTATCGCCAACCGGCTGCGCTATCACATTGATCCGCTGCCGGATATACTTGCCGTCAAGCCGCGCGTTAGCCGCAAAGGCAAGGGAGTGGCTTTGTCCATCGAGGTGGACGCCTCCGCCGAGGTGAACGTGCCGCGCAAAGCAGAAGAAGTGCTCGAAGTCACGCGCCAGGTCATCGAAGAAAAAATGGGGCTTCAACTGGCGGGCAAACCGCAAGTTCAGATCCGCATGATGCCCTACCCGCCCGGCAGCGTTCCCACCACCACACCGGCGCCGGCCCCCCGGCCTGCGTTCACGCCATCACAACCGGCCGAACTGCCGCCGCCGGCAACGCCAGCGCGCTCGGATTCGCCAGATTCTTATGCCTGATCCGGCGACACTACCCTCCAGCCTGTCTCTGACAGCCATTATCGAAAATCTGCTCTTTGTGGCCGACGAGCCGGTGAGTGTGGCGCGCCTGGCGCAGGCCACCGAAACCAGCGTCGAGCAAATCGAAACGGCCCTGGCCGCGCTCAACGCAGACAGCCACGAGCGCGGCCTCCGCTTGCAGCACAAAGGGGACCGGCTGCAACTTGTAACGCATCCAGAAGCCGCGCCCGTCATCGAGCGATTTTTGGGCATCGAGGCCACCAGCAAGCTTTCGGCGGCCGCGCTGGAAACGCTGGCCGTCGTCGCCTACCAGCAGCCGTGCACGCGCGCCCAGGTAGAAGCGGTGCGCGGCGTCAATTGCGATAGCGTGCTCAAGAATTTATTGAGCAAGGGGTTGATCGAAGAAGTGGGACGGCTGGAAACGGTTGGACACCCCATTCTCTATGGAACCACGTTCGAGTTTCTACAACACTTTGGGCTATCCAACCTCTCCGAACTGCCGCCGCTGCAGCCCGCCGAAACGGACGCCATGGAAACACTCGCCGAGTCCAAAGCGCCGCCCCCGGCAGAAGCAGAAAGCGGCGCTCCAACCTCAGAAGCGCCGCCAGAAATCATTCAACCTCAAATATTGCCGGAAGAAAATGACCGAACGGCCTAGCATCCTGTCCAGCCAGTCCTCAAAAGCCTTGACCTAAAGCAGGGTTGCCTGTTTCGTAATAGTAGCGAATCTTTTGCACCAGTTGCTCAACCGAGTCGCCGTACAAAGACACCTTGGTACCATAGACAGCATGAAAGTCCTTGCAGTTCTGATGCTTATAGCAAACAAGTAACCAGGTCGTCCACCCCCGGTCCTCTCCGTGCTTGTATTCATAATGGCGCATAACAGCTCGAACGATTGCCCGTTCTTTCGAACTCCAATCGCCCTCAAACCGCCACAAGAAATCAGCCCCTCGCAAAAGCCGAAAAGTGTCTGGGGGAAAGGTAGATATCTTTAGGCTGAAGCTGGAAAGCATGAACATATAGTAGGTAAAGAGAGCATCGCGCATATACTCGATTTTTTCTCCCCAAAACATTACCAACAGAAGAATCATTAATGCGCGTTGAGCAATCGAAAAAAGTGCCGATGAGTCAAGTCGGGTTCATGCGGTGTTATGGGCATGGGAAAAAACGTCCCCAAATTCCCGTAGGAGCGCCTTTCAGGCGCGATAGTCGCGCCTGAAAGGCGCTCCTACGCGGCGACACTCAGAGTGCTCAATTGTCCTCGCAATCGAATCTGCTACGCGCTGGAGGCCAACCAGAGCATCGGCCCTGAAGTCATCGGCCTGATCGCTATTGACCACCATAGCACCAATCGCATTCCCTTCCCACCTCAGCGGAAAAATCAATTCCCATCTCGCGACGATTGCAGGGGCAAAGAAGGGTATTGGGCCTATTCGTGCATAGCGCAACCTGACACCTACCTGATGATACACCTTCTGGTGAAGCTCAGAGCCCAACTCAAGCTCTTCTTCACTCTCTGGGAGATACGCACTGTCGACAACCCACAATTCGTTCAAGAGAACAGCTCTCCCAATCGGCATCCGATCCGCGACTTTCCATTTGTGGCCAACTCGGACCATGACTCTGCCCGCCTCCCCACTTCCAGCACGGAGAACAATCCATTCTCTTGTGTCATCTATCAAGTAAATCCCCACAAAGACCAAATCGAGGCACTCGGCAATTACCTGGACCAACCAATCGAGGGGTTGATCGTTGTGCGTTTCGCCGCGGGTCAAACCTAGATCTGACAAGAGCGCTTCAAGCGATTCCAGATGCAATCACACCTCCTTACCCAGCCGGGGACACAGCGTTGATTATAGCGCCGCAACCGTGAGCGGCAAACTTTTCTCCGCTCCTCGCCGGTCAATTCGACGCTGGCGTTCTATCACTCGTGTACTGGATCACCTTGTCCGTAAATTCCGCCGTTTGTTCAACGGTCAGGTTTTGCTCGCTGCCGAATAACGCTAAAAGCGCCTCACGCAATTTATCGGAATCGGCAACGCCGCCTCGCACGCGCAGACGCAGCGAGCCATCGGCGTACTGATGCAGCGCATACTGCGCCAGCGCAAACGGCTTGAGGATCGTTGACACGTCAATGTTGTTAATAGGCTGACCGCCCGCGCCCGTAAATACCACTGGCGGGCGGCCTTCTAATCCGATCAGAACGGGCAAGGTTCCACGAAATTCCAGGCGGGACCAATCGCCCGTGCGATAGCGCAACAGCGGCAGGAATGGATTGAACCCGCCGCTCAGCGTGATCTCGCCGCGCGCACCGGGCGGGCAAGGCAATCCATCCGCATCCAGAATCTCGACGTACAAGCGCGGTTGGAGCAAGACGTGCCCCCCCTCGGCGGCGACGGCGATTGGCCCCGTTTCATTCATCGAATACACGTCCAGCACCGGGCAGGCAAAGTGTGCTTCCAGTTGCTCACGCAATCCGGGCGTGAGCGCCATAGCGGTAGAGATCAATGCCCTGGGGCGCGTTTGCAGCGGCAGTTTTGCCAGCTCTGCAAACGAAATAGGGTCGCCGGTGTAAACCGCTGCCTGGCACGCATCCAAAAAGCGAGCGCGGTCTTGCGGGGCGCGCCAATCGGCGGGGTTCAGATTGACCTTGACCACGCCGGCCTGGTCGAGGACGGGCGAAATGGAAATATAGGTCCAGGTGCTTTTTTGAAAACACACCACAACAATCGCCACCTGACCGCCCAAACCGTGCCATTCGACGCCGCGAGTGGCCAGGGCCGCGCGCAGCAAGGGCAAATACATTGCCAGCGGCTCCGGGTGGGTGAGAATATCGAGCGGGTGTCCGCTCGCGCCCGAAGTCTGATAAATCACCAGGTCATCCAATGGCAGCCCATCCGGCACAAAGGCCCAGGGTTCGCGCGCCAGGTCGGCCCGCCGGGTGGTGGGGATGGAGAAAAAATCGGCGGGCGGCGAGCCGTAACGCCGGTAGAACGGCACATCTCGGAAACACATGTCCACAAACTCACTCAGCCACGTGGGAAGCGCGCCGGGCTGCCAGCCCACAGGCGCGCTTTGCAATTCGGCCTCGAAAGCGCGCACGCGCCGCAAGCCATCTGCCGTCAACCTGTCACAGCCAGGATGAGTAAAACGCGGCGCGTGTGAATTTTCTTCCAACTCGCGCAACAAGCGGCGACCCGCCTCGGTGAGCAATGGAAAGCGGTTCTGATCTTTTTGCAGTAATTGCGCCATCTTGACCTCAACCTCAACCTCAACCTTAACCTCAACCTTAACCTCGACCTTAACCTCGCTCTCACTCTCTCATCGCCTTGGCGTCCGACTCGGCTTTTGCTTTGGCGGCGGCCATCGCCTGGCGGATGGCCTGGGCGCGCTCTTCGGCCTTGCGCGCCGCAAGGATCACGCGCTGGCGCTCGGCGGTATTGAGCGTTGCAAAGCGATCTTGCGCCTGTTGCACTGTTTCGCCGGCCGGACGCAGTCCCAACTCTTTTAAGCACAGCCGCGCCAATTCCTCGCGGCGGTCGGGGTCCGTCACCAGCTTGAGCGCCGGCGTGCTTTCCGCCAGCTCGTCCAATCCCCTCGCCAGCAGCCGATAGGCTGGCTCGGCAAATCGCCCCTGGCGGCGGAACCATTCATCGTGGACCAGCCAACACGCGATCAATATCACGCTCAAACAGTTGCGCTGTTTTTTTGCCAGGGGCGCCGCCTGCCGCGTGGTGAGCGGAGCGCCGCCCAAATCCAGAATCACATCGTAAACAACGGCATCCACCGGCACCGACCCAAGCGCGCCCACGCGCGGCTCGGCCAAAAAATCCGCCGGACACTCGGCCAATCGGCGGGTGAGGGCTTCAAGTGGTGGGCCTTCTTGATCCATGCTCGTCTCCTGACAAGATGCTGAATTTCCCAAACACCTCGGTGCTCAAGCAATCCAAACACTCAGGCGGCGCAGCTTGCTGCCGCAGCGCACTAAACTGCGCCGGCAAGGCGCGCAAATCGTCCGGGCTGTGCAAGCTTGCCAGCGGCACACTACAAGCCGTCGTAGTAAAACTGCATGGGCTGACCAGGCCGCGCTCGTCAACGAACAAGAAATCCTGGCCGGGGGCGCAGTGGGCAACCGGAACCGGAACGCCTCGAACGAAACTGCCCAGCCGTTCCACATAAGCTTCACTACCGCAAATCCTCAGCCCGCGCTCGATCATGCGGCGGCGCAGACGCGGCAGCTCGCGGCGCAGCCGATCAATGTGTTCTGGCATCAACTTGTGATCGGGAAAAAATTCAGGGCGATCCCTGCCGCCGAGGGCGTTAAAGGTCAATTCTTCTACACCCCAGTTTGCCAATTCCAGGCACAGCGATTCCAGTTGATCAATGTTGTCGCGCATCACGATAGTGTTGACCCGAATGAGCGGTCCGTGGCCGCGCCCGGCTTTGAGTTCGGCCAGGCGCGCCACATCAGCGCCAAGCCGATGATATAACCCGGGCGCATTGCGCACCCAGTCGTGAAATGAAGCCAGGCCATCAACGCTGAGAGTGATTTGATCATAATCCATCAGCTCGCGCAATTGGGTTCCAAGAGCCGCGCCGTTGGTCGCGACCGAAGCACGCACATTGTACTTGTGTTTGAACGCGCTCGAGAGTTGATTCAACGGCAGCCAAAGCAGTGGCTCACCCCCAAGCCAGCTCACCAGAACGTCTCGGTTATACTGGCGGCCATAGTCTTGCAGCAGCGCGCCGAACGCCATTACCTGGTCCGGGTTCGCGGCCATTCGCGGGCGCTCGACCGAGCGGGCATACGCGCAAAAACGGCAGTCGAGATTACAATGGCTCGTGACACGCCAGACGATGACCAGCGTGTTCATGCGGAATACTTGATCTGGCTGAACCAGCGCGCAAAGGCAACCAACTCATCCCAGCTTTGCACAGTGCTGATTTGCCAGCCTTCCTGGTGGGCGCGAGCCAGGTCATGATGACTTTTCCAAGAGTAGTACATGTTCAGCACCATCGTGCCGCCGCCGCGCGCCTTATCCAACGCCATCCGCGCAATATCCCACCCGCTGTTGCCTTGCTCGTCCCGGTCAAACATGGTCGTCACGCCATTGTCCGAGATAATCAGAATATGCGCGGGACGCGCCTCTGGGGAGCGGTTTTTGAACGTATCGCGCAGCACGTGGATTGGAAAGGCAGTACCGTCGCCCAGGTAGCCGGTGAGAATTCGCAAAATTTGGTCCTCATCGCGGACAAAGCCAGGCGTGCTCTGAAATTGCCGCGCGCCGCTCCAGAGCGTGGCTTGCACGCGCGCGCCGGTCCGCAGCGCCGAAAGCGCGACGATGGCGCCGGCCAGCGCCAGGTACGATACGGTCACTTGAGGATTGGGCATCGAGCCGGAACAATCCACGTACAGGTCCAGGTCGAGCGCCTGTTTTTCCGGCAGCGCCCCTTCCATAGTGCCCCACACACGCTGCATGGTTGTTGCGCCGGGGATGACACGCGGGCTGATCAAAACGCTTTCAATCCAATCAACGTTTTCCAAAGGCGAACCAATGTCCCACGCCTCCAGCCCTTCCGGCAAAGGCTCGGTGGATTCCGGCATCAGGCGGGTTGGAAAGCGCACCAAGAGCGGCGCGGCAAGTTCCTTGTAATAGCGCGCGGCAATCTCGTGATTGTCCAGCTTCATCCCCAGGCTTTTTAGAATCTCACCGTACTCGAACGGCTCCCGATATTGCCCGCTCGCTCCACTGCGAGCTGTTCCCTGGGATTCGGCCGGCTCTTGTTCCGCGCCGGGTTCAAGTCCGGCCAGTTCTGGATCCAGCGCCGGGTGAAGCGCGCCTTCGCGCTCGCCCGCTTCGATCTCGGCCAGCCCAACCGGCGCGCCGCCCGCGCCGGCTTGCTCGGTATCACGCCAGCCGCGCAAGAGCTGGCCGACGGCCTGCCCGTCCTCTTCGAGCAAATAGGGCAGGCACAAGGCCGCAAAGCGCCCTGCCCCATCCACCCATTCTCGCGCATACGAGCGAATCAGCCGCGCGCCCAGGTGCGCGTCGCCTTCGAGCCGGTCATCCATAGGCCCCGCGGCAAGCTGGCCTTTTTCGATGCTCCACAGAATTTCATAGACTCGCATGTACAGCGTCCACATGCGGTTGGAGGTCGGCTCTACGAGCGCCCGGTACACCTTGTCCATTCTGAGATTGGCGCCGCGCTGCAAGCGGTCGTTGATGAGCATGTCGGCGTATAGATTGGCCACAAAACCTGCCAGAGGCTCCTTGCCCGGCAAGGCGTAACGCATGCGCGCCGCCATGCGCGCATTATCGGTCAGGTCGGCGGGGCAATAGACGTGATGGCCGATTTCGTGCGCCATGATTTCCAGGGCGTAATCCTGGACGCGGTTTTCCACCACGAGGGGCAGATTGATGACGATAGACTGATCGTGCAGGCGGATCATTGCAAAACCCTGCGCCAGCCCGGCTTTTTTGGCTTCTTGTTTGCTCGTGCACCACTGCGGGTCGCGCAGGCGCGTGAACTTGCTCCACAGCGCCAGCGCTTGTGGCCAGCAAGCCTGCCATGCATCTTGAAGAGGAGCATAGCTCACGCCTTGTTCTCCATTATAGTATCACTCGAAAAAAGACATTTTTCCACGAATGCACACGAGTTGAACCTATTATACCTGAAACCAGCGTAACTGCTGAGAGAAAAATGGGTTGCGGCGGGAGCCGCGTTATGCTATACTTCCGTGTGCGATTGTAGAATTGCGCAGAGCGCCGGCTCGAGTGTTTACAATGGCGTGCGCCTGGCCGCTGCGCCGAGTGCGGACTGATCCGAGATGGCAAAAAAAACGACAAAAGGAGGTCCCCAAATGCCTAGCGATGATTCACGACGCGAGCGGGATTTGATCCTCGCTCCCAATGAATATGCTTTTATTTTAGACGAAACCAAAGGAAACGTTATCAACTACGTTGGGCCTCACAAGACCAGCCTGGCGAACACCGACCAGCCGGTCGTGTTCAACAGCCAAAACAAACGCTTTGCGCGCTGCACGCTTGAGCAAGCCATCCAGGTATTTGCCATTGCGCCCGAAGGCTGGTACATCGTCTTGAAAAATCCCGCGGTTGACGGCAAGCCGCCCAAGGTGGGCGCGGCCAACAACCTGCCCGAATTGAGCGTTGGGCAAAAAGTCAATATCCCCGGCCCGGTGGCTTTTGCGCCGTGGCCAGGCCAGATGGTGCGGGTGATTCAGGGGCACCGCCTGCGCTCTAATCAATATCTGATCGTGCGCGTTTACGACGAAGAAGCCGCCCGGAAAAATTGGGGCAAGGCAGTGATCAAACCCCAAACGTCCACGCCGGGCGAGCCGGCTGAGGGGGGCGAGATCAAGCCGGCCGTGGATGCGCTCGATTTGACGATGGGCAAATTGCTGGTGATCCAGGGCACAGCGGTGTCTTTCTACATTCCCCCCACCGGCGTCGAGGTCGTGCCGGACGAAAACGAAAACTATGTCCGCGCGGCAGTGACGCTAGAGCGGCTGGAATATTGCATCTTGCTCGACGAGGATGGCAACAAGCGCTACATCCAGGGGCCGGCCGTGGTGTTTCCCCGCCCCACCGAGACTTTTATCGAAAAAGATGGCTCGCGCAAATTCAGAGCCATCGAGTTGAACGAAATCAGCGGCCTGTATATCAAGGTCATTGCGCCTTACGAAGAAGACGGCCAATCCTACAAAGTCGGCGACGAGTTGTTTATCACCGGCAAGGATCAAATGATTTACTTTCCGCGCCCGGAACACGCCATCGTCCGCTACGGGGAGGCCGAAGTGCATTACGCCGTGGCCATCCCGGCCGGGGAAGCGCGCTACGTTTTGGATCGCCTGGCCGGCCAGATCACGCTCAAGCGGGGGCCGTGCATGTTCCTGGCCGACCCGCGCAAAGAGGTCATTGTCCGCCGCGTGCTCGATCCCAAGGTCGTGGAATTGTGGTTCCCCGGCAACCAGGAAGCGTTGGAATACAACCGCCGCTTGATGGAATTGGTTCGCAAAGAAAAGGGAGTAGAATTTGTAAGGGATGGAGAGGCCCGGCAGTTATTGGAGCAAGAGGAAAAAGCCGGGGCCGATAAACCCAAGCGGCGCGCGCCTGCCGCCGAATTCGCCGGCGACGAATTCACGCGCAGCCAGACCTTTACGCCCCCGCGCACGGTGACGCTCGATACCAAGTACGAAGGCGCGGTGGCGATCAATGTCTGGACGGGCTATGCGGTGATGGTGGTCAGCAAGACGGGCGAGCGCAAAGTGGTGGTGGGGCCGCAGACCTGCCTGCTCGAATACGACGAGACGCTGGAAAAGCACGAGCTTTCGACCGGCACCCCCAAGACGGACACCCGTCTCGCCAATACCGTCTATTTGCGCGTCCTGTATAACAAGGTGTCGGACCTGGTGGAAGCCGAAACGAGCGATCTATGCCCGGTCAAGGTGCTATTGTCTTATCGCGTGAATTTTGAGGGCGCGCCCGAAAAATGGTTCGACGTGGAAAATTACGTCAAGTTCCTCGTGGATCACATGCGCTCCCTCCTGCGCCACGCGATCCGGCTGCACGGCATTCAAGATTTTTACGCCAACGCGATTAGCATTATTCGAGACACCATTCTGGGGATGCCCGAGGACGGCAAGCGCCGCGGGCGCATCTTTGAAGAAAACGGCATGCGCATCTACGACGTAGAAGTGTTGGGCGTGACCATCGAGGACGAAACAATCGGCCAGCTTTTGGTCGCCGCGCAACACTCGGCCGTCAAGCAGGCGCTCGAATTGGCCGCCGAGGAGCGCAACTTGCAGGCCACGCAGCAAAAAGAAGCCATCAAGCAAAAGACGGCCAAGTCCGAAGCTGCCACGCAGCACTTGCTGATCAACCTGAAGATGGAAGATGTTCAAAAACACCTGGCCCTGAACATGGCGCAAAT
Organism: uncultured Anaerolineae bacterium; assembly: GCA_964651475.1. Lineage (GTDB taxonomy): Bacteria > Chloroflexota > Anaerolineae > Fen-1058 > Fen-1058 > JBGSMF01. The sequence continues at coordinate 19,096 of CAZYXV010000012.1, read as the reverse complement.
CGAGGCCGAAGCCGAGGCCGCCAGGCGCAAACTCGACGCCCAATGGGCGGAACAAGAATTTCTGGATAAAATCGGCGCCGCCGAACTGGCCCGGCAAAAAGCGTCGCTCGAACAAGAGCTTGCCATCGCTCAACAACGGCTGGCCCAACACCTGGAAGAACTCCGCGCCCAGGTGGAAGCCGTGGTCAACAAGGCCAACGCCGTTTCGCCTCAACTGGTGGCCGCGCTGCAAGCCTTTTCAGATCGGGCGCTGGCCGAACGTATGGCGGAAAGCATGGCGCCGCTGGCGATTCTGGGCGGCAAGAGTGTGGCGGAGGTGTTGGCTCAACTGCTCAAGGGCACCATCCTGGAAAAGGTGCTGGCTCAATCCAAAGACGAAACCGAGGCGCTATGATCATTGTAGACGGCCACGAAGACATTGCTTACAACATGCTCACCTGGGGGCGCGATTACACGCACTCGGCGCAGGCCGTGCGCCAGGCCGAGCGCGACGCTCTCCCATCGCGTGACCGGGGCGAGGGCACATTGGGATTGGCGGATTGGTTGGCGGGCGAGGTGGCTGTGATTTTTGCCACCTTGTTCACCGAGCCAGCGCGTTTGAGCAGCTTTTTAACCGGGCCGTCCTATCGCACGCCCCAAGAAGCGCACAAAATCGCCATGCAGCAGTTTGATCTATACCAACGCCTGGCCGACGAGCACGCGCAATTCCGGCTGGTGACGATGGCGCGCGATTTGGACGAGGTGCTGGCGACGTGGCAACAGCCTCGCAGCGAACGCGACCCACGCCAGATTGGACTGGTCACATTGATGGAAGGCGCCGACCCGATTATCGAACCTGAGCAAGCGGAGATGTGGTACGAGCGCGGCGTGCGCATCGTCGGCCTGGCGTGGGGCGCCACACGCTACGCCGGCGGCACACACGAGCCGGGGCCGCTCACCGACGAGGGGCGGCGCTTGCTGCGCGTGATGCGCCCATTCAACATGGCGCTCGACCTGAGCCACTGCGCCGAGCTGGCATTTTTCCAGGCTTTGGAAATGTACGACGGCGCGGTGCTTGCCAGCCACTCTAACCCGCGCAAGTTTGTAAACACCGACCGGCACCTTTCGGATGAAATGATTCGCCGCCTGATTGAGCGCGACGGCATTATGGGCATCTTGCCGGTGAACTCGATGCTCAGGCAAGGCTGGCGGCGCGAAAATCGCAAAGATGCGGTGACGCTGTCGGACGTGGTGGCCGCGATTGACCACGTGTGCCAGTTGGCGGGCAGCGCGCGCCACACGGCGCTCGGCACCGATTTCGATGGCGGCTTTGGCGCGCAAGATATCCCCGCCGAGTTGGATACGATTGCCGATATTGGCAAAATTGGCGAAGCACTGCTCGGCCACGGTTACACGCGCGCCGATGTGGAAGCCATCCTGGGCGGCAATTGGCTGCGTCTGCTGCGGCAGATTTTACCATAAGCAGATGTTGCCAGTCTTGCCGTGATCTCGATTTGCCAGACAACATGCCCGCCGATTTTATTTATCTATCGCCGCACCTGGATGATGCTGTGCTTTCGTGCGGAGGGCAAATTGCACAACAGGCCAGGCGGGGCAAGCGCGTGTTGGTGGTGACGGTGTGCGCCGGCGATCCGCCGGCGCGCTCCCCTGGCTCGGCGTTTGTGCGCGAGTTGCACGCGCGTTGGGCGCTCGATGACGCTGTGGCCGCCCGCCGCGCCGAAGATTTGGCCGCGTTGCACAGTCTGCGCGCTCACGCGCTCCATTTAGCTATCCCCGATTGCATCTATCGCCTGGACCGGGCGAGCCAGCCATTATATCCCGACCGAGATTCAATCTTTGGCGCATTGTCTGATGAAGAAGACGGGCTGATCAACCAGGTGATGCAGCAGTTGAAGCAATTGGAGCCGCTGCAGGATGCAATGGTATATACGCCGCTGTGCGTGGGCCGCCACGTTGACCATCAGCTCGTTCGCCGGGCCACCGAAAGTTGGGATGCGACAAAAGGGCAGTTGATATATTACGAGGACTATCCCTACGCTGAAGACGCCGCGGCCCTCAAGGCTGCGTTAGCTCAAGAAAACCTGTTGCCTTGTCTCGTTTGGTTAGAAAAAATAGATGTGGAATGCAAAATAGCCGCTGTAGCTTGCTACCAATCGCAACTATCTACATTTTTTGAGAGTACAAAAGAGTTGGCGCGGCGGCTGGAGAGCTTTGCACACCTTCAGGGAGGCGGGAAGGGACTGGCCGAGCGCGTGTGGCAGCGCGGAGCGACCCTTTACAATTCGGAGAAAATCCGCTATAATCAAGCCGCTTAAAAAGCTGAAAGCCTCCCCCGCTCTCAGCCTTATATTACAAATGTGGGACACAGCGCGTGTTCTTTTTTTATCATCTACACGTGAGAATGTGCCCAATAGAGGGAAGATGAGCGACCAACCAACTTATGTAACCCGCGAGGGCCTGAAAAAACTAGAAGAAGAATTGGAATTTTTGCGCACCGTCAAACGCGCCGAAATCGCCCAACGCCTGCACGAGGCTATGGAAGAAGGCGACATTGACGAAAATGCAGAATATGACGACGCTAAAAATCAGCAGGCGTTCGTCGAGGGGCGTATCCTCACGCTCGAAGCCATGATTCGAAATGCCGTGATTATCGAAGACAGCGGCAAGAAACGCCATACCGAAGTGGTGCTGGGCAGCGTTGTGACCATCAAGGAAGTGGGCAGCGACGCGGAGGCCGAAAAATATTCGATGGTCGGTTCTGCCGAAGCGGATCCGCGCTACGGGCGCATCTCGAACGAAAGCCCGTTGGGACGGGCGCTCTTGGGCAAACGGGTAGGAGACGAGGTGACCATTAGCGCGCCAGCCGGCAAGCTGACGTTCAAGATTGTCTCTATAAATTGAGCCTGCCGATTGACATCCAGTCCATGCATGGCAGGGTGTCCCGCCAGCGTGGACTGTTTTTTATTTTGGACGTTTGATATGAGGAGCGGCTATGGAACCACGAGATGAACTGGAGCGAGAGCGATTGGCCAAATTGGAGCGTTTGCGCGCGCGTGGCATAGAGGCCTACCCGGCGCGCGTCAAGCGCACCTGCACGACGGCTCAAGCTCAATCCACCTTTGCGGCAAGTGAAGGGCAGCTCTTGCCAGATGCCGGGCAAGTGCGCGCCGCTGTGACGGGCCGGCTGGTCAGCTTTCGGGCGATGGGCAAGACGAGCTTTGGTCACATCGAAGACGGCGCGGGACGCTTGCAGTTGTACTGGCGCAAAGATGACGTGGGCGAAGAGTCTTATCAAGTCTTGCTCAAAGACACAGACCTGGGCGACTATGTCGAAGCAGAGGGCGAACTGTTTCGCACCAAGACGGGCGAAGTCAGCCTGCACGTGCGCGCCTGGCGCATCATTTCCAAATCGCTGCGGCCGCTGCCGATGGCCAAAGAACAGGTGGTAGATGGACAGCTAGTGCGCTACAGCGCCTTCAAAGATACCGAGGCGCGCTATCGCGAACGGTACGCCGATCTGGCTGTGAACCCCGATGTGCGCCAGGTGTTTCGCACGCGCGCGCGTGTTGTGTCGGCCCTGCGGCTCTTTTTGGATGGCCAGGGGTTCCTGGAAGTCGAAACGCCCATCTTGCAGCCGATCTATGGCGGCGCGGCGGCGCGCCCGTTTACGACGCATCACAATCAACTCCACCAGGATTTGTATTTGCGCATCAGTTTTGAATTATATCTCAAGCGCTTGCTGGTGGGCGGCTATGAGCGGGTGTACGAAATCGGGCGCGATTTCCGCAACGAGGGCGTTAGCTTTAAGCACAACCCGGAATTTACCCAACTCGAATTTTACGCAGCCTACATGGATTACGACGACGTGATGAGGCTGACGGAAGAGATGGTGGCCTTTGTAGCGCGAGAGGTGACCGGCTCAACCCAGATCACCTTTAGCGGCCATCTAATCGAATTGGCCCCGCCCTGGCAGCGCGTGACGATGCGCGAGGCCATCCGGCAATACAGCGAGATTGATTATGTGATGCATCCAGACGCAGCCAGCCTCCGCCAGGAAATTCTGAGCATGGGAGGGCGCGCGCCGGAAAACGCTACGTGGGGCAAGCTGGTGGATGGGCTGCTGGGCGATTACGTTGAACCCAGGCTCATCCAGCCAACGTTTGTGATAGATTATCCGCGCGATATTTCGCCGCTGGCCAAGCGCAAGCCTGACGATCCCACGCACGTCGAGCGATTCGAGTTCTTTATCGGCGGCCTGGAATGTGGCAACGCTTTTAGCGAGTTGAACGACCCGCTCGACCAGGAGGCGCGCTTTTTGGAAATGGCGCGATTGTACGCCGCCGAAGACGAGGAGGCGCACCCCATGGACGAGGATTACCTGAACGCCATGAGCTATGGCATGCCGCCCTGCGGCGGGTTCGGAACGGGCGTGGACCGGTTGACGATGCTGTTCACAGACCAGGATACCATCCGCGAGGTGATCTTGTTTCCGCATTTGCGGAGCAAATAAGAAAAAGGCCGGGGAACATCTCCGGCCTTTTTCGTTCCAAGCCAATATGGCGCGATGGATCACACAAACGCAAGCAGCGTCGGCAGTGTGTAGCTTATCTCCCGCTCTATCTCTTCAAAGATATTCTCGATGTCCGGCCCAAAAAGAGCGGGAAAGGCCAAGGCCGCCAGGATCGCGCAACAACAGCACAACACAAGCACCCCCACCACAATGCCAATAATCAGGCCCGTGTTGCTCTTTTTTTCGGGAGCAGTCGGCGGGGACGCATATTGGAATTGGTCACTCATTGAATTTATCCTTTCTGTGCAAATCACGGCGCCCTAGCGCCGATATATCTTTTAGCATCAGGCGCGCTGCGGCGCTATCCTTCCAACGTGCCGCGCACCCAGTCGCCAACGAGCCAGTACCGAAAATCTTGCCCCTGGCTGCACTGTATGGCCCCCACCACGCCATATACAAGAGCGCCGAGCGGCAGCAGGCTAACGAGTAAGGCGAATGGCATCAGCAAGCAGCCAACCAGTATTACAGCCAGGACACTGCTGATTATCCACGCAAATACCGCCAGTATCCCGCCCCCTACCCAACAGACGAGCTGCATGACCATGGATTGCATAGATTGGTAGGCGACGTAGCGAGAGCGGTCTTTGTACATCAGGTAAATGACGAGCGCCGCCAGCGGCCCCAAGAGACCTGTGACCAGGTTCGCCAGCACGCTCAGGTGAGCCAGCATGGCCCAGGTGCGCTCGTCGGCCGGCGAGAGCGGCGCAAGCTCTGCGGAACCGGGGGAAGGCGACCAGGAGCGTTCATGGCTTTCTTGCTCTCGTACAGGGTGCGCCATTGGCTCGTATGGCGGTACAGTTGCCTCGGGGGCGCTTGGCCTGGGCGAAGGAGCAGCAGCCGGAGCCTCGGTGGAAGGCTCTGGAATGGACGCCAGTTTATCGTCCGGCGTTGGCACTTCTGGGGGGGATGCCCATTGATCGTCAATCGTCATAGCAGACTCTCCTTTTACACGAACGGCAAGGCCAGGGGCAGCAGGCTGCGCGTGGACTCGGCCATGATGGCAAAAAAACCAAGCCCAAACGCCGCAGCAACAATTAACAACGCCACGCAAATCCCGAGCACGGCGAGCACTATGCCAACCCAGCCAATGATCACACCGGCCTGCGCCAATCCCTCGCCGGTCTGCATCCCGCCGCTGCGAGCGATTTCATTTTTGGCCATGCTGCCCGTAACGATTCCGGCAATGCTGCCGATGAGAGGCAAGATGCCAATAGCACCCAAGATACTCAAAATCAGGCTGATGACGGCGGTGCTGTTGGTGGTTGGACCAGTTTGATAAGAAGGTGGATATTCTTGGGACACGATAAAACTCCTTACAAATACGCGGCGCGCTCGCGTTGTTTGAGTCGCAGCCACCAGGCAATGGTCAACACGGCCAGCAAGAGCGTTGCGGCCATGAGCACCGGCGCCAGCACGGCCAGCAGCGAGGTCACGAGCGCGACGCCATCTTCGGCAGCGCTGATGATGGGATTGCCTACACCTGCCGTGGTGGCGGTGATGACGGGGCGGGCCGTGGCCTTGGCCGCGTGCACGCCGCCGGCCAGCAAGATGCCGCACGCAATGGCCAGCACTGGATGAACATCGCTGATTGCATTCGACGAAGCCGCGAACAGCACCGCGCCCGCTGCTGGACGGACAAAGGTCTGAATCACGTCATTGACGCTATCCACGGCGGGCACCTTGTCTACCAACATTTCAACAATCAGCAGCACAACCAGCAGGCCAATGATCCACCAATTTGTCAGCGCCGTCCAGGGTTCTTGTAACTTGATCAGGTTCGTGAAGCGGGCCAGGAGCGCGACGACGAGCAGCGGCACGTAGGCGTTTAGTCCCGCCGAAGTAGATAGTCCAAAAGCCGTAAAAACATTTAACACGCCGCTCATCGCGCTCCTTTATTCCGGGCTACACCAGCCCAATGTTCGCGCTGGCTTCGCGGTAAGCCTGACCGTAAGCGTGCCCCATAACGATATAGGCATAAAACACCGTAAAGGCAACGCCGATGACGCACGCGATCAGGCCCAAGGCGCCGACGATGCCGGCGACGATGCTGATGATCAATACCATCAAATACAGGCCCAGGTTCTTTTGCACCAGCCCAAACACTTCGCCAAAGCGAAACGCCGCGCCAAACTCGCCTTTGGCAGCGTACAGGCCAATGGCCGCCGGCAGCACTATGCCGACAAACAAGCTATAGAGAATTTGAAAACACGCCAGGCACATGGTAACTGCCGCCATGGCCGTTACGGCGGCGGTCGCTTCGTCGCTCGAAGCCGAAGAGGCGCCTTGCTGAACGGCAGCGCTTATCCCCTGAGAAATGCAGCCTACAATAGTCGAGGGCAGCGAATAGACAAAGCCAATGACGAAAACGAGAAAGCCCTTGACGAGTTTATCGCCAATATTATCCCACTCTGGCATGGGCTTGGGATCATTGTTGATGACGCGCTGAGTCACTTCGAGGGAATAGCCTGCCGCAGCAAAATTGAGGATGGGGACGATGCTGATGACGCCCCCCAGTAGAACCTTTTTGGTCCAGTCTTGATCTTCGAACACGTACGAGAACGCCTTGCCGAAATCCATTGTAGCCTCCTTCTATATGAAAATTGGGGACAGTAAGTAGTACCTATGTGAAATTATAGCACAAAGCGGCAAATTTTTGTCAATTTTAGAACGGCAAGTTCCACGCCTGTGTAATGTACGCCCGAAACATGTCCAAAAAACTCACCTGCAGCAGAGCCAAGACGACGCCCACCGCCAGCGGCCCTATGGCCTGCCACCAAACAGTGGCCCGATTTTCACGCCGCAAAATCGTCACGACAATAACGCTATTAATCATCGCCAGCATCACCAGCACGCCGCAGCTGCCCATAAAGGCCAGCGGGTAAAGCAAGGCCGGGATGCGCAGCAGGGTCAGGCCAGCGCCTAGCGCCCCTGTTAATAATACGAGTGCCAGCTCCCTAAAGTTGCGCAGAGCCGGCGCCCACTCCACATCTGCCCACAAGGTCTGGTTAAGAAGCGGATAGACCAGCGAGGACAGCGTCACGCCGTGCAACATGCCGCTGAACAGGCGCAGTTCGTTGCGGGGTTCGTACAGGTGCGGCGCGCCAGGGAAAAATGTCATGTATGAATTGAGGCCATCTATTCCCATCAAGACGACGAACATCATCAGCACGGCCAGTATTGCCGGCCGGGGGAGTTCCGCGCTGCGTCCACGTTTCAGCAGCGTCATCACAATCAAATTGCCCCACACTCCCAAGTAAATGCCCATGCAGCGCGCACACAGCGGCAAGTGCCGCCCGCCAATCACAAAAGACCGTTCAGGAATGCGATGGCAAATAGCGTACCCCACCAGGTCCGCCTTGTGCAGCAAATCGCCGGGCAGACCCCATAGCCACACTGCAATGAGTGCCGCGGATAAGATGAGGACAGTGCCTAACCACAGCCAGGTTTGTTCAAGCAGACCGGGGGTGGCAGCGCGGGTTGAAGATGGGGCATATTCTTCGTGTTGCGTCATTGTTTCTCTCGTAGCGCCATTATAGCACAATATCCAGCACTTGACAAAGTGTTGAAATAGTATAAAATACAACATATTAGTTCATAAACCAAACTAATAAATTAGGGTTGTTCTGCAAAGCAAACCATGTCCACGTTGGTTTATCCACAAACAAACACTGCGCGCATTGGCAGCAGAGCCAGGTTATTATGGCTGGTTCACAGACACCCCGGTATATCTCGCGCAGAAATCGCCCTGGAAAGCGGCTTGAGCAAGGCTGCCATATCGGCCACCGTGGCAGACTTGTTGGATAAGGGGCTACTGCTCGAAATGGAAATGCCGTCCCGTAGCGCGGGGCGGAGGAGGATTGGCCTGCAAGTGAACCACCAGGCTGGCATGGCGATTGGCATCGAGGTGGATGCCGGACGTGCTCTGGTCGTTTTGACTGACCTCTCTGGCAAGGTCATACGTTCAGCAAGGCGCTCGTTTAGAGCGGCGGCGCCAAACGATGCAATGCGCGAAGCGGCGGCTCTGGTCAAGGCGCTTGTATCCGGTGAGGATCGTCTCGTTGGCCTGGGAATCAGTGTGCCGGGTCTGGTAGATGCGGCTGGTGAAAGCGCACTCGTGTTTGCGCCGCAGGCGTGGTCTGGCGAGGTCCCTTTCGTATCGCTCTTGCGCGAGCAGCTTGACGTGGACGCGCCGTTCGCGCTCGTCAATACTCGCCACGCTGGCGCATTGGGTGAATATTGCAGCGGCGCCGGACAGGCCGCCGATGATTTAATTTTCGTTTCCGCTGGCGATACAATTGGCGCGGGATTCATCCTGAACGGTGAACTTTATTCAGGCAGCAGCGGCGGAGCGGGCGAGTTGGGACACGTGGTTGTTGATCCAGGCGGGCCGCGCTGCGCCTGCGGCAATATGGGCTGCCTCGAGGCGTTGGCGGGTGGGACGGCTATAGTTGAAGAGGTGGCGCGGGCCTGGGAGCGCACGCGCTCGTTGACGCGCGAGAGTTTAGGCAGGCTCACACTGCAAGACGTTGTGGAGGCCGCCGCCGCGGGCGACCTGGCAGCGCTGGCGGCTGTGCGAGAGGCCGGCGAGTATTTGGGATTGGCCATTGCCGGCCTGGTTAACGCGCTCAATCCGCGCCTGGTTGTGATTGGGGGCATGTTGGCCGAAACAGGCGACACGCTGGTTAGCTCGGCGCGCCAGGCCGTCCTGCGCCGCGCATCGCCCGCCGCTTACTCGACGGTAGACATTACTCAAGCAACATTGGGTTCAGACGCCGCCGCCGTGGGCGCGGCCGCGTTAGCGATAGATCGTTACCTGCTGGCCTATTCGTGACCAGAAAAAACAAATCACATAGAGGAGGTAAGAATGGCAAGTGTAGTTTACAAAGGCGTATACAAGCGTTGGGGCAATGTGGTTGCCGTCAACAATCTCTCCATCGAGATCCCCGACAAAGAGTTCCTGGTATTCGTTGGCCCCTCGGGCTGCGGCAAGACGACGGCGTTGCGCTTGCTGGCCGGACTGGAAGAGGTCAGCGAAGGCGAGATTTATATCGGCGACCGCCTAGTCAACGACGTGCCACCCAAAGATCGCGATATCGCCATGGTGTTTCAGAGCTACGCGCTCTATCCGCACATGACGGTCTACGAGAATATGGCGTTTGGGCTCAAACTGCGCAAGACGCCCAAAGCCGAGATTGACAAGCGTGTAAAAGAGGCCGCCGAAAAGATGGAGATCGCGCACCTGCTCGACCGCAAGCCCAAGCAGCTTTCTGGCGGCCAGCGCCAGCGTGTGGCGGTAGGGCGCGCCATCGTGCGCAACCCGGCCGTGTTCCTGATGGACGAGCCGTTGTCCAACCTCGACGCCAAGCTGCGCGTGCAGGCGCGCGCCGAGATTTCCAAGTTGCACCGCCAGTTGGAGACGACGTTCATCTATGTGACGCACGATCAGGTGGAAGCCATGACGATGGGCACGCGCATCGTGGTGATCAGCGAGGGCAAATTGCAGCAGGTGGATACGCCACAGACGCTTTACGACCGTCCCAACAACAAGTTTGTGGCTGGCTTTATTGGCAGTCCCTCAATGAATTTCCTCGATGCGCGTATCAAAGAAGAGGACGGCAAATTGGTAATCGCAGGCGATGGCTTTTCGCTGCCCGTCCCGCCCGAGCGCGCCCAGGCGCTGCACGGCCACAAGGGGGACGAGGTTATCCTGGGGGTCCGCCCCGAAGATATCTTTGATAAAGAGTTCGCCGCCCCCGGCATTATCGCGGCCGACTTGCGCGGCAAGGTGGACGTGACCGAGTTGATGGGAAATGAGGTCTTTTTGCACCTGTACGTTGGCAAGAACCTGTGCGTGGCGCGGGTTGACCCGCGCACTCGCGCCCGGGTGGGCAACGAGATAGACATGGTCATCAACATGGGCAATTTCCACGTCTTTGATAAAAAGAACGATCTGGCTATCCGGTAACGCGACTCGATAGCCGCAAGGGCGCAGCAGCGACGCGAACAAATTGAATGGTATGGCCCCCGGCCCATTGAGCCGGGGGCCTTTGTTTGACCGCAACCCTAACCAATGGTAAACTCTATGCCGTCGCGTCAAGGTTATGGCGTTGGGAGGCAACATGAAAAAGAAATCCAAACCAACCAAAAAACAAGTTCGCCACGAGCAAGCCAAGCGCCGCCGCTCCGAGAGCCAACGCCGGCGCCGCCAGGAAACTCGCAAGGTCGAAGAACAATTGTGGCGAGAGATGCAGCCGCTGCTCGAAGGATACGACCTGGACGACAAAGAAGAATGGTTCGTTTTTGCCACTCGAGCCATGCTCGATTCGGCCAGGCTGTGCGACGAGCCAGAATTTGAAGGGCTGGCGGTTAACCCGGCAGATGCGCTGCAAGCGTCGGTAACCATGCATACTCTGTACGTTCCCGCCCCCGAAGAATTGGCGCGAATGTCTGATGAAGAGCGTAAAGATGTTACCTCGGAGGCAGACATCAACACTGTGGCTAAACTGGTCAATCCAGCGCTGCAGCGCGATGTGTTGAACCGGTTTGGGCAATGCCGGCGCAGGCTAAAGCGCGCCGGGCAAACCGACACATTGTCGCTGGCGGCGGCGGTTGAACTCCTGCTGCGCATGGACACGAGAGCGGAAATATGGGGCACGTGCGGCATTTTGCACGTGGCGCTTCAGCGCGCTCTGAGCAAGGCGTCTGCCCTGGAAAAAGAAGAGGCCGGCGCGCTCAGGTTGGCCCAGGCGTTCCAGCCCGACGTCGAAACCGTGTTCGATCTGGAAGCAGAGACGCCGGCCTACACTGCCTTTTGGGAAGCCGTGGGAACCAACACCGAGTTGGCAGATTACGTCAGGCGCCAAATGGAACTGACGGACGACTCGTGGGACATACAACAAAAACTCGACGGCGAGTTGGCTCTGGCGATCTTTGACCCGGAAGAGATCGAAGGATTTTCTAGCGACGTGGCGGCAGCGATGAGGGGCGGGCACATTGAAGAGGATCAAAGCGAGAGTCGCGTGCAAAACGACGCGCTCGATTCTATAGAGCAGCGTCTACCTGAATTGATCAGAACCAGGTTCTCTCCGGAACGCTTTAGCGAGCTGCTTCAGGACTTGGAAAATGTCATTGAAGATCAAGATAGTCTACCTACGATAGCCCTCAGGGCGCGGCTGCTTCACGGGCAATTTTCCAATGCTGCTGTTCCTTACTGGGAAAATGGCGCGTTCGGGCAATTTCTTTTAGGTGTGCTGCTATCGCCCGTATGGATGGAAGAGGGGGAAGAAGCGTTTGACGACGACGGCGATGACGACGACGAGGCGTGAGTTCACCGACGGCGCAACGGCCATCGTGCGCGGGGCGCTGAACGCCGGCTGCGCGTTTTTTGCCGGCTATCCTATCACGCCCGCCTCGCCCATCTTGATGCACATGATGCGCGAGTTGCCGCGCGCGGGCGGAGTGGCGATTCAGGCGGAAGACGAAATCGGCAGCATCAGCATGTGCATTGGCGCGGCGATGACGGGCGCGCGGACGCTCACCGCCACGAGCGGGCCTGGCATCAGCCTCTATAGCGAAAACATTGGCCTGGCCATCATGGGCGAAGTGCCGCTGGTCATTGTGGACGTGCAGCGGCAAGGACCGGCCACCGGCGGCGCGACGACGGTAGGACAAGGCGACGTGCAATTCGTGCGGTGGGGAACGTCGGGCGGTTATCCCATTATTGCGCTGGCGCCGTCTTCAATTTACGAATGTTATACGCTGACGATCAAGGCGTTTGACCTGGCTGAGCGCTTCCGATGCCCCACATTCTTGATAGCCGACAAAGAGCTGGTAATGACGATGAACACGGTGCAAGTAAATGAGGAAACAAGTAGACAAGGAGTGAGAGGTGAAAAGCAAGAGACGAGCGCCACGAGCGAGGCGGACCGGATAGAAGAATCCAAGCCGTACCGGTACGCGCCGCCTGACGGCGCGCCGCCGCTGGCAGCATTGGGCGGCGAGCACATTGTGCGCTTTACCGGTTCCAGCCACGACGAGCGCGGCTTGTTGAGCAAGGACCCCGCTACGGTCGGCGCGCTCAATGACCACCTGGCCGCTAAAATTACGCAGCATCGCGGCGAACTCGAACTCGTCGCGGCCGATGTGCAAGTGGGCGCCAAGACCTTGCTGGCAAGCTACGGCGTCACGGCGCGGGCGATGCAAGAAGCCGTCTGGAAAGCCAGGAGCAGGCAACGGGCGGTTTCGGCGCTGACCCTTCACTCGTTGTGGCCCGTCCCAGAAACAGCCATCCAAAAAGCGCTGCAAGGGATTGAACGCATAGTGGTGGCCGAATTGAACCTGGGCGACTACCGCCGCGAGATTGAGCGCGTTGCTTGCGGGCAGGTGGAAGTCGTTGGCGTCAATCGCGTGGACGGTGAGTTGATCTCGCCGGATCAGTTCGTCGAGCAGATTTTGGATTGAACCGTTATGCACACATCAAGCACCGAACCCATTCAAACGTTCCGCACGGCAGCGCCCTACCCGTTTTGCCCCGGCTGTGGGCACGGCATGATTTTGGATCACTTGAACCGCGCGATGGTCAAGCTCCAACTCGACCCGCGCAAAACCGTCATCGTGTCTGATATTGGATGCGTGGGATTGAGCGACCAGTATTTCAACGTCAATGCCTTTCACGGCCTGCACGGGCGCAGCGTGGCCTACGCCAGCGGCATCAAGCTGGCCCGCCCCGATCTCAAAGTGATTGTGGTGATGGGCGACGGCGGCTGCGGCATCGGCGGGACGCATCTGATTAACGCGGCGCGGCGCAACGTGGGGGTGACAGTGTTGGTGTTCAATAATCTAAACTTTGGCATGACGGGGGGGCAACACAGCGTGACCACGCCGCAGGGCAGCATCACGACCACCACGCGCGAGGGCAACCTGGAACGCCCGCTGGACATTTGCGCGACGGCAGCGGTCAATGGCGCGAGCTATGTGTATCGAGGCACGTCGTTTGATAAAGACCTTTCGGATCGGATAGTGGAGGCAATCAGCCGCGAAGGCTTTGGCCTGCTGGATATTTGGGAACTGTGCACGGCTTATTTCGTGCCTAACAACGATTTTTCGCGCAAGGCGCTGACGAGCACTTTGGAGCAATTGAAATTCCACACCGGCGTATTGCACCAGGAAGATCGCCCCGAGTACGCCGCTGCTTACCGCCTGGCGCACGCCGACGAGCGCCATAAACCATTCGGGCAAGCGCAGCCAATAACACCCCTGTTTTCTTCAACGCTCGACCGCACGTTTAACCTGGTGGCGGCCGGCTCGGCGGGCGGCAAGGTACGTTCGGCGGCGCGGCTGGTGGGATTGGCTGGCATCCTCTCTGGCCTGTGGGCAGCGCAGCGCGACGATTACCCCGTCACGGTCAAATCGGGCTACAGTATCAGCCAGGTGACCTTGTCTCCAAGCGAGGTGCGCTATACCGGCGCCTCCTGCCCGGACGCGCTGGTCATTATCACACCCGACGGGTACAAAAAAACCGCCCACTATTTGCGCTTGATGACGCCGGAGAATTGGCTATTTGTGACGCCAGACTGGGACATAACCACATCGGCGCGCAAAATCGTCATTGACCTTAACCGGGCGCGTGGCCGCGTGAGCAAAGCGAACAGCGGGCTGGTTATGCTGGCGGCGGCGCTGAAACGCCTGGCGTTATTTTCGCCAGAGGCGCTTGAAGAGGCAGCGCGCCAGGATAGCAAATATGCCGAGGAAAACCTGGCGGCGATTGCGGCAGGGAACGAGCTTTAATGTCTTCGGAGCGTGTCCGGCCTGCCAGCCTTTACTCTCTCACACAGGCCACAATCAGCGTCATGTCATCGTGCGGCGCGCGCAAAGCCGCATAGGCCGCCACCTGCTCAAGAATCAAGCTGCAGATTTGTTCCGCCTTCTCGTGGGAGGGGCAGGCAGCCACCATTTGCTCGAACCGCTCAAACCCAAACAATTCACCGGCCGCGTTCATGCGCTCGATGATGCCGTCTGAGGCGATGACGATCATGTCGCCTGGCTCGAGCGTGGCGCTCATCTCGGCATAGTGCGTTTCGATGCGCGGCGCGCCGAGCGGCAGCCCGCGCACATCCAGCCACGCTACCTGCCCATTGGCGCGGCGCACCAACGGCGCGATCATGCCCGCGTTGGCCGCGCGGATGGCGCGCGGACCAGAGCCAGACGCAGGCAGGCGCACGTAGCACAGGGCCGTATTGCGGCCGGTTGATCCGCGATAGGGCTGCAGCACCTGATCCATCCGCCGCAGCAAGTCAGCCGGAGTAGGATCGTCCAGGCAGAGCGCCGCCAATGCGATAACCGAGCCGCCCATCAACAACGCCGCAGACATGCCCTTGCCCGATACATCGCCCACACTGATCCCCAGGCTGCCATCTGTTAATGGATGATAAATGTAAAAATCTCCCCCCACTTCGCTGGCTGGCTGTGAGTAGCCGGCAATGTCCCAGCCTGGAAATTGCGGCGCCGAGGTGGGCAGCAAGCTCGTCTGGGTTTCGCGGGCAATGCGCATTTCTTGCTCGATGCGGGCGCGGTCGGACAACTGTTTTGCCAGCCGGACGTTTTCCAGCGCCACACTGGCCTGGTTGCCTAGCAGGGTTAGCAAGTCCGCTTCTTCTCGATTGGGCGGACGGCCCGCCAATGACATGCCAATGGCATACACATCTTGCTTGCCGAGAGGAACGAGCAGCGGCGCCGATTCTACGGCGACGGGCGATTCGGGTGGATGGGGCAAAAGGCCATCGGGGCTGTGCAGCCACACCGTCGCGCGTTCCAATCTCAGGCGGCGCGGCGCATCGTCGGTTAACAATTGCACGACGTGTTCGAGCGTGAGCGTGGTGCTTAGAGCGCGGCTGATCTCGCCTTGAGCAGCGCGTAAATCAAGGCGGTCGCGATAAAAGAGGCGGTCTATAGCGGCCTGGACGGCGCCTCGCGCTGGCGTGAAAATCAGCGCCAGCGTCGCCGTCGCCACAAAAATCACCGTGGCATTGTCAGCCTGTCCGGTCAGCCACACAAAGGCGGGCGTCAAAACCGCCAACAAGAGAAAATAGGCGCCGGCCAACAAGACTGTCAGCGTTCCATACACCAGGCCGCGATTGATGAGCAGGTCAATATCCCACAGCCGGTAACGCAAAATGGCGTATCCCAACGCCAGCGGCCACAATGCCAGCGGCAGCAAAAATATGGGCGCCGGCAGCATAAGCGATGGCAAAGCAGGCCATACAACCGGCGCCATCAGCAAGACCAATTCGACAAGCAATGGCGCAAACGCCGCCAGACTGCCCCACAAAATCACGCGAGTTTGCTGCCGCACGAGGGGCGCAGGAGAACGCAGGCGGTGATACCCCACGCTGGCATACAAGAATACAATGCCCGCCAAAAGATACGCCAGGCTCCACCGCCAGCTTGTTTCGTAACTCCACGGCTCCTTCACGTTGTAAATGCTCGGCAGCGCCACGAGCGCCAGGCCCAGGCCCACAACGTAGGGCAGCCAGCGCAAGAATGGCCAACGCTTGGCTGGCGCCATCTCTTGCGGAAAGACGAGCGTCAACCCAATAATAGCGCCCGCCGCCAGGGGGACGCACGCCGACCACAACCACGACAAAATGTGCAAAGTCGAGTTTTCAAACGTAGAAGCGGTGAGAATCGCCACCGCCGCGCAAAACACCCCAAACGCCCGCCCATCAGAGTGCTTGTAGCGTTGGCGATACACCCAGACGCCGGTGACGACGTACACCAGGCCAATGAGATAGGGCAGCGCCACGTATATGACCCAATCTACTGCGCCAAGGCGGACCAGCGCAACCACCGCCTGGCGGCGGGAGCCATCTGGGCGGGTAAGTGCAAGTGTCACACGTTCTCCAACCTGGCGTCCAGACATTAATCGCTCCAGGTCAAATGATCCGTTTAGCTCGACGCCGTCCACTGCATCCAGGTGACTGGACGAGCCCAGCCCCAAACGAGTGTTTTCCCGGTTGGGGGGTGTTATGTCGCTGACGATATAGCTGGGGCCAAATAATACGGCGGGAAAGGGATTTTGGGCCCAACGCCACGTGAGAACGGGGAGCGCGATCATCACCACCACCGCCAGCGCCAACATCGCGCCTGATAGCATAATGCTTGCCTGGCCAGACAGGCCCGGCGAATCAAAAGACCTGACGTGATTATCTGCTTTGGTCGTCATCTCTGACTCCTGGGGGACGGCGCGTAGAGCCTTTCCAGACAGAAACTAGCTACCCGATCCGCGCAGCGGCCTCGCGCGCCGCCCCCATCTGGATGAAAGCACTCTGCAAAAAGCCGTTCGCGCCGCCGTCCGCGTGGGCGGGCAGGTGGTCCCGGTGGCCGAGGGCACGATGCGATTTTGAGACCCGCCGACCAGGGTGCGACGCACAACCCCTGCGCCCCAAACGGTGGTGACCACGCGAAAGTAGCCTTGCAACTCGGCGCGCAATGACAGAATGATGATCTGCTTTTCCGCTTTTGTGTCTTGATGTGGGGTTAAATTCTAATGCGTCTGTCCCTGGACAAGATTGACGGGCCGTCAACAACGGCTTCCCAGCACAGCGAGCGAGCGCTGCACCGGGCAAGTGAGATTATACCACAGGTCAGGATTTTTCTAACTTGCAGACGGTAGCTATGCTACCGTTTTTTTATGTTATTGGCTATTGGGGGGAGATTTAGCCTGCAAGTTGCTGACGGTATGGTTTTGCCAAGCCAAGGGATCCAGCCTATTTGGGTAGGGGCGGCGCGCACTAACGCGGTGTGCGCCGCTTTTTTTGTGGGGGCTTGCGGGCAAGGCGGCGCGCACTTTCGGTGTGCGCCGCTTTTTTTTGTTTACGAGCATTGGTCATCCTATGGGCCACGCGGCGGTAGTGCACCGCAGAGACGCGGAGAACGCAGGGGAAAATCAATTGAAAACTCGGCGGCCTCTGCGCCTCTGCGGTGAAAATGGCCGAAACAATGATCAAGGCCTGTTTACGAAAGTGCACCGCAGAGACGCGGAGAACGCAGAGGAAAATCAATTGAAAACTCGGCGGCCTCTGCGCCTCTGCGGTGAAAATGGCCGAAACAATGATCAAGGCCTGTTTACGAAAGTGCACCGCAGAGACGCGGAGAACGCAGAGGAAAATCAATTGAAAACTCGGCGGCCTCTGCGCCTCTGCGGTGAAAATGGCCGAAACAATGATCAAGGCCTGTTTACGAAAGGAAAAGAAAAATGAGCAAGCAAGCGAGTTTGGAAGAGTTAGGGTGGGCGGCCTGGGGTGAGGCCGGTCATCTATGAGCGACCCAAACTCCACTAACGCGGCAGGGGATAAGGAAGTGTGGGTATATTTCACACCCTTACAGCGTCTCAAGATCATGCTGCTGCCGGAACGCTTTTTGAACGCCCGCGAAGTGTGGGCGCGCGCGCACCTGCGCGCCATAGCCGAGGTCAAGGCCGAACTGGTCCAGGCGTTCGACACGCTGGAACTGCGCGTTAAAAAAGTGAGCGGCGAGGGCAAGCACCGGAGGGTCAAGTATCTGCGCGTCAAGTGGGGCGCGAGTTGGAGATTTGCGCCGGAAAATGCTTTTATGTATCGGATAGATCGCTTTCCCCCTGGCCTGCGTCCAGCCAAACTTTTGCAGCCCAGGGTAGAGCGCGATCTATCGCGCATCTTGGGGACAGATGTGCGCATTGTCGAATCGCCCAAGAAGCACAAGCTGTTTGTGTGCGTGGGCAACGTGCCGATACTGAGCCCGAGAGTGGAAAAGGAAGCCAAGCTGCCCCAAAAGGTTCTCTATAGCGAGATGCACTATCCGCCCGAAAGCGGGTTGTGGCTGCGCCTGGGGGTAGACGCATACGGCAACGAGCAATGGAGCAACCTGGCCGCCGAGGGCTTTCCGCACATGCTGATGGGCGGCGCAACCGGCACGGGCAAGAGCAACCTGCTCAACTGCTGGCTGGTAGACCTGTGCACGCGCAACAAGCCGGAGCAGGTGAGGCTTTACGGCATTGACCTCAAGCGGGTGGAACTGGCGCTCTTTGCAGAGCTGCCGCACACGGTCGAGATTGCCAGGACGGCCCAAGACGCGCTCATTCTGCTGCGCTCGCTGCGCAACACCATCGAGGAACGCTACGGGATGCTGGAAGAACAAGGGGCGCGCAAGCTGGACGAGCTGGAAGAAACGCTGCCCCGTTTGGCGCTAGTGGTGGATGAGCTGGCCATGCTCGTGATGGATGACGAGTACGGCGGCGATTGCGCCAGGGAGCTAATCAAGATCACAAACATTGGCCGCGCTGCTGGCGTGCATTGCATTTTGGCCACCCAGCGCCCCAGTGTAGATAGCTGCCCCGGCGCGCTCAAGGCCAACATTCCCTTGCGCGTTTCGCTGGCCATGGCCACCAATACCGACAGCCAAGTTATCCTGGATAGCCCCGGGGCCGAGCTTCTCATGCCGCCCGGGCAGGCCATAGTACGGCGCGGCGCTGAAATGGTCACGGTGATGACG
>CAZYXV010000011.1:0-133713 GCA_964651475.1 uncultured Anaerolineae bacterium | reverse complement strand
ATGCCAGCCCCGCCAACGCATAGGGATGCGTCGGCCACTCCGACAACCTGCTAGATAGATTTCCAAAATAGCTCGATGTGCGTATAATATACCTTCCAGGGAACGGCGACCTCCGGTCGCTTGAGCTTCCTGGAAGGTGGTGGCAGAGGATGTTAGTATGGAACGGATTTTGGTCGTTGACGACGACAAGGAAATTGTTAGACTGGTGCGTTCTTATTTGGAAAGAGCTGGCTACCAGGTGTTTGTGGCTTATGATGGAGAAACGGCGCTCCACACACTTCGCCGGGAAATCCCCGACCTGCTCGTCCTTGACCTGATGCTGCCTGACCGCGATGGGTGGGACATTACGCGCTTGATCCGGGCCGACGCCCGCCTGGCGACCACGCCCATCATTATGCTCACAGCCCGCATAGAAGACAGCGACAAGATTGTGGGGTTGGAAGTTGGGGCGGATGACTATGTCACCAAACCCTTTAACCCGCGCGAGGTCGTGGCCCGCGTGCGGGCCTTGCTCCGGCGCAGCCACCTGGAACGCGGGACCGCCGCGCCCCTTGTGTTGCAAAGCGGTGAGTTGCGGCTCGACACAGGGCGGCGCGCGCTGACCAAGAATGGCGAACCCGTCGAACTGACGCCCTCCGAGTTCGAGCTGCTGCGGGTGCTGATGGAAAACCCCGGTTATGTCTTTACCCGCGACGAGTTGCTGGAAAAAGCTTTAAGCTATACCTACGAGGGCATGGGGCGAACCCTGGATAGCCACATCAAAAACCTGCGCCGCAAGATCGAGCCCGACCCCAAAGAGCCGACCTACATTCAAACTATCTATGGCGTCGGTTACCGTCTGACGGATGCGAGAGCATGAACCGTCTGTGGGTGCGTATCAGTTTGACTTTTGGCGTGATTGTCGTCTTTGTGATCTTGGCGCCGCTGGTCGTCGGCATCGCCGCGCACTCTTTCGATGTCGGCGAAGGTGTGCAGGGACAAGTTCAAGGCTCTCCACAAGATGGTGGGCTGGTCAGGCCCTTCCCTCCCATTCCAGGCTGGGTTCTGCTTAGGGAATCGCTCAGGTTGGTGATCATGTTCACCGTGGTCGGGATAGCGGTGGGAGTGATTAGCAGCCGCGGCCTCACGGCTCCGCTGAACAAGCTGGCGGAAACAGCCCAGGCCATTGGGGCGATGGACCTGAGCCGCCGGGTCGAGGTGAGAGGGAGTGACGAGGTCAAAGCCGTGGCGCAGGCCTTTAACGAGATGGCGGCTAAATTGGAAAAAACTGAAACCTTGCGCAGCAACATGCTGGCCGACGTGGCGCACGAATTGCGCACGCCCCTTTCTGTCATTCAGGGCAATCTGCGCGCCATCCTGGATGATGTGTACGAGTTAGACAAAACCGAAATCGCCCGTCTCTATGACCAGACGCGCCATCTTGCCCGTTTGGTAGACGATTTGCACGAACTATCGCTGGCCGAGGCCAATCAATTGCCGCTTGTGATGACGACGGTCAATCTGGAGACCATAATTCACGAGACTGTGGCTACCTACGCGCCCATCATTGAAGCTGAGGGGCTTGCTCTCCAGCTTGAGCTGGGTACTGTTCCCGCCATTCAAGGCGACCGCGCTCGCTTGACCCAATGCTTGCAAAACCTCTTGAACAATGCCATCCGTCACACCCCAGCCGGAGGCAAAATTATGGTGGAAATTGGGCGTGACGGAGAGCAGGCATACGTGCGCGTCTGGGACAGCGGCCAGGGCATTGCGGCGGAGCATTTGCCTTACGTCTTTGATCGCTTTTACCGCGCCGATCCAAACCGCAGCCGGGAAACCGGCGGCAGCGGGCTGGGACTGGCCATCGTCAAGGCAATTGTCGAGGCGCACAGGGGCCACGTCACGGTCGCCAGTGATGGACTGGGGCGCGGGAGCGTATTTACCATTCGGGTATCAAACCAACTATCAAATGAAATCATCTCTAAGACTGGCTCGATTTCTTAAACCGTATTGGCTGTGGGCTACTTTGGCCCCCTTGCTGATGACCCTCGAAGTGGGCATGGATTTGATGCAGCCGCGGCTGGTTCAGCGCATCGTTGACGAAGGCATCGCCCGGCTCGACATGACGCTCGTCACCCACACCGGCTTGCTGATGGTGGGGTTGGCCTTTGTTGGCGCTGTGGGCGGCCTGGGCTGCACGGTGTTTGCTACGTGGGCGGCGCAGAATTTTGGGGCCGATGTGCGCCGCGCGCTTTTTTGCAAGGTGCAGTCGTTTTCTTTTGGCAACCTGGATGAATTGGAGACGGGGCAATTGGTCACGCGCCTGACCAACGATGTGACGCAGGTGCAGCAGGTGGTGGCCATGCTGCTCAGGATCATGGTGCGCGCCCCGCTCATCTTGCTGGGCAGCCTCGTCATGGCTGTGTTGACCAGCCCCCGCCTCGCGTTGTTGCTGCTGGTGTTGGCGCCGTTGGTACTGGCCATGGTGGCGTGGGTCGTAGGTAAAGCCTCCCCTATGTTTGGCCTGGTCCAGGGCAAGCTCGACAAGCTGAACACGGTGATGCAAGAGAACCTGGCGGGCGTGCGCGTGGTCAAGGCCTTTGTGCGGGCCGATCACGAAGTGCAGCGCTTCGGGGCGGCGAACGACGACTTGATGGATCAAACCGTCCGCGCGGCGCGCACTGTGGCGGTGGCGATGCCGTTTGTCATGTTGGCTCTCAACCTGGGTGTAGTCGGCGTGATTTGGTTCGGGGGGCGCCAGGTTGCCGCCGGCTCGATGCACATTGGGCAAATCATTGCCTTTATCAACTACCTGATGCGCGTGCTCATGTCGCTGATGATGGTAAGCATGCTGGTAATGATGGCCGCGCGCGCCCAGGCGTCGGCCGAGCGCATCAACCAGGTGCTCGATAGTGTGCCCCACGTTCAGAACAAGCCCGGCGCTCTGGATGATTTTGCGGCCCAGGGGCGGGTTGCTTTTGAGAACGTGACCTTTGGCTACGATGGCCAGGAACAAGACCCGGTGCTGGACGGCATCAGCTTTGTGGCCGAGCCGGGGCAGACGGTGGCAATCTTGGGCGCGACCGGGTCGGGCAAGTCCAGCCTGATCCACCTCATTCCTCGCTTTTACGATGTGAGCGGCGGGCGCGTCACGATTGACGGCGTGGACGTGCGCGACATTCGAGAGGACGTGTTGCGCCGCAATATCGGCATCGCGCTGCAAGAATCGGTGCTGTTCAGCGGCACCATCCGCGACAACATTCGCTACGGTCGCCCCGACGCCACGGACGAGGAGGTCATTGCCGCGGCCCGCGCGGCCCAGGCGCACGAGTTCATTACCGGCTTTGCCGATGGCTATGATACGCTAGTCGGGCAGCGGGGCGTCAACCTGTCCGGCGGGCAAAAGCAGCGTATTGCTATTGCCCGCGCGCTGCTCACCCGCCCGGCCGTGTTAATCCTTGACGACAGCACCAGTTCGGTTGACGTGGAAACAGAAACCAGGATTCAAGACGCGCTGGTAGAAGCAATGGAAAACAGGACAAGTTTTGTGATTGCACAGCGCATCAGCACGGTGCTGACCGCTGACAAGATACTGGTGTTGGACGACGGCCAGGTTGCTGCCGAAGGGACGCACAACGAATTGCTGGCGACAAGCCCGATTTATCGCGAGATTTACAATTCACAGTTGGGGAATGGAGTGACGACCCATGCGTGAAAATCGCTCCAACAGGACCAGCGGCTCCAGGTTTGCTTCGCCACCAGATCGCCCCCCCACCCCACCCGGCTTTGGCCCCCGCGGCGGGCCGCCAGGCTTGTCCACGATAGGCGGCGGGCAGGCTCAAGACGTGCAAGGCACGCTGCGCCGCCTGTGGGGTTATTTGCAGCGTCGAAAGTGGCCGTTGATTGGCGTCGTCGTATTGGTCGCGCTATCATCCGGGCTGGCTTTGTTGGGTCCCTACTTGATGGGCGTTGCCATTGACGTGTACATTACGAGTGGTGATTTTATGGGCCTGGCCCGCATTGCGTGGCTGATGATTGCCGCGTACGTGGGGGCGTCGCTGGTGGCCTGGCTGCAGAGCTATGTGATGGCGAGCGTGGCTCAGCGCACCGTGCGCGATATTCGCAACGATTTGTTTGCCAAGCTGCAAACGCTGTCGCTGCGCTTTTTTGACCAGCGCCCCCACGGCGAGTTGATGAGCCGCCTGGCGAACGACGTAGAGAATATTAGCAATGTTCTGAACGAGGGCGTGATTCAATTCATCTCCAGCATCTTGAGCGTGGCGGGGGTGGTGGTGGTGATGTGCCTGATCAACTGGCGGCTGGCCATCGTCAGCCTGATTACGGTTCCATTGATGGTTTTTTTGAGCGGTGCGATGGGGACACAGACGCGCAAGGGGTTTCGTGAACAGCAGCAAAAACTGGGCAAGTTGAATAGCATCATCGAAGAAACGATCACCGGCCAGCGCGTGGTCAAGGCCTATGTGCGCGAGCAGGCCGCCATCAGCGCGTTCGACGCGATCAACCGAGACCTGCGGCGGGCGGCGAGCCGGGCCGAGATCTTTGGCGGGTTTATCGGGCCGATGATGAACCTGGTCAATAACCTGGGCTTTGCCATCATCGGCGGCGCCGGCGGCTGGTTGGTCTTGCAGAACATGGCGACGGTGGGCGCGATTGCCAGCTTTATCAACTATGCGCGAAACTTTTCGCAGCCCTTGAACCAGCTGGCCCAACTGTACGCGCAAATTCAAAGTGCCATCGCTGGCGCCGAGCGCGTTTTTGAGATACTGGACGAGGTTCCAGAATTGACTGATGCGTCGGGCGCTTTCCCGCTCGATCACGTGGCGGGTGACGTGGTCTTTGAGAATGTTTGCTTTGGCTACCAGCCAGACACGCCTGTGCTCAAGCAAGTCAGTTTTCACGCTGCGCCCGGCCAGACGGTGGCCATGGTTGGCCCAACTGGCGCAGGCAAGACCACCATCGTTAACCTGTTGACGCGCTTTTACGATATCAACAGCGGCCGGATTTCTGTGGATGGAAAGGACATTCGCCAGGTAAAGAAAGATGACCTGCGCCGCCAGTTGGGCATCGTGCTGCAAGATACGTTCCTGTTTTCCGGCACGGTGATGGACACTATCCGCTACGGGCGGCTAAAAGCCACAGACGAAGAGGTCATCGCGGCGGCCAGACTGGCCAATGCTGACCAATTCATCCGCCGCCTGCCGCATGGCTACCAGACCGAGCTTTCGGAGCGGGGCAGCAATCTCAGCCAGGGGCAGCGCCAACTGCTGGCCATCGCGCGCGCCATCCTGGCCAATCCTGGTATCCTCATCCTGGACGAGGCCACCAGCAGCGTAGATACCCGCACAGAAAAGCACATCCAAGAGGCCATGCTGCGCCTGATGCAGGGGCGCACCAGTTTTGTTATTGCTCACCGCCTCAGCACCATCCGAGAGGCCGATACGATTTTGGTCATTAACGACGGCGAGATTGTCGAACGCGGCGACCATACATCCTTGCTGGCCAGCAAGGGTTTTTATTGCCACCTGTACACGAGCCAGTTCAAAGGACAGGCCTTGCCCGAGGCGGTGACCGCTTACCATCTATGACGCTCGCCAGTCCATATTCGCTGGCCACGAGCGTCATTGTTCCACCTTGCCCGCCATATCTATCAACTCGCGCCGCCGGCGGCGATATTCGATATCGGCCCGTCGCCTTGTGCTTTTCGCCGATTTTCAAGACTGGACAAAGGGCCGGTTGGGTCCCTTGGCCCCTTTATCAAAAGCTTGACACGTTTTGTGCGATACTGCAATCCGTGGGTGCGATCCCCTAAAATTTAATAGCCTCGTCCAGATTGCGGGCCTTCAGGAGCTGTGCGCGGGAAGTAAAGCGAGGAAGCCTCCCGATCTTGACCTTTCCCTCTGGCACCAACCGGATTGGCCCGATGGCTGTGGCGGGTGAATGCACATAAATCATATACCGATCTGGGTCATGACCTTTACAGAACTTTACGGACTTTACCCGCGCGATATGGGTAATGGCGGACTCAGCCAGCCGATAAGCGGCAATATATCTGAGGGGCGTGCGACTCATGGTAGGGTGAATCCGCATACTATACTGGCCATTTTTGCCCAGAAAAATAGCCTGTAATTCAGCCTCATCAACAGGCACTACCACTGTGTCATCTTGATCCCCCTTGTAGAGCAGGGCAAACAGGTTAGTGAACTTGTAACCCACTATCAGCCCCAAAACCGCGCCTACCACCCCAACACCCACCGCCGCCAAGAGCCTGAGCCACCAGGGCGCCACCTGGGTGCTGTCGAGGGCGCCGAGAATGGCGCCCGTTGCCCCTCCTATGGGCCCCATGATATAGAAAAAGAAGCCGCCATGCTCTATGAACATGTTTCCCATGCCTTCAAAGGCATATTTCGCCGCCAGCGGCAGATAGTACGTCGTGCTAACGGCCGCGCTGAGAACTGCTCCGACCAACACGCGCACCCCAAACACCCAGAGACTAAACTCGCTGGCGGGTGGCTCGATCTGGGCGTAGAGCGCCCCCAAGACTACACCGCTCGCCAGGAAAGCCAAGCCACTGCCCACCCCAATGCCAACCGCTTTGAGGGTGGCGGCGGTGGATATTGGTTCCCGGCGATTGGTACGTGATTCCGCCCTCACTTGATATATGGCCAGGCCAAAACACGCCCCCGCCCCCGCCGCGTACAGGAGAAAACTGGTGAATGGCTCAAAAAGAGAAAAGAGCAGATACCACGCTCCAGGAAGCAAAACACAAAAGGCCAGAAGACCGATGAAAATTGCAATCAGGCAAGGCCCAGCCTTTACAATTTTAAATATATCAAATTTTCGCCCAGTTTTAGACATACTCATCCTCGCTTACAGTAAGCCGCCGCCCGCTGCGATACCTGATACTTGCGCTCCGAAGAGTGGTAACCACGCGAAAGTGGCCGTGGAACGCGCATCGTAAGGGCGGTGAGCTACAAGTGCCTGTTGGGCGCGCCACCTACACCCGCATGACCCGCGGAAAATGCTACGCCAGCGCTTCAGGTGTGTCTTTGTCGCCTAGCCACGCTGGCGCCTGCGCGCCAGCGCCGGTGTCCCCTTTTCCCCCTTGCACTCCCATCCGGCTGAGCCAGTCTCGCCGGTTTAGAACTCGTCGCGCACGGTAGGGTGATGCTGCCTCTTCATCGCTTGAAGGAAGTTGACCTCGTCTGGTCGCACCATGCGCTGTACGGTTCTAGCCTTCTTCCATTCCCAGAAACTCGCGAATAGCCGCTTGCGCCTCGATTTGAGGGTCGAACCTTCCATACCCACTCAAGGGAATCCACTCTGAGTTCGGCATCGCTAATACTACCCGGTACTCTATAAACTTCCTGCGCTTACGACTATCGAGATGTACCTCTGTGATTTTATCCAAAGCGTATTTTTTCTCTGGGAACCCTGGCCGTCTATATACTACCAAGTTGCTAAAGCGATTAAAAGTCCAAGTGGTGAAGTAAACCTCGAGTCCCCACAGCATAATTCCTACCCCGACTAGTATGAGGACAGCAGATACCCAATCTATTGCTTGCTCCCTAATCCCCCACCACACAAACGTCGCCATTATTATCAGGCCGGTGATGATAGCAGGTATTCCATCTTCTTTGGTTTGGAGTTTTAGTATATTCTCAGCATATTCGACGACAAACTGAGAATAGAATTTGTATTTACCAGGCATTTGTTTTCTACCGCTAACATCTGCCCTGCTGGAGCGCGCCTATGAGATACCTCTGGTAAGGGATGCGGAAGAAAATAAATTTGCCATGTCCCTGTATCCAGGTTGGATTCTAGCAACCAATGTGGCGCACTCTAGCAGGCTGTCGGAGAACCCCGCTCAGGCCGTCGTCCTCGGCGGTCCGCACGCGCCGTGGAGTGATGAATTATTGTACTCCAAGCCTCGATCTAGTCAAGATAGAAAGACCTATGACCAGCCAACTTGCTCAACTGTTCTTGCAAGATGGTGCGCACTGCCCTTTCGTGAAAGTAATAGTGTAGCGTTGGCCTGGTCAATCCAGCGGCGGTCCGCTGATGCGCCTTGGATAGCGGGTGACTATCGAAAGCACACAAGTACATTCCTTGGTCCGACCACCGTAATAGCCGCACGGGCAGAGATACACACAAACTGGGAGCTTGCCGGAGCGCCGCCGAGGCTTCGTCGTGAGCTTGGCCGAACGGACGGCGCCCGAGCAGGGTTCTCCAACAGCCTGCTGTGGATTTGGCAAAAGTGTACCAAAGTACTATTGAAATGATCGCTCTAAAAATGTATAATATGTTCTAAATACGAGTAAACATTCGTATAATGAATATACATTCTGTTTCGGCACAAATACTCGTTCCCATCAAGAGGAATGCGGCAAACAAGATGAGTGTTTCTGCCGCCACATCGCCTGAAAGCGCGTGGCGTGTTCGGCGATGAAAGGAACATCAAATGGCTAAAAAGACGGAAAAACAAGCTCGAGCCGAGGGTCGCCGGCAGCGACGCACAGAGCGGCATCGGCAGCAAATCGTGCAAGCCGCTGCACAGGTATTTGCTGAAAAGGGTTACGCCATCGCTACGACAAGAGAAATCGCCGAAGCGGCAGACATGGGTGAGAGCACACTTTACAACTACTTTGGCAGCAAGCGCGACATTCTGTTGGCTGTCGCCGCCGAGTCAGAAGCGTGGGCGAGGAATGTCTTACTGGATGCCAAGGAGCTGGAGGGTCGTGAAGCCATCGGCCAAATATGTCTAAATGCATTCAGCGTTTTCGAAGAACGATTGCCTTTCGTCCGCGCTTTGTTTACAGAGGCGTTGTTGGACGACTATATATTTCAAGAGTTCGTCGTAGGCCAGTTGGGGGGCGTCCATCAGCAATTGGCAGCGTACATAACCAGGCGGGTCGCCGCCGGGGACTTTCGCCCCATAGATACGGCGCTGTGCGCGCAAATGATCATGGGGGTGCTCGCCAGCTTGATCCTGCCGGCTCTGCGTGGGATGACGCCGATGCCTTCGCCGGAGGAGCGCCGCCGTTTAGCCTCAGCGATGGTAGACATACTTCTTGACGGTATCGGCGTGCGAACAGCCTAGTGCGCTTGCAAGAAAAGCGTGGGTTTTGAGGGAATCAGATGTTACGACGAATTTGGGCGGTGATGCAAAAAGAGTTTGTTCAAACCTTGCGAGCCAGGCGCACGCTGATCATCCTGCTTACCTTGCCCGTGTTGCAGTTGTTCCTCTTTGGTTACGCCATCAGCATGAACGTAAATCACGTCCCGATGGTCGTGGCCGATCAGAGCCGCGACGCCGCCAGCCAGGCTTGTGTGGAGGCGCTGGCGAACTCGGGCTATTTTGACGTCGCCGCTTACGCCATGGATCAGGCCAGCGTGGTGCGGGCCATAGACGAAGGGCGCGCCCAGGCCGGCGTGGTGATCCCGCCCGATTTTGCCGCGCATGTCGAGCGCGGCGATGCCCAGGCGCTGCTCCTGGTGGATGGCGCGGATTTGTTCACCTCCCTTTCGGCCTACCATGCCGGCAATGCCATCGCCCAGATGCACGCGACAAATGTGACACTGGAGAAAGTGAGCCGCGCAGGGCTGGCGGTAGAGACGGAGAGCTTGCTTCCCCTCGACGCGCGCGTCCGTGTCCTCTATAACCCGAACCTGGACGATTTGTGGTTTCTGATTCCAACCATGGTGGCGATGCTCTTGCAGACCCAGTGCATCTCCCTGACCGCCACCGCCATCGTACGCGAGCGCGAGGTCGGCACCATTGAGCAAATTCTGGTTACGCCCATCCGCCCAATCGAGTTGATGTTGGGCAAGATTGCTCCCAACCTCCTCATCGCCATGATCAACATGCTGACCATCGTCGGCGCGGGCTTTTATTGGTTCCACGTGCCATTCCAGGGCAATTTCGGGCTTTTCTTCGGACTGTCGTTCGTTTATGCTTTCTCCGGGCTAGGGCTGGGTATTTTGATCTCGACCATCGCCCAGAACCAAAAGCAAGTGACGCAATTGATCATGGCCGTTCTGATAATGGCGATTGTGCTGGGGGGATTTATCTTCCCGCGCTATACGATGCCCCAGCCGCTTCAATTGATAGGTAATCTATTCCCGCTAACCTATTTTATCCCCATCGCACAGAGCATTATGACCAAGGGGGTTGGCCTCCAGTTTTTCTGGAAGCAGGCGCTCGCGGTGCTCGTGTACGTGGTTGTGATTGTATTTGCCGCCGGGCGCGCCTTCCGGCGGGGCGTAGACTAGGGCGGTCGAGTACGACCGCAGGCAGTTCCTTCGGAACTGCGCCCGGCGGTCGAAGACGACGGTTCTGATTGAGGTAAGAATGAGTATTAAACGGGTGGCTGCCCTAATTCAAAAAGAAACCATTCAGCTCGTGCGTGACTGGCGCACGCTGGCAATCATGCTGCTGTTGCCCCTCATCATGTTGTTTCTATTTGCCTATGCAGTGAGGCTGACCGTAGATCACATCCCCACGGCCGTGGCCGATATGAGCCTGGACGCCGAGAGTCACGCTCTCATAGACGCGTTGGCCGTCTCGGGCTTTTTTGACATGGCTACGTACGTGGACGACGAAGCGCAAGTCATCGCGGCGATTGACGAGGGACGCGCCATGGCTGGCCTCGTGATCCCATCTGACTTTGCGGCGCAGGTCGAGCGCGGCCAGGCCCAGGCATTGTTCCTTATTGACGGCTCCAACTCATTCGTCGTCCAGTCAGGTTACAGCGCGGCGGCGGCAATTGCCCAGGCACGCTCGACCGAGTTGCTGATGAGAAAAGTCAACCAGATGGGGGCGGCGGCGGCCAGCTTTAGCTCGCTCCCCATCCTCACGTCTACGCGCGTTCTCTACAATCCCAATATGGATGGCATGATTTTTGCCGTGCCGGCCATCGCGGCGATGCTGCTGCAATTCGTCGCTCTCAGCACGACAGCCATGGCCGTGGTGCGCGAACACGAGCTGCGCACGATGGAGCAGCTTCTGATCACACCCATGCGCCCGATTGAACTGATCATCGGCAAGATGGTCCCAAACGTTATCCTCACAGTTGTGGATATGTTGATCATCATCCTGGTCGGCATCTATTGGTTCGGCGTGCCCTTCCGGGGCAATCCATGGCTCTTTGCCTGGCTCTCGTTGGTATTCCTCGTTTCCGGGCTGGGGCTGGGACTCTTGATCTCGGCTGTGGCCAAGACCCAAAACGAGGCGCAACAAATCACGATGGTGTTGGTGCTGCTGAGTGTGTTGCTGACCGGTTTCATTTATCCCATCGCGCCGATGCCGCCAGCTGTAAAGGTCGTCAGCTATCTTATTCCGTTGACTTATTTTAACCGCATCGTGCGCGGGGTCTTTACCAAAGGCGTTGGGTTGTCTTTCCTGTGGCAAGACGTGGTGGTTTTGGCCGTCTATGGGATTGTGGCGATGGTCGCCGCGGCGGCGATGTTCAAGAAACGGCTGGACTAGGCGGTTCGCTGCGCGAACCGAGGCAGTTTCGGGCTTCGCCCGAAACTGCGGGCATGAGAGAGAATAATGGCAACAACAGATGAGGTCACGATTTCGACCAAAGGGTTGGTGAAACGGTTCAAGACCCGGACCGGTACTGTGTCGGCTATAAATGACGTCAAGTTCAAGGTGCTGCGCGGAGAAACCTTTGGCCTCATCGGGCCGGACGGCGCCGGCAAAACGACGATGACGCGCGTGATCCTGGGGCTGCTCACGCGCACCGCGGGTGAGAGCAGCATCCTGGGCTGCGATTCCATGCATGACACGTATAAAATCCGCGAGCGTGTGGGTTACATCGCTCAACAGTTCGCCCTGCCAGGCGACCTGACGGTGATGGAGAATATGCGTTTCTTCGCCAACGTCCAGGGCGTCAGCCGGGCAGAGCAGCGCCGGCGCATCCCCGAGCTGCTGGAATTCGCCGGCTTGACCAATTTCACCGGGCGGCTGGGTGGGCAGCTTTCCGGCGGGATGAAGAAAAAACTGGCCCTGGCCTGCAGCCTAGTCCACGAACCATCTGTAGTGATGTTGGACGAGCCGACCCTGGGCGTGGACCCGGTCAGCCGCCGCGAGTTTTGGAACCTGCTGGGCAAACTGCGCGCGGAGAAAGGGCTGACGATCTTTGTCTGCACGCCCTATATGGACGAGGCGGAGCGCTGCAATTATGTGGGCTTGATGCACCAGGGCAAGTTGATCGCCAACGCGCCGCCGGGCGAGATCAAAAAAATGGCGCCGGGCCGCTTGCTCGAGTTCACGCCCTCGAATTTTGTGCCGGCCTGGCGGTTGGTCGAAGGGATGGAGGGTGCGCTGGAAGTCCAAACTTTTGGGGCGATGCTTCACGTCTTTGTGGATAACGTGGACAAGCGCCAGGCAGAGATTAAAGCCGCCCTGGCTGCCCAGGGGATGACGTGCCAGGGGATGCGTGAAATCGAGCCCCGCATGGAAGAGGCGTTCATCAGTTTGATACGGAAACAGAGGGCACAATGAGATGGATAAGGAGTAAGAGCGCCCAGGGCAATGTCCGGGATCCAGGATCAGGCGGACAGGATATGGATCCCATCGTGGTCGAAAACTTGACCAAGCGTTTTGGCGCTTTTGTCGCCGTTGACCACATCAGTTTCAGCGTCAAGGCCGGTGAAGTCTACGGTTGGCTGGGGCCTAACGGCGCGGGCAAGACGACGACAATCCGCATGTTGCTGGGACTGCTCAAGATCAGCGAGGGCAGCGCACGGGTGCTAGGCTACAATCCAAGCACCCACACTAAAGCGATGCAGGCCCAGGTTGGCTACATGTCGCAGCTCTTTACCCTCTATAACGACCTGACCGCCTGCGAAAACATCCGCTTCTACGGCCAGGCCTATGGGCTGTCACAGGATGGGCTGAAACGCCGCCAGGCTGAGATCATCGAGATGGCTGGCTTGCAGGGGCGTGAAAACGAGCTGACCGCTAACCTCTCCGGCGGATGGAAGCAACGGCTGGCTTTGGGCTGTGCTATCGTGCACAAGCCCCAGGTTGTCTTTCTCGACGAGCCAACCGCGGGGGTAGACCCGATCAGCCGGCGCGACTTTTGGGGCCTGATCTACTCGATGGCCAAGAAAGGCATGACAGTGCTGGTCACCACTCACTACATGGACGAGGCCGAGTTGTGCCAGCGGGTCGGCTTTATCAGCGACGGGCGCTTGGTGGCTCTCGACACACCCGACCAGCTCAAGCGTACGCAGATGCACGGGCACGTGTTGGAAATTAGCTGCGCCAATACCGAGGCCGCGATGCGCGCCTTGTTAGCAGCGCGGGCAAGTGGACAGCTTCCCCTCGACGAGGTCGCGCTCTATGGCGCCCAGATTCACGCTGTCGTGCCCGACGCAGAATCCTACAAGGAACCGCTCGCCGGCCTGCTAGCCAGCGAAGGGATAGCCGTCCACGCTATCGAATGGATTGCCCCAACGTTGGAAGACGTCTTTATCTCGTCGGTAAAGCCGAGGGGAGAATAGATGAGGCGTGTTATGAATAAGGATAAACAAAGTATGACGAAGCAAGTATGCTTGCCAAGATGGTTTGGCCGTGTTCTGGGTGAGCTGGGAGGCCTGATCTTGATAACCCTAACCCTACCCCCAATCCTAATCCTAATCCTAATCCTGGCCGGCTGCCAGACCTCGCCATCGCCCCAGCCGCAAGCGCTCGACGGTAATGGGCTGGAGGCGTCCGGCATCATCCGGGCTGACCAGGTCGCCATTGCCAACGAGTTCGGCGGGCGCATTGCCGAGATCCCAGTGACCGAGGGGGATAAAGTGGCTGTGGGCGATCTGCTCGTCCAACTGGATACAAGTCTGCTCGATGCGCAGATTGAGGCCATTGACGCTACGATCGAGCTGGCCAAGGCCTGGCTGACACAGGCAAGGGCCGGCGCCCGTGCCGGGCAGATTGCCGTGGCCCAGGCGCAGTTGGCCCAGGCCCAGGCGGGATGCCTCGCCGCGCAACAGGCTGTCAGCGACACGCAAGCCCTGGTGGAAAATCCCCAAGACGTCAACTTGCAGATTGCCGTTACATCGGCCCAACTCGAATCCACCCAGCATCAATTGGCGCAGGCCGTGGCGCTCAAAGACGCGGCCGAGATCGCTCATAACAATTACTGGGACGGCATGGAAAAGCTCGCAGAGGCTAAAGACAAATTGAAAAATATCCCAGAGCCTTACCGCCCCTCTTTGCCCGGAGTTCCTTTAGAGGGACACCTTGTCCCCAACATGTACTGGCAAGCCTGGATCGGCGTCAACGCCGCCAGCGCGCAAAAAGACGGTACCCAGGCGATGCTGGCCCAACTCTATGCCCAGCACGCCAATCCGCAAACGCTAAAAGCCGCCGCGGACCAAGCCCAAGGCGCCCTGGCGCAGGCTGATGCCCAGGTTGCCGCGGCCCAGGCCCAGGTAGCAGCACTGCAAGCCGGCGCCACCGACGAACAGCTCGCCGCCCTGGAAGCGCGGGTCGCCCAGGCCCAGGCCGGACGAGAGGCGCTGATGACACAGCGAGGGATGATGCGTATCACGTCGCCCATGACCGGCACCGTTACAGACATTGTGGCCCGCCCTGGCGAGGTCGCTGCCCAAGGGGCTACCATACTCACCATCGCCAACATGGAGCAGGTCATCTTGACCGTATACGTGCCAGAAACCAGCCTGGGACAGGTGCATCTGGACCAACCAGTCCAGGTGAGCGTGGATAGCTTTCCTGGTCGAGTCTTTGAGGGACGGATCAGCTACATCTCTGACGAGGCCGAGTTCACGCCGCGCAATGTCGCTACAAAAGAAGAACGGGTGAACCTGGTCTTTGCCGTGAAAATTTGCATTGCCAACGACGATGGCGCGCTCAAGCCAGGTATGCCGGCTGACGCTCAATTTGGAAATTGAAAGGGTGAATGATGACGGGTAAACGGTATACGCAGATAGTGGGATTGGTAATCATAGCGGCGCTGTGCAGCGGCTGCCAGGCGACGGCGCTTTCCCTGGCTCTCCCTGTCAACATCGTCCAGGCCAACGGCGAGGGCGCACTGACAGCGTCGGGAACGATCCGGGCCACAGAGTTGCGCGTCGCCTGCGATCTGGGAGGACGCATTCTTAAAGTGCGGACGAAAGAGGGTGCCGAGGTACACGCCGGCGACGTTCTGGTGGCACTAGACACAACACCCTGGTTGATTCAATTGACCACCGCAGAAGCCGCCGTAGTCACTGCCAAAGCGGATCTGGCCGTGGTCAAGGCCGGCCCACGCCCAGAGGCAGTTACCGCTACACGGGCCGCGCTGACCCTGGCCGAGGCCCAACGGGATGAGGCGTATAACGCCTGGAAGAATGCGCAGGCCGAGCTAGAGAATCCCCAGGAACTCGACGCCAAGATTGTCGAGGCGCGCACGCAGGTGAAACAGGCCGCCCAGGGTGTCGAGTTGGCCAAGGCGGAGCTGGCCCGCGAACAACTGATACTCGACCAGAAACCAAGCACCGATCGCCCGATGACTGACTTGCAGAGAAAGGCGGCCCAAGAGGCCCTGGCGGCTGCCCAGGCCGACGAAAAGACCGCCCAGGCTTTGCTTAGCCAACTCTTGAGCATCCGAAACAAGCCATTGGGATTCATCGCCCAGGCCAACGCAGCCGAGGGGCAATACCGGGTGGCTCAGGCCGGGGTTGCCGTGGCCCAGGCCCAGCTAGATGACTTGCTGGCAGGCCCCACGCCGGAAGAGATTGCCGTGGCAGAAGCAAACGTGCGCAAGGCAGAGGCTGAAGCCAATGTGTTCCGCGTCCAAGTGGAGAAATGTACCCTAACAAGTCCCATCAGCGGCGTCGTGTTGAACCAAGCTCTCAAACCGGGTGAACTGGCCGCACCAGCAGCGCCCATCCTCAGCCTGGCCGATCTCAGTGAGGTGACCTTGGACGTTTATGTGCCGGAGAATCGCATCGGCCAGGTACAATTGGGCCAACGGGTACAGGTGACGGTGGATAGCTTTCCCGGCAAGACCTTTGAAGGTCAAGTGCATCGCATCGGGGATGAACCCGAGTTCACACCGCGCAACGTCGCCACCGCAGAAGAGCGCATCAATACCTTTTACGTGGTCGAGATACACTTGCCCAACCCCGAAGGACTGCTCAAACCCGGCATGCCCGCCGACGCCCGGTTCGGAGGTTAATATGACTAACTTACCAGCGCGCGTGGTGTTCTTCGGCAAATCCGATCAGGTCACGCAGTTCCACCACCTGCCCGTCGTCCAGCCGGGCCTGGCCGGTGTAGCGCCCAAACATCTGGTGCACCTCGCTAAAAATCAACCCCAGGTTCGTGCGCGCCACCCGCTCGCAGAACGGCGTGAAAGTCAGCTCCAGGCGTCCTTCGTTGTCTGTGAAACGCCAGGGACGCATATAGTCAGGGGAGTGATAGTCAAAGCTGACCTGTTCCAACTTGTGGATCCGTCCATCCAGAATCACACAATTTTCGGTAGCCCGGCTCAGGTCGCCAAAGCCGCGCCCCAGGTTCAGCCCAATCGTGCGCCCATCTGGCAAAAAGCCGGAAGCGCTGGCCCAATTCCAAAAGCTCCGGTACTCCCACACCCCCCGCCCCCAATCCAGTGACCCCAGGCTTTCGTTGGGATGCACTTGTTCGCGCCAGTCGCCATAGTGGATATAGCCTTGCGCGGGCAAGCAATTGACCTTGCGGTTGTAATAAAAGCGTTTTTGCCCAATGGGAATGACGATCGTCAGCGATTCGTGTTTCGGCGGGCAGCTCAGCGCCAGCTCGGCTTTTATACCGCGCCCATCGTGATAGGCCGGCCAATCTACAAATATGCGCCTTGCTTCGCCATCCGCTTGAAAACGCAAAGACGCCTGCCGGTTTGCAAAGCTAGTCTCACCCGAAAGACTGTTACGCGGCAAACACATACCGCGCCCCAAGGGGATGACCAGCCCCTCTTCATACAAGTCGCCGCTGGTGAAATCCAGTGTATAAACAAATACGTTTCCAGCATATCCAAGATCGGCGACGGTAGCGGAAAAAAAGCGGCGCGGGGTAAAGACGGCGTAATAGTCCCACCGTTTAATCCGAAAGCGCTGCAAGTATCGCAGCGCGTAAAAGTGGGCGTTTTCCAGGTTGCAATCGAGCAGCGGCTGCCGCGCCCAGCCTATCTGCGCCAGGCGGCCTTGCGCGTCTAACAGGGGACCCGGTTGGGTTAGTTCAGTTTGCATGTCTCACCTCTTCTTTTGAGGAGCGGTACCTTAGCTGGAAGAGCCTTTGGCCGACCAGGAAAAACCACGTCATCAAAAACACATACCCAATGCCAATGAGGATGGCAATAATGTCCGAGTGAGAGTTAGGCGCCGTGCCAAAATCGCCTGCCAACAGGAACACGCTGGCCAGAATGCCCACACAAGCAATGACCTTGCCAAAGAGATTGCTCCGCAGCATGACGCACGAGATGACCAGCCCCGCACCCATCACCCCGCTGCGGCCTGCGATTTTCGTCGCCACAAAGAGCGCTATTCCCAGGAACGGCATAACGGCAGCAATCGTGGACCACACTCTACTGGTTGGCTTGAGCGCGGCATAAAGGCCGAGGTACATTGTGGCTACGAGGGACAAGATGGTAATATCCAGGGGATTTAGCCCATACAACAGATCGAATTGAACCCCCTCGAACCCAGCATTTAGTTTAAAGAGCACGACGAGCCAGTTGTTCTGAAATGACGAGAGCCAGCTGGTTATGGGGCCAGGACCCGCGGCGACCAGACCCATCATCCCCAGCAGGAATAACACCCCCAATGCCAGGGCGGCCAATCCGCTGACTGGGTAGAGCCAATTCCACCAAGGCGCTGCCGTTTCGGTGTTAGCCCGAGACATTGCTTTCGTTCGTCCTACGTTTCCAGCACAGTCTTCAAGTTGTTCAAAACCCGTCCCCAAATGCGTTCCAAGGAATCGGCAATGCCTGCCCAGTCTTGCTCAGAGCACAGACCTGTAACCCGGAAGGTCATAACGGTGCTATTCTCATGCCCGTCTAACGAGACGTGAATAAGCGTGGGCGGCTCTCTGTCTCCATTCCAGGTGAATGTAATCGTTTTATCTTGTTCCAGTTCCGTGAATTCACCGTAGGCGTTGTACCCTTCGGTGTAAATGTGCAGCTTTCCCCCAATGCGGGCGTCGGACTCGGCTTTCTCACAGCACCATTCACACCAGTCTTCCGCGCGGGTAAAGGCAGCATAAACCCGCGCCGGTGACGCAAGGATCGTCCGGGTGAGTATAATTTGGGTTTTTAAAGTCATTGTTTTGCCCCTCTGCCCAACTGCAGCGCAGAACGCCAGCCTTACCATCACTTACTTTCATCCGACCATTTTTTGGGTAATCAGTATGATCGTTTCCAAACCAACATGAAAGATGGATGCTACAATCACTCCAATGACAATTACCCAGATAAATTTGCTCATCGGGATTATTTCACCTGATATGTTACGTTTTCCGATATGATGTATCATTATCTCAACGACCGCCCCAGTAACTGCCCCAAGAAATACCAAGCTAATCGTTCTAACAACTATTATCCAGTTAAAAAACTCACCCCACGAATGTCCACTTGCTCCCCCTAGCAGTGCACCAGCAATCGTCGCCACTATCACTCCATAATGCCAATCATCACCACTGATCTTGATGCGCTCGTTCACATCAATGGCAACTAAAACCGCTGCAAGCACTGTTCCACCAACCATCCAAAAGATCCCTATTCCCCACCAATTGTCGCGAACCGCTGATTCGATCACACCTGAGAGCGCACCGATCAGCACTGAAAAAAGCGCCAAGGTCATCAATAGCCTAACGGTCCTTCTACCAGTAGGCTTGTTCACATTCAATCACTCGCAGTAAATGGCGGTATGTCGAGTTGTGTGTAAATTCGTTCCGCCCGCAGCCTGCCTGGCGGCAGACAGGTTGAACTGCGGGCGAACCGGCAAATTACACAAGATTTGCGATACTGCCCAGTAAATTGCCATCTAGAAAGGATTCGAGTGTGAGCAAAAGACAATATGACCGGCATTGCCATTGCGCTTAACGCCTTACATCACGCGCACGGCGCGCCATTACTTTGCCTACACTCAATATCTCTCGACAAATGGCGATTGGCGAACGGGCGGTTCGTAGGAGGCAGGCCAAAAATCTAGTTGGGGAATCTCGTAAATAATGTCCTCGTGCAATAGTGCGGCAAAGGCCTGCCAGTCTCGGGCGTTTGCCGCTCGCACGTACTGTTCGACGAGTTCTTGTGGTGTGCGGGTCATCGGGTTATTGGGGCGAGGTTGCGTTACGGCGCCACACCAGGTAAATGGCCACCGCCGCAATCGCCACACACACCAGGCCCGCGCACACGCCGCTGACGCCAAAAGTTAGCGCCGATTGAGGGTCGCTGCTGCCAAAAACGTCAATGTCCGCGCCGGGTATAAAACTGATCAGCGCGAACATGCCCCCTCCACACAAACTTAGCAGCCCGGGGCAGCCGCACAGTACCATGGCGGCTACAGTCACAATAATCGCAGTGGTTTTCTTGTCCATGCTTCCTCCATATAAAGATTGATCAGATTTTGTAAAGCCGACGTTGCCGTCTGCAACAACCCCATCATAACACAAAAAACTAATCACACGTCTTTATTGCAGTGGTTACACACATTCAAGAAGCGCGAGCTTGCGCCTGCCGCTGCATCTCGGCCCACAGCGTCGCCAGGCCCAGGCGGTGCGCCCAAGTTGTGATGTAAGCCATGTCAAGCTCATTACCGATAGCCAGCACAATACTGGTGATATCACGCACGTGCTTGGGTTGCTGGCTCAATCTGAAGTAGTGGAGCTTGTATAGAATCAAGTCTTCGGGAGCGTGAACATATACTTCACCCAACGGCGGTCCCAGGTCTACCAACTTGCGCCGGGCAAATGCTGCCGCGCGGTGTTGATTGCCAGGGCGAAGCATAAAAAGTTCCGCCTTGTAGCCAGTGTAAAGGTGAATAGCATTGATGGGCAAGTCGCCCTGATCCTCTAAAAAGGTGTCGAGCATGATTTCTACCGGCACCAACATATCCCGTTTTTCAAGCTCTTCAGAGAGACGTTTTATTCGTTCGAGGGAAACGCTCACGACAATATCCACATCTTGCGTAGAGCGAGCTTCGGCCCAGGCTGCCACTGCCAAAGCGCCCCCAAGCATATATTCGGCGCCAGATGCTTCAAGAGCGTCAATCACCAAGCGGGCAAAGTCAATCAAGCCCATTTGTGATGATGGTTGCGACCGGGTTATCATTTTTGGCCAGTCCTTTCACGATGCAAGCGGCGCTCGTTAGCCTGGCGCAGCCAATCGGAAAGATGGGCTAGTTGCCATATTCTTTGCGCAGGGCTGAGTTGCCGGTAAATAGCAATTTGTCTGGGGTCAACTTCGGCGACGGCGCCGGCAATGAGTCGTTGTAATTGCTCATCCAGCAGAGGACGTCCCTCAATGTAATATCCGCCGTGCTCACGAGAGTAAGCCAGCCGGTGACCAGCTTCAACTAGCGCCTGACGCACCGAGGCCATATCGTGTCTAAAAGTGACCTGCCAATTCGAGCCAAAGCAATCCCGCCCCAGCAGGGTCGCCACGCTGGCGACTAGCCCTTGCCGAGGTAAATACGCTTCTTGCCAAATCAAGCGTAATAGTGCTTCTTGCCGGGCTAGCGGCAGATCAAGCTTGGCTATTTCACGGAGCCGGGTTAGCCACATCTCGACAGGTGCGTCATCAAGGTGAAATTTTAACTGTTTCAAATCATCTTTGGCAGCCTCGACTTGCTCAAGCGCCTCCATAGGCGTTGCGCCAAATGCGGAACACATTGGCAAGTCGGGAATGTCGGCAATATATCCCTCATCTTCCTGGCTATAGAAAATGTTTACGTGATAATCCTTCATTCTTCTTCTCATCAGGAAGTATCCCCTTCAATGATGCGAATGTCCTCAGCAGTCAAATTGTATAGCCCGTACACCAACTTGTCAATCTCGCGGTCGGTGGCATCTATCTGGCGTTGATAGAGTTCGCGGTCGGCTTGAGAGGCGGCCGCCTGGCGCTTGTGCAATTCCAGCATTTGCTCCACCAGCGTCACCATCCGCTCGTGGCGGGCGGCGTCGGCGGGGTCGGAAAAAACGATGGGACGAATGGGGAGTTGTTCGATAAATTGAGTAAAGTACCGAAAGAATCCACCGCGCATTGTTGTACTAATGCGTTTGAGGTAGAAATCCAAGACCTTGCTATTCAGCAATCCCAAGACATACTTGGGTGACTCGCTCACATCGCTTTTCAAAATAATGCCATAACCACTTGTGAAAGCATATTCACCGGTTTCATCGAGTGCGAAAGATGCACGGTCTGCAATATCAGGAACCAGAATCTTGCTAGCGGCCATGACATCAATATTCTTTGGATAGACATAGGCATACCAATTTGCTCCACGCATCCTTCCTCGTTCGCGGTTTTCTAGGTAGGTTTTGTTTTCTGAAAGGTATGCAAACATCTTTGGAAATTTGTCTCTCAACTCTTTTTCAGAGATCAGTATCGTGCGCCCGTTCTCAATACAATACGGAATGATAATCATTTTTCCAGAGGGTAGAACCCGATAAGGCTTGATTTCCCGCCCTTGCAAGAATAATGATAGCGCCTTACGTTCGAGTTTGACATCTTGATCCAACTGCTTGGAATGAGCAGTTATCAGATTGCCGCTGACTGAAACAAGATCTAAAACGTAGACCTCGTTAGCACTGGTACGAATACCTTGCGCCATTCTTGCTGCCACATCGCCCAGCTTCACCGGCATCCGGCTCAGGCGCTCGAACAAGCCCGCGCCGTGGCCCACACTAAAATTCCACTCGGCGGCAGTGATGCTGGAGGCGGGAATGATGCCATGGGCCAGACCTTTGAGGTCTTTGGAGACCTCAAAGGTCTGGTTCGCGCGCCACGCGGCCAGGTCATCCACTTTCACATACTCACATTCATCTCTGCCCGCTTTGTCCAGGAACATCAAGCTGGTGTAGGTGGTGGCCCCGGCAAACACTTGCTGATCGCCAAAGTGAACAATGTGCGCCAGGTGCCTGCCCTTTGCCAGCAGCTCGCGCACCGGCTGGCCATATTGCGCATTGAAAAACTTGTGCGGCAAAATAAAGCCCAATCGTCCACGCTCATTCAGCAGGCTCAATCCGCGCTCGACAAAGACCACGTAGATGTCATAGTTGCCTTTGCTGGCGGCGGTATAGAGTTGCTTGTAGGCTTCCACTTCCAGCGGCGCCCACTCTTTCATCGTTTGGATGCGGATGTAGGGCGGGTTCCCGATAATGCAATCAAAGCCCTGCCCTGCGACCCAAGGGGGGAGTGCCGAAGGGCCGCCCGCCTTCATCGCAGCGGGGAACTCGCGCTCCCAATCGAAGGGGTTGACGCGGCGCAATTCATCCGCGTCGGGCAACAGTTGGCCGGTGAAATAGTCCGGCCCGATCAGGCTGTTGCCGCACTTGATATTCCGGTCGAGGTTGGGCAAGGCGCGCTCCTGGAACAGCGCCAGTTGCTTGCCCAGCGTCTCGTCGCTTTCGCCCTCCAGCACCTTGAGCAAGAGTGAGAGCTTGGTCACTTCCACCGCCTGCCGGTCAATATCCACGCCAAAGATGTGCGCGGTGAGGATGCGCTTTTTTTCGGCGGTGGTGAGGCGCCAGGCGCCGTCGGAGGTCCGATAGAGTTTGGTCTCGTATGACGTATGGCGTATTCCGTTTAGCGTCCTGTCCCTATCGCCAGTCTCTATCTCCCTCGCGTACCATTGCGCGTAATAGTCCAACAGATATTGGTACGCGCCCAGCAAGAATGAGCCAGAGCCGCACGCCATATCCAGCACGCGAAACGCTTCCAGTTGTTTCGGGCTTTTGCCCTCGACCAACTTGCCCACCGTGTTTCTTACAATGTATTCGACGATGTAGGTGGGGGTGTAATACACACCGCCGGCTTTGCGCACCGCGGGCTTTTCTTCCACCTTGGCCTGGTGGGCGGGCGTCAGGCGGATGACTTTGCCCAGGAATTGCTCGTACACGTTGCCCAGGATTTCGGTGGGCAGCACGCTGAACTCGTAAGGCGAGGCGGGAAAGTAGAGATTAGACAGGATAGGCTTGAGCGTCTTGTCGTCAACGGTCAAGGCCGGCGTGAGCTTGTCCGCGCCAAAATCAAACAGCCCCGAGTTGTAGCGCGCATCGGCCTTGCGGCACAAGTCAATCAGGCCAGCGTACATGCCCTCGCCCCCGTAAGCCAGCCGGCGCAATTGTTCGTACTCTTCCATGCCGCGATCTTCGGCCATGCGCAAAAAGATGATGCGGTCAATCGTGCGCTGCACGGCGTCGTTGAGTTCGTCCACCGTCAGGCGCGGGTTGCGCAGGGCCACGTTGCGGGCCAGCGCGTCGCGCCAGGCTTCTACTTCTTTGAGGAACTCGGCGTCTACGGCGCTGGCACCGCGCTTGCCCTGGCTGGTCTGGGCAAATTGATCGAACGCGCCCGACAGCGCCGCCTCGCGCGAAAACACGTCCCATAGCTCGCGCCAGCGATCAGGGTACTCTTGATATGTATAAAGTTGAATGCGTCCGGTGGTGGCCTTGTCTTTCTCAGAGGGGCGCGTCCGGCAATCGTACACGGCCAGCTCTTCAAAATCGGTGAGCAGCGACAGCGGCAGCTTGAGACTCCAGGCATAGCGGCGCAATTGATACGCCGCCCCGGCGCTGGTTCTGATCGAGACGCCGGGCTTTTTGGCCTCGGTAAAAAATTTGGTTTCTCTGCCCACGCGAAAGGCGTAATCGGGCGCTTTGCGACTGCCCTCCACGTCGAGCGAAGCTTCCACCACTACTTCGCGGTAATGGGGCGCGGCGTGTTGGACGTTGTGCACGTCCCACCCCAAGGCGATAAACATGGGGTCAATAAAATCCTGTCGGGCGTGAGCCTCTTTGTAATCGGGCGCGCGGTACAGGTTGAGGTCAAAGTGCCTGACCAGTTGAACAATTTGGGCCCGGGCTTGATCAAACGTAATCGTCATAGCGCGGCCTCCCGCCGCTAACTTGCCCTCACAAGCTATCCGCAGGACGTTTTGGGGCAAAGCCCCGATCCGCTTGTTCGCCCTGGGCGATCTTGCGAATGCGATGCTCCTCGTAATCGGGCACCAGGCGATCATATTCCGCATCCATCAACGGTGAGGAGATGATGAAATCAGCCGAGGCCCGATTGCAAGCAATCGGAATATTCCACACCACCGCCATCCGCAAGAGCGCCTTGACGTCGGGGTCGTGGGGCTGCGGTTCGAGCGGGTCCCAGAAAAAGATTAGAAAATCAATCTCGCCTTCTACAATCTTGGCGCCAATTTGTTGATCGCCGCCCAGCGGCCCGCTTTGGAGCTTGACGATTTCAAAGCCCAGCTCGCGTTCCAGCAGCCGGCCGGTGGTGCCGGTGGCGTACACCTTGTGGTGCGCCAAGAGATCGTGGTTGTACCTGGCCCACTCTACCAGGGCCTGTTTCTGGTTGTCGTGCGCCACGAGAGCAATTTTTTTATTTCGTTCTATAGCGATTTTTCGGTCACTCATATCGTTAATCCTTTTGTACGGGCTTGAAGAATGTATTGGCGCTCGTTCCTTCTTCTCGCCCCACGCGAATCAGCAGCCAGCAGCCAAACCCGGTAAAGATAATCCCGGTTATCGTAGTGGCCCACAACGTACTTCCATATCCAACCAGCAACAAGATGGTCGTGTCTCGGGCCAAATCGTACCATTGATGCAGCCACCCGACCAGGGGCATGCTTTCCGTGCGATACCAAATCCAGCCAAACACGGCTCCAAAAAAGACATTGCTGAGCGCCAACTGGAAAGCCACCACCACCGAAAGCACCAGGAGCTGTGTCCAGGTTTTTTCGCCGGCAGCCACCTGGGCTATGACGCCCCCCATTAACACAGGCCAGTGCCACAGCCCGCGAATGACGCCCGAAACAATGACTGCGCGCGCGCGGCCGATCTTGGGTGAAAGGTACGGCAGGGCGTAGGCGCACCAGCCTATCTCTTCTCCCATTCCCGCCAACCAACCACCCAACACCATGGCGCCGATCATGATCCAAACGTGCGTCTCAATCGGCGCATCAATGGTATCGCCCAAGGCAAGGCCAATGACGCCGGGCAAAGTCCACAACGCGAGAGCCGCTATAACCCCCCACAGGTAATACTTGGGGCGGCTCCAGCGCCAGGCCGGCAACACTCCTTTACCCAACACGCGACACATGACCCAAGCAGCACATGCCGGCCCCAACATGCCCAGCAGATGCCCAAAGACCAGGGTCAATCTCGCCGCTGCCAGGTTGTCTTGCCGTACAAACATTGGGACAGCCCACGCATCCACTGCAAAGAAAATGGGCCACGAGAATAGAAAGCAAATCAGGGCGAACAAACCAACATTGCGGATTTCCTTGTTTATCATAAGCCTCCTTGGTGATGAAATCTCTTTGCCAGAAAAGCAGCTATTTGAAAAAGTTGTCCAAGTTCAACAATGCGTCACCCAACGGCCCGCTGTCCCATCTAAAAGTATACCTGGGAATTGAGTAGAGTCAAGACACACCCGCAGCCTGTGCGGGCAATAAATCAAGCGCCCCGCAAGTGTTGACCTGCGAGGCGCTTTTGTAT
Source organism: uncultured Anaerolineae bacterium (assembly GCA_964651475.1). GTDB lineage: Bacteria > Chloroflexota > Anaerolineae > Fen-1058 > Fen-1058 > JBGSMF01. The sequence continues at coordinate 108,002 of CAZYXV010000011.1, read as the reverse complement.
GCAAAGCGATTGCTTGTTTGCCTACTTGCCAACCACCATCGCGGCTTGAACGGCGCGCAGATGCTCAATGGCCCGCCGGGCGGCAGTTGGTGCATCGGGTAGCGGCATAAACTCGCCGGAGACAAAGCCCTGGTAGCCCGTCTGGGCAAGCATCTCCAGCAGCGCGCGGAAATCCAGGTGGCCCGCGCCGGGATGCCAGCGGTTTGAGTCGGCCACGTGAAAGTGCAAGATGTGGCGGCCTGCCTGCCGGATACTATCTTCGATGGATGGCTCTTCGATGTTCATGTGAAAAGTATCCAGCAGCAATCCAAAATTATCCGCGCCCACGCGCTCGATCAAATCTAACCCTTGCGTCACATTGTTGACGAGCGTGGTTTCGTAGCGGTTGATGGGTTCCAGCGCCAGGCGTGCGCCGGCCGGGGCGGCGGCGCAACATTCTTGCAAAGCCTCCACCAGCCACGCCATCGCCTGCGCGTGATCCACGCCCGGTTTGACAATGCCGCGCACCAGCCCGATGATGATGATGGGGGTGGTGGTGACGGCGGGGCGCCCGGCATTAAGGTGAACTGCGGCAGGCACATGGCTCTTGATGCGTTCGATAGCCGCGCGCCGCACAGACGAATCGGGATCGGTGAACGAGAGACCCTCTTCGCCCCAGGCCTGACCTGTGCCAATAGCAGGCACACTCAAGTTGTGCTTGCGCACCAGGCATTCCAGCGCACCAACATCCACCAGCCCTGGATTGCGGATCGCCAGTTCAACGCCGTCATAGCCCAACGCCGCGATGCGCGCCAGGTTCGTCTCCAGGTCGCCCTTGAAGGTTGCCGCCTGGAATTGCGCGGGTTGAGTGGAAAGGACAATCGAGAGTTTCATCAACGAGCCACGTATGTGACCTTACATTCCTTCCGGTCCGTTTGCAACCGGATAATATTTTCGGGCAATTCTTCCAGGCTGATCTTTTTGGTGCTCATGCACGTCATATCCATGCCGGCGGCCATGCAGTCAATCACGCGCGGAAAGTTGCCGTGCCCGGAATGGCCCTGGGCGCCAATGATGCGCGCTCGCCGCACTTGCAGCACTTCGCCGGTCACGGGCATTTTGGCTTCCGCGCGCGCCGTCACCACCACCGTGCTGTTCAATGCCCGACCTTCCCAGATGACGCGCTCGATACCCGGATAAACAAGCGTCGGCAGCCCGGTCGCTTCCATAAAGAGATCGGCCCCCATACCCTCGGTCAGTTCCAAAACGCGGTCCGCAAAGTCTTCCTGGAGCGGGTTGATGGCATAATCGGCGCCCATTTGCAGCGCCAGCCTGGTGCGTTCCTCTTGAGGCTCGGATATAATGACCTTTGAAGCCCCGGCCCGCTTGAGAATGGCGCAGGCGGCCAACCCAATCGGCCCGCCGCCCAAGATAACGACCCGATCCCCCGGACGGATACCGCCGCCCCGCTCGATCACGGCATTATAGGCTACGGAGGTAGGCTCCACCAGGCTGCCGGCCACGAAAATATCATCGCCTTTGTAAACGCCTGCCAGTGGCTCCAGGCTCCAAACGGTTCGAGACGGCAAAACCAGATATTTGGCATACGCGCCGTTGACGTTAAAGCCCACTTCGTCCAGCCGCTCACAATGATTGGGGTACCCATCGGCGCATGGGCGGCAGTGCCCACACCACAGCATTTCTTCCGATGTCACCCGTTCGCCGCCCTTAAAAGGTTTGTTGGTGCGTTTGTCAAAAGCATACTTGCCAGCTTCTACGACGACGCCAGAGAACTCGTGCCCCAGAATGCTCGGAAAGCCAGTCAGTCCCGGATAAAAGATATATCCATCCGGATCCGCCTGTGCCATGTGAACGTCTGATCCGCAGATGCCGCAGGCTTTGACCTCTAACAATACCTCGTCTGGCCCTGGGGTAGGAATGTCGTATTCCCTGATCTCGAGCCGGGGATTTCTCCACACCTGGCTGCCCAGATAGGTTTGGAGGCCCTCGATATCTTTGGCGCCCAGCTTGAAACCTGGCTTGGGATCCCAATCCGCCACCAGCGTCACACCTTGCATTTTGCCCTTCATGTATTACTCCTTCTCAACCTAGACTTCTGTGCCCTGGCCGATACGCGGGAGCGCGTACACCGGTTTCCACCCCGGGCTGAGCGGCTCGCGCAAAAAGGGTTCCATCTCGGCCGCGCTGCGCAGCGTCACCTCTTCCACTGGCGGCACTGTGCCGGCAGGGAAGGTTTGGAGCACCTGGTCGTGCCACAGCGTCAGGTACTTTAATATCGCCGCCATCGGGCGCTTGGCCTTGTGCGCCGAACCGGCCTTGGCGTGACCCACCACGCCTTCCGGCGTGGCTGCGATCTCGATGGCAAAGTGGCCCTCGCCTTCAGACCAGCGGCTGGGGCGGCCAAACGGGTCTACCGATTTGTCAAAGTGACCATCTGGCAAATAGCTCTTGCCCTCGGTGTCTACGGCATAGTTCATATCCACCATCTCGGGAAAGAGCAATAGCCCCAGCGAAGTCTCGGACTCGTCGGCGTGGACAAAATTGGTGGAAAGCCCCCCACCCCGCTCGTCGGTGCGAAAGAACTCGCGCACGCCGCGATGCCAGTCAATCACCCGGAAAATGCCCGGAAGCTGGTATCGCTTTTGAAACTCTTGCACCGCCGATTCCAGCATCCACAGTTGGCCATGGTTGTTGACAATGAGCTGCTTGCGAAAGCCGTCGTTCCACAGCCCCAGCATCACGTCAATCATCATCTCGCGCACAACGTGCTCGCGGACAATGACCGTGCCCGGCATGCCCATGTGGTGATAAGGGTGGCCGCCGTACATCAGCGGCGGCAGCGCCAGGTTGACCGGCGCGCCGCGCCTGGCCGTGTAGCGCCGCACGCCTTCGCAGATGGCGCTGACGAACAGCGTGTCCATCGCGCTGACGGTGTGCTGGCCGTGCAGCTCGGTGCAGCCGACGGGAATAAAGACCACGTCATTTTTTTTGCGGTTGGCCTCCACCTGGTGGCGCACCGTGGTCTGAATGTACGAGCCGGGTTTGGCCCACTCGACGGGCGAGGGGATGCCATACTCGGCCAGAATAGCGTCAATTTGCTCGTCTGTAGCATCCCAGACCTCTTTCTTTAAACGACCCACAGTATTATCTTCGAAAAAGAGGTCGGGTTGATCGGTGGGCAACAGCCCCTTGGGAATTACATCAATTGACATTCTTTACTCCTGGTATTATCGTCTTATTCTATTTTGAAATATGGAGACAGCACTCTCAGCGCGGCCTCGCGCGCCTGGAGGGCGACTTGATTTGGATCCCACTCCCAGTATTCAGGGCGGAACAACTCGATTGAGCACGGGCCATCGTAGCCAATGTGCCTCAGTTGCGCGCAAATGTCGCCCAGCGGCACAACGCCCAAACCCGGCATCAGCCGGGCGGCGTCTGTGATGGCTTCCTTCGGGCCGTCCTCGAGATCGTCCAGATGAAAGGCATAGATGCGGTTGGGGTCAAGCTGGCCAATTTCCGCCAGCAGCCCGCCGCCGCCGTAAAAGTGGGCGGCGTCAATGACCATGCCAACATTGTCACGCCCGGTCTTGCAGACAATCTCGTAAGCCGCGCGCGGCGTCCGCACAGAGCACCAGCCAAAGCCCAAAAACTCAAAAGCCAGCCTGACGCCGTACCCGCCCGCGATGTCGCTCAGATCGCGCAGCACCTTGACGTGCTCGGCCACAACGTCGGGCCACCGCGTGGTTCGGTCAGGCGTGGGGCTGGGCACCACCACAAGCGTTGGACAACCAATGGCCCGGGCAATCTGGCACATCTGGCGGCAGCGCGATTGGACCAGGCTGGTCTCGTCGCCGCGGAACGCGATGAACTCGATCGAGTTGAGCGCCAGCGGAGCAAGGCCCTCATCCGCCAGAAGCGCTCTGAGGTCGGCTAACGAATGGTGCGCAAGATAACAATCCACCTTGTCCGCCCACAATTCGAGCGATTTGAACCCGGCGCGGGCCGCGGCTTGAACGTCTGTTTGGAGATCGCTCGTTTTAGTCGTGGCGCTGTGAAAGCCCAGTTTCATCCTGCCGCCACCTCACTCAAACGGACAGGCCGGTTTTCCCGGCAAGATTTGGTCGCGGCATAGCCCATCACCACCGCCAGCCGCCCATCCCGGCCTGTGACAGGCGGCGTCTTGTCACTTGCGACACATTCAATAAACTCGCGCACCTCGTCCACGTAGCACGGCGCATAGCGCTGCATGAAAAAGTAGGGCGGCCTGGCCGAGTGAAAGCCTGCCGCAGCGCCCTTGACGACGGTGTTTTCCGCCTCGTTGCCGGCCATGGCCACGCCCGCCGAGCAAAACACCTCCAGGCGCTGATCATAGCCGTAGACAGCCTGGCGGCTATTGTCAATCACGCCCAGCGCTCCATTGGCAAAGCGCAGCGTGACGACATCGGTGTCTACGTCGTTCGCCTCAGCCAGCTCCGGCGCAACCAGCACATTGCCCACGGCGTACACCTCTTCCACCTCGCCGATCTGGTAGCGGGCCATGTCAAAGTCGTGGATCGTCATATCCAGGAACATGCCGCCCGAAGCCCTGGCGTATTCGAGGGACGGCGGCGCGGGGTCGCGGTTGGTGATGCGCAGGACGCATGGCCGGCCAATCTCGCCCGACGCGACAATTTCGCGCACGCGCCGAAAGCTTTTGTCAAAGCGGCGATTGAACCCGACTTGCAGCTTGACGCCCGCCTCGTCCACCGCCGCCAGCGCGTCGTCAATGCTGGGCAGGTCGAGCGCCAGCGGTTTTTCGCAAAAGATATGCTTGCCGGCCGCGGCCACGTCCTTGATGATGAAGGCGTGCGTATCGGTGCTGGTAGCGATGAGGATCGCTTCAATATCCTTGTCTGCCAAAAGCTCGTGATAGTCCCGAACGACACGCCGGATACCCAGCTCGTCGGCCACAGCTTGCGCCACCTCCAGGCGGATGTCGCACACGGCTACCAGGTTCGCCCCCGGAATGTGGCGCGCCAGGTTGCGCGTGTGCACGCTACCCATGCGGCCAGTCCCAATCACAGCGATGTTGACTTGTTCTTTCATATTTACCTCGGATGGGGACACGGGTTTCACGGATGAACACGGATTCTTTTATCCGTGTCCATCGGTGTTCATCCGTGTCCGAAAAAGCCCAGATTACACCTTCATGACGATTTTCATCGCGCGCTTGGGATGATGCGTCAAAGTGGCCAGATCCAGGCCCAGATCGTCAAACGCGCCAATACCTTGTTCCAGCGAGATGACCTTGGTAAAGAACGATTTCATATTGAGGCGATTTTCCTGGAAAATCCGAATCGAAGGCACCATCGTGTTCTGGCCCAGGTACAGCCCCAGAATCTTGGTGGCCCAGCGCGTAATCTCGTTGGGCACCACCGTCGCGCGAATGCTGGAATCCATACCAAAGGGCAGCACCTTGCCGCCGGGCGTCACGCACTTGAGCGCCGTCTCCAGCGCGTTGCCCGTAGCCTCGATAACAATGTCGGCCTTGCGCCCGTGGGTAAAGTCAGTAATTTTGGCTTCAATGTCGTCTTCGTTCGGATTCCATACCGTCAGCCCACATTCCCTGGCCACGCCGATGCGGAACGGATCAATCTCGGTCACGGCGACCTTGGCCGCGATATTTTTGGCGAATTGAGCAAACAGGTAACCAATCGGGCCAAAGCCAAGCACCAGCACGTAATCGTAGGGCAGCATGAGCAGCGTGTTCATCCCGTTGACGACCGTCGCCAGGGTCTCGACCTGCGTGCCCAAGATATCGTCAATCTCGTCCGGCAGCACATAACACTGCTTTTCCGGCACCAGGCAGTACTCGGCATAGCCGCCGTCGCGCATCACGCCCAACGCGCTGGTTTTGATCTCGACGCACTGGCTGGTCAGCCCCATGCGGCAGAACGAGCAAAAACCGCAGCGGATATTATTGTCAATCGCCACGCGGTCGCCTAACTTGACATAATGAACGTGCGAACCCACTTCGACGACCTCGCCGCAAAACTCGTGGCCCAGCACCGTGTTGGGTTTAAAGTGATGTTTGCCTTCGAGGATTTTGACGTCCGAGCCGCAAATGCCGACGGCTCTTACTTTGAGCAATACGTCGTCCGGGTCCTTGACGTGGGGGATGGGTATTTCCTCCGGCACCAGCTTGCCCACCTCTTTGAATACGAGCGCCTTCATCTTGTCCATGTTTTCTCCTTCAATTTTAAATGGTCTGATTGGAATCAACCACGTTCTTGTCTTGATGCGAGCCGGACGCTCCCGACGATTCGCGCACAATCAGTTGCCCTTTGACGATGATATCCGAGACGGGAGCTTGCGCCGCCATCAAGGCTAACGCCATCTGCATGGCTTGCTGCCCCATTTCAAACTTGGGTTGCGCCACCGTTGTCAATGGCGGATGAACAAAGGACGCAAAGGATATGTCGTCAAAGCCAACTACGGCCAAATCGCGCGGAATTACCAGGCCGGATTTCTGCGCCGCGTGCAGCACACCGATGGCGGTCACATCGTTGTAACAAAAGACAGCGCTGGGCGGCTGGGCCAATGCCACGAACATCGCCAGCCCATGCTCGCCCGCCTCGGTGCGCCCTGCGCCTGGCGCGACCAGGGCCGGGTCAAACGTTATGCCGGCTTCCATCAATGCCTGGCGATAGCCGGCCAGCCGCCCCTCGCTGGAACTGTGCCCCGCCGGGCCTGTAATGTGAGCAATACGGCGATGGCCCAGTTGGATGAGGTGCTGTGTTGCCAGGTGCCCGCCGTGCTCGTTATCTACTGTTACAGAAAAGGTATAGCGGCCACTCTGCTCACTGTGATTATTGAGGATCACCACCGGCACGCCAATCCGCTCCAGGTAGCCCTGGTACAGAGAGCCAACACGCGAAGAAGTGACAATCACGCCATCCACGCGCTTGGATTTCAGCATGTCCACCGCCGCCATCTCGCGGGCAGGGTCAGAATTGGAAGTGGCGAGGATGATGGTATAGCCATGTTCGTAGGCGGTACTCTCGATGCCCTGGATGACGTCAGCGATGAACGGATCGGCGATAGTAGTCACGACCACACCGATAGTTTGGGTGCGCCCCATAACCAGGCTACGCGCCCAGGCGTCTGGCGAGTAGCCCATCTCGCGAGCCAGTTGCTGGATGCGCGTTTTCGTGGCGGCCTTGACAAGGGGGCTATCACTCAAAGCACGGGAGACAGTTGAGTGGGAGACGCCGGCGGCTTGCGCAATATCTATGATGGATATTCTGGTGCTCTTTGTCATATTACAAACCATTGGTGTCAACTTTAGGCATCCTGAGCTTGTCGAAGGATGCCTCGCAAGCACGGTTCGACAAGCTCACCGTGCTTAAGTTGACACTAGTGATTACAAACGTGTGCAATCGTTGGTTTTTACATTTTCAAGAATTTGCAAACGTGTGCAAAACAGTATATAATAGCTTGCGACTTTTGTCAAGATGCAAAATTGGGAGATGCTGGGCATAGATAATCACATGTCCCCCCTTCCCCAACGCGAACCAAATACCAGGCGCATCCTGGCGCGCTGTCTCGGCTATTTGCGGCCCTACTGGCAGCAAACAGCCAGCGCCTACCTTGCCTTGCTGGGCATTAACGCGTTGGCGCTGGCCATTCCACAATTCATCCGCTGGATTGTGGATCGAGGCATTGGCGGGCAGGAGACCCACTTGCTGAGATGGTCCGTGTTGGCTCTGCTGGGATTGACCGTCATCAAGAGTGTATTAACCTTTGTGCAAGGACAGTGGACAGAAACCGCTTCTCAGAGCGTAGCGTATGACCTGCGCAACGCCCTGCACCGCAAACTCGCCGAGCTTTCCTTTTCTTATCACGACCGCACCGAGACGGGACAACTTCTTTCCCGCGCCGTGCAAGACGTGGAGCGCATTCGATTTGTGACGGGACGCGCTTTCTTGCGCCTGGCGGACGGCGCCGTCTTGCTGCTCGGCACCGCGGCCACGTTGGGGTGGATGAATCCTCGCCTGGCGCTGCTGGCCCTCTCTACGATGCCGCTGCTTGGATGGCGCGCGTTTCACTTTGGCCGCCAGCTTCGCCCGCTCTCGCTGGCCATTCAACAGCAGTTGGCCGTGTTGACCACGCGGCTGGAACAAAATCTGCGCGGCGCGCGCGTCGTCAAGGCGTTTGCCCAAGAAGACGCCGAGACGGCCCGCTTTGACCGCGAAAATGATCGCTGGTTTGAGCTTTCGGCCCGCTCCGCTCGCCTGCAAGCCTTTAACACCCCCTTGATTGATTTGATTGCCAACGCTGGCGTAGTATTCGTCATCTGGTACGGTGGCTTGCTGGTCCTCCGCGGCCAATTGACGCTTGGGGAACTGGTGGCGTTTTCCACCTACCTGGCGCAACTCGTGCAGCCGGTGCGGCGATTTGGCACGATCATTCCAGCGCTCACACAGGCGGCTGCGGCGGGCGAGCGCATCTTTGAGATCCTGGACGTCGAGTCGGAAGTGCAAGACGCGCCGGACGCCGCGCCATTGCCGCCCGTGCACGGCCACGTGCGCATGGATCACGTCTGCTTTGACTACTTTCGCCGCCACCGCGTGCTCACAGATATTACGTTCGAGGCGCTGCCCGGTCAGGTTATTGCTTTGCTGGGTGCCACCGGTTCCGGCAAATCCACCATCATCAACCTGATTCCGCGCTTTTACGATCCCACGAGCGGACGCATCACGATTGACGGCCACGACATTCGCCGCGTGACGTTAAATTCTTTGCGGGATCAGATTGGCATTGTTTTGCAAGATACGACGCTTTTTGCCGCCACCATCCGCGAGAACATTGCTTTTGGCCGCCCCGGCGCGAGCGAGGCAGACATCGTCGAGGCGGCGCAGGCCGCCCAGGCACATTCCTTCATCATTGAGACGCCGAACGGCTACGACACGCCGGTGGGCGAGCGCGGCATCACACTATCTGGCGGGCAACGCCAGCGCATCACCATCGCCCGCGCGCTGCTCAAGGATCCGCGCCTTCTCATCCTGGACGACGCAACATCCAACGTGGACACAGAAACCGAGCAATTGATCCAAATGGCCTTGGAGCGCTTGATGCGCGGGCGCACGTCTTTTGTCATCGCCCAGCGCCTGAGCACCCTGCGGCTGGCCAATTTGATCCTGGTGCTGGAAAGAGGACGCATCGCCGCGCGGGGTACCCACGACGAACTGCTGCGCACCTCCGGGTTGTATGCAGAAATTTATCACCGCCAGTTGCGGCCACAGGAGAGTCGGAGCAGGTCATGAGTATTTCAATTGGTGCGGCCGGCGCTGGCATGGGGCCGCGCTCTGCAATGGAAAGCTTTGGCGAAGAGATAGAGGGGCGCGCTTTCGACCGGCGCGTCGTCGTCCGGCTGCTGGCTTTTTTGCGCCCGCATTGGCGGCGCATGGCCGCCGCTTTTGCGCTGATGCTGATCGCGTCTGCGCTGACCCTGGCGGCGCCCTACCTCATCAAAGTTGCCATTGACCAGCACATCGCCCAGGGCGATGCCGCCGGCCTGACCCGCATCGCGCTGTTGATCGCCGCCACATTTGTCGGCCTTTACCTGGCCTCGTCGCTCCAGCAATATTTGCTTTCGTGGGTGGGGCAACAAGTGCTGGCCGCTATGCGCGCGCAACTATTCCGGCATCTGCAGGAATTGTCGCTGGGGCATCACACCACCCACATCGTCGGCGTGACCATCTCGCGCGTCATCAACGACGTGGCCGTGATCAACGAACTGCTCTCGCAAGGGTTGATTACGCTGGTGAACGACGTGGTGGTGCTGGCCGGCATTGTCGCCGTGATGCTTTCGATGAGCCTGCGGCTGGCCCTGCTCGCCTTTAGCGTGCTGCCGTTAATGCTGCTGGCGACGTGGCTCTTTGCGCGGCGCGCCCAGGTGGCCTTTCGCCAGACGCGCACCCGCATCGCCGCCGTGGTGGGCGGCCTGGCCGAAGACATTTCGGCCATGCGGGTGATTCAAGCTTTTGTCCAGGAAGACGCTTCGCAAGAGCGCTTTGACCAGGTGAACCGCCTGAATCGGGACGCCAACATCGCCGCCATGTTCCTCTCGTTCATCTTTTTGCCCACCGTCGAGTTTTTGGGCATGCTGGCAACGGGCATTGTGTTATGGTTCGGCGGGCTGGCGGCGGCGCGGGGTGAATTGACGCTGGGTGTGATCGTGGCATTCCTGGCTTACGTCACCCGCTTTTTCCAGCCGATCCAAGAACTGAGCCAGCTTTATACCACCATGCAAGCCGCCATGGCGGGCGGCGAGCGGGTGTTGGATTTGCTCGACACCCGCCCCGACGTCACGGATCAATCTGATGCGGTCGAGATGCCGCCCATCGCCGGACGAGTGGAACTGCGCCACGTCTCTTTTTCGTACCAGGGCGACGCGCGCGTGCTGCACGACGTAAACCTCGTCATCGAGCCAGGGCAAATGGTGGCATTGGTAGGCCCGACCGGCGCGGGCAAAACGTCTATTGCGAATCTGATCGCCCGCCTGTACGACGTGACAGACGGCGCTGTGTTGATTGATGGCATAGATGTGCGCCGGGTCAAGCAACACTCGTTACGGCGGCAGACGGGACTGGTGCCCCAGGAGCCATTTCTCTTTTCCGGCGCCATCGCCGATAACATTCGCTTTGGCCGCCCCGATGCGTCCCAAAGCGCCATCGAACAAGCCGCTCGCCTGGCAAACGCGCACGACTTTATCATGGCCATGCCGGATCAGTACGATACCGAAATCCTGGAAGGCGGCGTCAATCTCTCTATTGGGCAAAGGCAGCTCGTGTGCATTGCTCGCGCCGTGCTGGCCGATCCGTGCATCTTGATCCTGGACGAAGCTACCGCCAGCGTAGATACGATGACAGAGGCGCTCATCCAAGAAGCGTTGCAGCGATTGCTGAGCGAGCGTACGTCCATCGTCATTGCGCACCGCCTGGGCACCATCCACCGCGCCGATCTTATTTGCGTGGTAAATGAGGGCCGCATTGTAGAACAGGGACGCCACAAAGAGCTATTGGCATTGGGTGGGCTGTATAAAAACCTCTATAAGCGGCAGTTTGTGGAGGTGGCACCCACCAATAGTCAACCTTAAAAATTTGCCAATTTTGAAATTTCACTTGCAATTTAACATATTTTGATGTACAATCCTTCATAGGCGTCTTGTACCACATGATTTTTAACGTTTGCAAAATGCACACGTTTCCAGGAGCTTTATGGAAGAGGAATTGAATCATTTCAGGCAAAGGTTAGAAGACCATCTTCCACGCCTCACCAAAAGCCAACAGAGCATTGCCGCCTATCTGCTGGCGAGCCACGACGAGGCCGCTTTTTTGTCCGCGGCGGATTTGGCCGAACGTTTGGGTATGAGTGAGGCCACCATTGTCCGTTTTGCCAAGGCCATCGGTTACGATGGTTTCCCCGAACTGCGCCGTAGTCTCCAGGAACTCTTTCGCGTCCAGGCCACCCCCGCCAGCCGCTTGCAGCGCAAGCTCAGCGAGCTGGCAGGCAGCCAGGGCCACGTCTTGATCAAGGTGCTAGACATGGAGGTGCAGTACCTCACCGAAGCGCGCAGCATCGAACTGGCAGACTTTGACCGCGCCGTGGATATTTTGCTGAGTGGCCAGAGAATTTTTGTTTTCGGTAGCGGCCCTTCGGGCATCCTGGCCGACCTGGCCGAGTTGCGATTTAGGCGGCTCGGCATCCTTACCATTGGCATGACGGAATCGGGCCGCCACCTCCTGGAAAAGTTGCAGCTCTTGCAGCCCGGAGACGTGCTTCTGGCAACCGGCTTTCACTCTGTCAGGCCCGAACTGCTTGCCGTGCTGGATCACGCTCGCGCCACCGGCTGCCGCGCCATTCTCCTGACAGATACTTTGGGGCCAGCCCTTCGAGACAAAGTGGACGTGATCCTTGCCGCCCGCCGCGGGCCCGTCTCCACGTTTCATTCGCTGACTGTGCCCATGTCTATTTTGAACGCGCTCATTTTGGCCGTGGCGATGGCAAGGCCAGACGAGAGCCTGGCCGCGCTCAACCGGCTCGAACACATGCGCGCCGCTTTTAACCTGGATGTTCCAGATAGTTTCATTCCAATGAACCGATGAATCGTCGCAAGATTCTACACTCGTAGGAGAACAGATATGGCAACCCCTACAGTCTTGCAGGAATCACGCTCTCTTCAACTACTGGCTGCGTTTAGAAGGTTCGTCCGCTGGCTGACGAGCGCTCAAGTCGTTCTGGCATTGATCATGCTGGCGCTGATGATTTACCTCATCATCGTGCCGCTCTATCGCATGATTGAAACCACACTGACCTACCAGGAAAAAGATGTCCTTTACGTCCCCGATGCGGTGGTAGGCCAGTTGACCACTTTTCACTGGGTCAGAATGTTGGCCAGCCAGATCAGCAAGGTAATGATGTATGCTCCCCTGCAACATTCGCTGACGGTTGCAATTGGAGCCACCTTGCTTGCGATGGCCATTGGCTCGATTCTGGCCTGGTTGGTAATTCGCACTGATATGGCCGCCAGAAATCTCATCAATAACCTGGCGACGATTCCCTACATCATGCCCTCCTGGACCATTGCCATGGCCTGGACCGTGATGTTTAAAAACCGGGTGGGAGGCGGCTCACCGGGGGTTTTCGAGTACCTGATGGGACACAGCCCTCCCGATTGGCTGGCTTATGGGCCAGTGCCCATCATCATCAGCAGCGCGCTGCATTATTACACCTTCTTTTTCTTGTTCGTGTCTGCCGCGCTCATGTCTATTGATTCCAACCTCGAAGAAGCCGGCGAGTTGATGGGCGCCAGCCGCTGGCGCATTCTGAGAAAAATCACCTTCCCCCTCATCTTGCCGGCTCTGCTTTCAGGTTTCATCATGACCTTTTCCAAAGTCATGGGCACCTTTGGAGGGCCTAATGTGTTAGGTGTGCCAGTCAAGTACTATACTGTCTCAACCATGATTCGTTCCAACATCGGAATTGGAAATTACGCGGACGGTTTTGTGCTGGCCATCATGTTAATTTTGTTTGCCATGGTCACCATCTACGTTAACCAGAAAGCGGTTGGGACGCGAAAGAGTTACGAGACGATTGGCGGGCGAGGCTTTGTGGCGCACCAGACCAAGCTGCGCAACTGGAAAAGCGTTCTGACGGTTATCGTGATTGTTTTTCAGACACTCGTCATTGTCCTTCCGCTGGGGCTTTTGGCCTACGATACCTTTATGCTAAGACCAGGCGATTACAGCCTGAGCAATCTTACGACGCATTACTGGATCGGCGAGAGCGACAAGAATATTGCCGACGGAGCGCCAGGCGTATTGCGCAATCCCATGATCTACAAAGGCGCCTGGAACTCGATCAGGCTGTCTCTTTGGACTGCCTTTTTCACCGCTTTGCTGGGTGTGATTCTCGGCTACGCCATCGTAAAGGGGCGGGGCACCCAGCTCGCCAAGCTCGTCGAGCAGATAGCTTTTATCCCGTACGTCATCCCTGGCATTGCCTTTGGCGCAGTCTATATTTCAATGTTCTCCAAATCTTTTGGGCCTATTCCGCCCCTGTACGGCACCTTTGCCCTGCTGGTAGTGGTGTCGGTCTCCAAACACATTCCCTATTCAGCTCGCAGCGGGATTTCAGCTATGCTTCAAGTGGGTCGAGAGTTGGAAGAGGCCGGCCAGGTAGCGGGCGCCAACATCTGGCAGCGCTTTAGGCGCATCATCTTTCCGCTCACCAGCGCCGGATTTATATCTGGTTTTCTGCTGACATTTATCACCACCATGCGGGAGCTATCTTTGATCATCCTTCTGGTAACGCCCTCCACGCAGGTGTTGGCCAGCCAGACCATGCGCTATACTGAAAATGGAGACACCCAGATGGCGAATGCCGTCATTCTGATTCTGGTCACGCTGGTCTTGATTGGCAATTTTGTGATCGGGCGCTTCCGAGGCGGCAGCCTTAAAAAAGGCTTGGGAATGTAAAGAGAGGAAACTATGGGAACGACAATCCTTATCAAGAATCTCACCAAACGTTTTGGAAATGTCCTGGCAGTCAACGACGTCAGCCTGACCATCGAGCCAGGAATGTTTTTGACCTTGTTAGGTCCCTCCGGGTGCGGCAAGACAACTTTGCTGCGCTGCGTAGCCGGCCTGGAAGACCCCGACGGAGGCGAAATCTATATCGGCGACAAGCTTGTATTTTCTCACCGGCAGGGCATCTCGCTGCCCGCCGGCCAGCGGGACCTGGGGTTAGTCTTTCAGAACTATGCGCTCTGGCCGCACATGACGGTTCATCAAAACATGACCTTTGCGCTCGAGATCCAGAAACTAGCCAAAGACGAAATGAAAAAGCGGGTCCAAGAATCGCTGGCCGAAGTGCAAATGGAAGGCTATGAAGACCGCTATCCGCGTGAGATGAGCGGCGGGCAGCAGCAGCGCATTGCCCTGGCGCGCATGCTGGCCTATCGTCCCAAGGTCTTTTTGATGGACGAACCGCTTTCCAACCTGGACGCTCGCCTGCGCATGGACATGCGTGTGGAACTCAAGCGCCTGCACCACGTTGCCAAAGCGACCACCATTTACGTCACCCACGACCAGGTGGAAGCGCTGACCATGTCTTCCAACATTGCGGTGATGAAAGAAGGCGTCCTCCAGCAATTAGACACCCCCGACCGCGTTTACCACTACCCGGCCAACCTGTTCGTAGCCGATTTTATCGGCAACCCCAAGGTGAATCTGCTGGATGGTGTTGTGAACGGCAGCCATTCGGTTGATTTGGGGCAGTTCCAGGTTACGATGGATGCGTGTAACGCGAGCGGACAGGTAGTCGTCGCCGTGCGGCCGGAAGATATCGCCGTCTCGACCCAGCCCGTTCCGGGAGCGATAGAATTCACAGCCTATTCCGTCTTGCCGTCGGGCGCCGATTCGACCATCGTAGCCCACTTGGGCAACACGGCCATCACCGTCAAGGTCATGGGCATTAGCAAAATCAAGATGGATGACAAAATCTGGCTGACGTTCGATCCACACACGCTGAACCTGTACGACAAAGAGAGTGGGAACTTGATAGACCAGCCTGCCGGATAATACCTGCAGGCGAAAGGAGGAAAAGGGAAGAATTTAAAGATGCAAGAACACTATGTGTCAATGATTCCATTTTCCCAACTATCCTACTAAGGAGGAAGAAATGAAGACCTTTGTGAAACTCTTGACGTTATGTTTGTTGGTCAGCTTTATTGCCGGCTGCGCCGCGCCGGCTGCTACACCGCCGGCGGCGACCGAGCCGCCCAAACCGGCCGATACTGCGGTTCCAGAACCTGCGCTCACTGCGGATGAGGCTTGGCTAAAAGCGGCCGAGTTGGGCAAGTACGCGCCCGCCAAGCAAGATTGGGCCGCCATCGAAGCAGCGGCTAAAAAGGAAGGCCGCGTCTTGGTGTACGCCAACTCTTCTCGTATCGAGGATGCGGCCGCGTCGTTCATGGAGAAATATCCCGAAATCACGGTCGAGGGATTCGATCTGGGCGGCGATGACGCCGTGACCAAAGTGCGCGAGGAGCAAAAAGCCGGTGCGTTTGTGGGCGACGTCTACTTTGCCGGCGGCGGGCCAGACCTCAAGGCCGAGTTTTTGCCCAAGCAGTATGTGTGGACCTTTGTACCCGATAGCCTGGTGTCGGTGATCCCGCAAGAGGCGCGAGACCCGCTCCTGGTTGCGCGTTACGGCGTTCGCGTCATGGGCTACAACACCGAGCTTAACCCGAACGGGTGCCCGGTCACCAACTTTTGGCAATTGACCGAACCGGAATTGAAAGGCAAGGTCTTTATCGAGGATCCGCTGACCGATGCCAGCACTATGGCAATCTTGACCACTATCGTTTCTCACAAAGACGAGCTGGCGGCCGCCTACAAAGAACTATACGGCAAGGATCCCGTGTTGGACGCCGATACCCCCGACGCCGGCTGGCTATGGCTCAAAAAGTTTGCCCAAAACTCACCCGTTCCCGAGCCTGGCGGCGACGAGGTGGTACAGGCCTTTGCGTCACCCGGCATGAAGGAAGCCGGGGTGGGCTTTACGTCCTATTCAAAATATCGAGATACCATGAAGGGTGAGCTGGTCTTTGACGCATGCAAAGGCTTCAAACCCGTTATAGGCATCGAGACGCAGGCTTACCTGGCCATCATCAACCGCGCCCCCCACCCCAACGCAGCCAAGTTGTTCATTAACTGGGTGATCAACGAGCCAGGGGCTGATCCGTGGAGGACGATTGGCAATTACATGGCCCGCACCGATTTGCCGGACCCCGAAGGCGCCATTCCTCACGCCGAGCTAAGCGCCTGGCAGATTGACGACATGTATGTCTATAAAAACATTACCCAGGTGCGCGACTTTTACATGATCAACCTGCTGCAATAGCACCTGGATAACTAACCGTCCTTACCAGGGGCGCCGCCTGGACGCCCCTGGTAAGGATACACTCACAGGTAATACATCACAGGAATAACAAGTGATCAACCTTGCACTTTCTAGCTTTTGGATGCGCGGGCAGTGGGAACGCGTGAGCGATTTCTTTCGCGCGGGAATGGACTTGGGGTTTTCCGCTTTTGAAGTGAGCGGGCTGAGCGGCGGCGCGTTTTACAAAGAAATCCGCCCCGGCGCGTTCACCATCCATAGCCTGCACGACCCCGCCCCCGGCGACATGCGGAACACAGACATGCGCCGGGCAGACGTTCTCTTGACCTCGCTCGACGAAGAACGGAGGCAACAAGCCGTCGCCATCGCCCGGCGCTCGCTGGACGTTGCCCGGCAGTATGGCGCGCAGGTGGTCGTGCTTCACCTTGGGCAAACCGGCGCTAATCCAGAATTGGAAAACCAGCTCAAGCGCCTGTTTGCCGAGGGGCGCATCGCCAGCCCTGAAGCCGACGCTCTCCGGCAGCGCCTGGCTTCCGAGCGCGCGCACAAGCGACAAGAACGCATGGAGGCGCTCAGGCGCAGCCTGGACGAGTTGATCCCCTACGCCGAGGCCAGAGAAATACGCCTGGGACTGGAAAATCGGCCCGCCTGTGAGGTTCCCAACTGGCGCGACGCAGGTGAAATCCTCGCGTGGTATCCTGACGAAACGGTGGGCTACTGGCACGACACGGGGCACGCTCAGGTTCAACAAGCTCTCGGCCTCACGCCCCACGTGGACTGGCTGCGCGCCTACGGACAGCGGCTGCTTGGCCTGCACTTGCACGATGCTCTCGATTTGCAAGTGCACCAGGCGCCGGGCGTGGGCAGTGTAGACTGGCCTGGCCTGGCCGTGCTGGCGCCGCCCCAAGCATTGCGCGTGGTCGAAGTTAATGGCGCCGTTTCACGCCAGGCCCTGCTCGCCGGCGTCGAGCATCTGCAATCCACAGGTTGGGGCTAGAGGGAAAAGCCATGGCAGTCACTCCCATTCGCGCCGTCGTCTTTGATATGGGCGGCACGCTTGAAAACCTGTACTACGACGACGCCACCCGCCAGGAGGCGACGCGCGGCCTGCACGCGCTGTTGTGCAAACTAGACCTCGACCCCGGCCTGAGCTTGCCTGATTTGCAGGCGGCGGTACTGGGGGGAATAAAAGCGTACCAGGCATGGCGAGAAAAAAGCGAGGCCGAATTGCCGCCGGCAAGAGTATGGAGAGAGTATATCTTTCCCAATCATAACCTGTCTCAAGAGCGGCTGGCGGCGGCCGCCGAAGATATTACGTTTTTCTACGAAACCCATTATCACGTGCGCAGCTTGCGCCCCGAAGCGCCGGCCGTTCTGGAAGCGCTGCGCAAACAGGGGTTCCGCCTGGCCATCATTTCAAACATCATCAGCCAGAGATTGGTGCAGCGCAAGCTGGCCGAGTACGGCATCGCTCATTATTTCGACCCGGTCGTCACCAGCTCCAACTTGGGCTGGCGCAAGCCGAACGCGCGCATCTTTAAAGAAACGGCCCGCCTGATGCAGTTGCCGCCCGCCGCCTGCGCTTACGTGGGAGACACGGTGTCTCGGGACGTGATAGGAGCGCGCCGCGCCGGATACGGGCTTGCCATTCAAATCAAGTCTTTTCTCACCGACAAGGCCGATCACGGAACAGGCGGCGCACTGCCCGACGCCGTCATCCACGATCTGATGCAAGTCGTCAATCTTGTTGCTTTCAACACGGAGTCTGTCCATGGCAATTAGAGGTATCTTTTTCGACGCGGCCGATGTGCTCTACCGCCGGCCCGAACCAACATCTCGATACGTAGCGAACCTTCTCGGAGAAATAGGGATGTCTACCCAACTCTCTGCGGAAGACCAGGCGCGCCACAAGGCCCTGCGCTCTCAGGCCATGCGTGGGCGTGTCGGCCCCGACGAGTATTGGGACCAGTTGCTCCTGATGCTCGGCGTCGCCGCCGCAGAAGAGCGCAAGATGTTGGCCGGCAAGATCAACGCCTATTCGAACAACGTCATTGCGATTCCCGGCGGCAGAGAGGCCCTGGCGGAATTGAAACGGCGCGGTTTTGTCCTGGGCATCGTGACCGACACAATGTATCCGGTCGAGGTCAAGATGCGCTGGCTCGACCAGGTGGGCGTGGCGGAATTTATTGACGTGGTAGCCTGTTCCACCGTTCTCGGCGCGCACAAACCAGACTCCGCCATGTACTTGAATGCCGTGCAGCAGGCAAACCTGACGCCCGCCGAATCCGCTTTTGTCGGTCACGACGCCGGCGAACTCGAAGGCGCGCGCCAGACCGGGCTGGCCACCGTTGCCGTGAACTATGACCCCGACGCCCAGGCAGATTACTATGCACGGTCGCTGGTGGATCTGCTCAATGTGCCCATCTTTAAAACACGAGAGGGATAAGAAATGAATCATGATATCGAAGCCATCTTTATTGACGTGGGCAATACCCTGCGGGTGCTGGTAGAAGATGAGCCGTATCAGGCCCAGGCCAGGCAGCAAATCGCGGCGCTCGTCGGAACACAAGAGCCGCCCGACTCGTTTTGCAAGCAATTGGACGAACGATACAAAGCCTACCGAAAGTGGGCCTTCGACACCCTGCTCGAAGCGTCCGAAAAAGAATTGTGGACGCGCTGGCTGCTGCCAGATTATCCACCCGACAAAATCGCGCCGCTATCGGGCGAGTTGACTTTTCTGTACCGCAAGACCATGGGGCGCCGCTTTGCGCGGCCCGATGCCAAGCCAGTCGTCGTCGAATTGAACAAGCGGGGCTACCGGCTGGGAATTCTCAGCAACACCATCACCGAGCGTGAAATCCCAGAATGGTTGGAAGAAGACGGCCTCAGCCAATACTTTCCAACGGTGATCCTGTCTTCCGTCTTTGGACGCCGGAAACCCGGTCCAGAAATATACCTGGAAGCGGCTCGCCAGGCCGGCGTTGATCCCGCGCGCTCGGCATACGTGGGTGACAATCCCTCCCGCGACGTTCTGGGATCCCGTCAGGCCGGTTTTGGAATGGTCATCATTATGTTGGACCCGGCCGACCCAAAATCTCCCAATGGTGAAAACCAACCCGACCTGATTATTCAAGAATTCAGCCAACTATTGGATATTTTCCCGGCGCGCCAGGTCCCCGGCGGCGACGATTAATTGTCGAGGAATACGGCGTGTCCAACGTGGAATCGCTTATGCCAGGTACTCGTCTCGCGCGCGGAGGCGCCGCGCTCGCCAGCGCGGTCAGGGAACTGTATCGCGAGGGGCAAACCGATTACGCGCTCGAGCCGATTGTCTTGGCGGACGCGCGCGGGGAACCCGTTGGCCGTATCAAAGACGGCGACGCCGTCGTCTTTTGCTGCCGCCGCGGCGAACGCGAAATTCAACTGACCGAAGCGTTCGTCGAGCCGGGGTTGGATCATTTCCCTCGGCATAATTTTCAGGGCCTCACATTTGTGATCCTGACGCTGTACCACGAAAGGTTCAAAGACCTGCCGGTGGCCTTTGCTCCTACCAAGATCAAAGATACTCTGGGCGAAATTGTAAGCAGCGCGGGGCTGCGCCAATTGCGCGTGGCCGAGTCTGAAAAGTTCGCGCACGTCACCTTTTTCTTTAACGGGGGCAACAACCAGACCTTCGCGGGCGAAGAGCATGTGCGCGTTCCGTCGCCCCAAGGCATTCCATTCGATCAAGCGCCGGAACTGAGCCTGGCCCAGGTCGCCGGGCAAGTTGTGCACGGGATTGAAAAGCGCTATGATTTTATCGTGACCAACTTTGCCAACGGCGACGTGATCGGCCACACGCAAAATCGCGACGCCAAGATCCAGTGCACCGGGCTGGTGGACGCGCGGCTGGGGCAGGTGGTGAACGCCGCGCTCGCCGCCGATTACGCGGTTCTGGTGACGGCCGACCACGGCAACCTCGAAGAAATGATCAATGCCGACGGCTCGCCCCACGTATCGCATACAACAAACCCCGTTCCATTCATCCTGATGGATCCGCGCGCGCACCTGCCCGTTGGCGTGCGCGATGGCAAACTGGCCGACATCGCCCCCACCCTGCTCGGCGCGCTTGGGATCGCGCCGCCGGACGCGATGACGGGCGAAACGCTCATCCCGGGTTACGACTGGGGCGGGCGGAGGCGCGTGTTGCTCGTCATCCTCGACGGGTGGGGCATCGGCAAGAATGACGAGACAAACC
This sequence comes from uncultured Anaerolineae bacterium, assembly GCA_964651475.1. Classification (GTDB taxonomy): domain Bacteria; phylum Chloroflexota; class Anaerolineae; order Fen-1058; family Fen-1058; genus JBGSMF01. The sequence goes on along the minus strand of CAZYXV010000011.1, from coordinate 87,319 downwards.
CGATCTTTGTGGCGCGAACACCTGTGTGGGACGATTTGACGCGCCGCTACGCGTGCGCCCACTTGCAAGCCGCCGGCGAGGCGGTGGGCCTGAAAGCGAGCAGGCCCGGCAATTCCGAAGCCGGGCATATGAACATTGGGGCGGGGCGTGTTGTGCTGCAGGACGATGTGCGGCTCGACCTGGCAATGAAAGATGGCTCATTCTACACCAACGAGATCCTTTGCCGCGCGATTCACCAGGCCAGGCAGCGGAACGCGAGCCTGCACCTGATTGGCCTGCTCACCGAAAAAAGCTCGCACGGCTCCATAGATTACCCGCTGGCGCTGCTGCGCATGGCAAAAGCAAACAATTTGCGCCAGGTCTACCTGCACGTCATTTTCGACGGGCGCAGCACCGAGCCGGGAAGCGCGCCCGCGCTGCTGGAAAAATTGGAACGCCAGGTGAATGAGATTGGCGTTGGGCGCATTGTCACCGGCGTCGGCCGGGGAATCGCGCTCGACCGCGATGGCAACTATGCCAAGACCCAACGCGCCTACGACGCGCTCGTGTTTGGCGTCGGCAAGCGCGCGAGTTGACGAGGATGTCAATGATCCACTTTTTGCACTCCTTGAGTGTGCCGGCCCAAACGAAAATCGCAATGGTCATTATGGATGGGTTGGGCGGATTGCCGCTCGAACCAGGCGGCAAAACCGAACTGGAAACCGCGCGCACACCCCATCTCGACGCGCTGGCGGCGCAGTCGGCCCTCGGGCTGACAATACCGGTCAGGCCGGGAATTACACCCGGCAGCGGGCCAGGGCACCTGGGCATTTTCGGTTACGACCCGCTCCAATACGAGATCGGGCGCGGCGCGCTAGAGGCGCTCGGCGTTGATTTTGAATTAGGTCCCGACGACGTGGCTGCGCGCGGCAATTTTTGCTCGGTGAACGAGGCCGGACTGCTGACTGATCGCCGCGCGGGGCGTATCCTCACTGACGCGAGCCAAGAGATGGTCAAGCGGCTGCAAACAATTTGCGCTGACGGCGTTGAATTTTTTGTCGAGACGGTCAAGGAACATCGTTTTGCCTTTGTGATGCGCGGGACTGGCCTGGGCGACGCATTGACCGACACTGATCCGCACAAGACCGGCGCGCCCGTATTGACGGTGCGCGCGCTCAAGCCGGATTCCGAAAAAGCCGCAACATGTGCCAATCAGTTTATTGAGCAGGCGCGCCAATTATTAGCGGACCAACACCCCGCCAACATGGTCTTGTTGCGCGGCTTTGCCCGGCTTCCCAGCGTGCCAACCTACCAGGAATTGTTCGGGCTGCGCGCGGCCGCCATTGCGGTCAACGGGATGTATCGCGGGGTAGCCAAGATGGTCGGGATGACGGTAGTGCAGGTGGACGGCCATACGCTCGCGGACGAATTTACGGCGCTGGAAAAGAACTGGAACGCCCATGATTTCTTTTACTTGCACGTCAAGCAAACCGACACCGCCGGCGAGTCTGGCGACTTTGCGGGCAAGGTGAGCGTCATCGAACAGGTGGACGCACTGATGCCGCGCTTGATGGCGCTCAGGCCGGACGTGGTCATCGTCAGCGGCGACCATTCGTCGCCAGCTGTGCTCAAATCACACAGTTGGCATCCTGTGCCGACAATGTTATACTCCAGGTACGTCCGCGCGGACGGCATCGCCGAGTTTGGCGAACGCGCCTGCGCGCGCGGCAGCCTGGGTATATTGCCGGCAAAGAACGTGATGCCGATTGCCCTGGCAAACGCGCAGCGCATCGCCAAGTTCGGCGCATAGGTTATGGTTATCCAGTTTCCCGGGAGGTGGAAATGGCTAACGAGCCTGCGTTCTCTGTTCCAGAGGATATTGAGGCCATCTTTTTTGACGTGAGCGGCGCTCTGATGGTTCGCGTGGCGGACCCCAAGCTACAAAACGAAGTAGTGGAACAAATCACGTCACTGCTCAGAACCCAAGAGCCGCCAGAGGTTTTTTACCAGCGCATGGTCGAGCGCTACGAGGCTTATCGCCAGTGGGTGCGCAAGACCATGACGCCTGCCACCAACGTCGAACTGTGGACCCGGTGGATGCTGCCCGACTGGCCATCGCATCGCGTCGAGGCCCTGGCAGAGACGCTAACCTTTGTGTGGCGCAAGCGCCACGGCCGCCGCGTGCTGCGTCCCGACACCCAGGAGGTAATAGCCGAACTGAGCAAGCGTGGCTATTGCCTGGGCGTGATCAGTAACACGAGCAGCGCCAAAGATGTACGGCAAGACATAAATGACTATGGCCTGTCCAAGTATTTTCGAACGGTGGTGTCGTCTTCCACCTTTGGACGGCGCAAGCCCGACCCAGAAATATTTATAGAGGCGACCCGGCGCGCTGGCGTCAGCCCCAAGCAATCCGCTTACGTAGGCGATCAGCCTATAGGCGACGTGGTGGGTCCCCGGCGCGCCGGCTTTGCCATGGCCATCGTCATTCACGGGCTCGACTCGCCCACAGAAGAACAGGCAGAGCCATTTCCTCAGCCTGATGCGACAATTGACGAGCTGAGCGAGCTTTTGAACATTTTTTTGCCGCGCCCGGGCTTCCGTGCTAGATAAAAAATAATGAGGTGAATTGTGTCCGATCTGGCTTTATCTACTATGTGGGGCATCGGCCAATTTGAAAAGTTGGCCGATTTTTTTAGCGCCGGAAGAGCTTTGGGCTTTGCCCGTTTTGAGCTGAACCACGGTGTCAACTCGGCCATGCTCAATGGCGTGCGCCTGAACGGCGACTGCATCACGAGCGTTCACGAACCTTGCCCGGCCGACATCTCGGCTTCAACACTCAAGCAGCGCGATTGGCTGGTCTCGTCATTGGACGAGGATAAGCGGCAACAAGGAGTAGCGGCCATCCGGCGAAGCATTGACCTGGCGCGCGAGCTGGACGCCGGGGTGGTCATTGTGCATCCGGGACGTGTAGACATTGACCCAATGCTAGAGACAACCTTGCGCAATCTGTATAACGAGGGCAAGCGCAACACGCCCGAATACACCCAGGCTCGAGAACAGCTCGCCGCGGCGCGGGCGGCCCAGGCAGAAGCCAACATGCAAGCCGTGCGCCGCAGTATAACAGAACTGGCCGAATATGCCGCCAAAGTGGGTATCCAATTGGGGCTGGAAAACCGTTACCACTACTTTGAGATCCCCCTACCCGACGAACTGGAAGCCTTGCTCAATCTGGGTTACGACGAGGTGATTGGCTATTGGCACGACGTCGGCCACGCCCAGGTATTGCAACACCTTGGTTTTGGAACGCACCAAGACTGGTTGAAACGGTTCGGGCCACGCATTGTGGGCACCCACCTGCACGACGTGGTGGGCATCCAGGATCATCTGGCCGCCGGATTGGGCCAGGTAGATTGGGGCATGGTCGCCCGCTACCTGCCGGCAGGCGCGCTGCGCACGTGCGAGTTCCAAAGGTTCAACTCGCCGCAAGAGGTGATGGACGGGGTCAAGTGGTTAATTGAAAAGTGCGCCTAGTCTTTTTGTTATGAAAGGTCCGCGTATGCCTGCGCCGAATATCTGGAACCTGGACGTCTTTTCTGAACTCTTGTACGAAAAAATCAAGCGCATCAACAGCGGCATAGATGAACTGGAACTGTACGAATTTCGCTATGCGCTGGAAAACTTGTATCCTGAGAACGGAGGCTGGGCCGGCGTGAAACTGGCTAGCCAGCGAGATATCGAGGCGCTGATTAGCAGCAGCCGTTTTTACGCCGGCGTTCAACTCAAACCGCGGATTGGCGGCAGGATCGTGCTGGATGAAAACATTGTTCGCTTGACGACCATGCTCTTTGTGGGGCTGGTCACGGGGAAATACCCGGAAGAGTGGGTCAAGACTCATTTTTATTTCGACATCCGGGGATTCTTTTTTCTAACCCGGACGGTTTATTTCACCGAACCGGTGCTGGCGCACCTGGGCGGTAAACCGTTCAAAAGCTTTGAGCAGAAGCAAAAGCGATTTGAGCGCTATCAGGCCATTGGCTACAAAGACTTTAAAGAGGCCAATGCAGAGGTGGATCAGGCTTTTATCGAGAGCGTACAAAAGCTCGTCGCGGCCAAAGGTACGCCCATTCTCCTGGCGATTGCCGGGCCGACGGCGGCGGGCAAAACCGAGATTGTGGCGCGCCTGCGCAGCGCATTTGAGCTGGCCGGCCAAAAGACCACTTCCATCGAGATGGACAATTTTCTTACAGACAGAGATTATCGAGAAGAAAAGGGCATCCACACCCTGGGCAAAGCGGCTCTCCACTTTGAGCTTTTCAAGCAAAGCCTTCAAGACATCTGCCAGGGGCGGAAAATAACCATTCCCCGCTACGACTTTGTCTACGCCACCTCGAGCCACGATCTGGAGGGCAACCTCAAGCTAGGCTGCGCCCCGCTCGAGATTGAGCCAGCCGACATTATTTTCGTCGAGGGCAATTTCCCGTTTTTGCTCGAGGAGGTCGCTCACCTCATCGGGATCAAAGTGGTGTACCTGACGGATGACGCCATCCGCCTAAAGCGGAAATGGAAACGCGATATTGACTATCGAAAGAAATACGAGCCGACCTACTTTCGCAATAGATTTTTTAGTCAGCAGTTTTTAATGGGCCAGCAATGCTACCGGCCCCAGATGGAAATGTGCGATATGGTCGTTGACACCACTGGCGCGGCGCTATGGGCGACGCCTGAAATTGCTGAAATCTTGGGAGCATGACGTGTTTGGTATTCCGTACCCAGTTTTGTTGCTGATCGCACTGGCGTTGGTCTTTGATTTTCTCAATGGGTTCCACGATAGCTCCAACATTGTGGCCACTATGATCGCCTCTCGGGCGCTTTCCGGGCGCCAGGCGCTCACCATCACTGCCATAGCCGAGTTTGTCGGCCCGTTTCTGTTCGGCGTGGCCGTTGCCACCACCATCGGCCACGAAGTGCTGACCGCTGATGAGGTTGATTTGTCCGTCACGATGGCGGCGCTCGTCGCCTCCATTGTGTGGAACATTATCACGTGGTGGTTGGGCATTCCATCCAGTTCATCGCACGCGCTGATTGGCGGCCTTATCGGCGCGGCGGTGATAGAAAGCGGCTGGGGCGTGGTCAAACTGGCCGGGCTGGGCAAAGTGCTGCTCGCGCTGGCCATCTCGCCGCTCGCCGGTCTGGTGGCCGGCTATCTGGTAATGAAACTGGTGCTGTTCCTGGCGCGCGGCTCCAGCCCCAAGATCAACTGGCTCTTCAAGCGAGGTCAAATCATCACGGCGGTCGCGTTGGCGCTTTCGCACGGCACCAACGACGCGCAAAAGACAATGGGCATCATCACCTTGGGGCTGGTCTCGGGCGGCGTGCTGCCCACCTTCCAAGTGCCCTTATGGGTAATCACTGCTTGCGCCGCGGCCATTGCCCTGGGCACGGCCACGGGCGGCTGGCGACTCATCAAGACGCTTGGGAGCAAGTTTTTCAAAGTCCGCCCCGTGCATGGCTTTACGACGCAGGTCGCCTCGGCCAGCGTGATTCTGGCGGCAGCGGTTCTGGGTGGGCCAGTCAGCACGACGCAAGTCGTAAGCTCGGCCATTATGGGCGTCGGCTCTGCCGAGCGCCTGTCCAAAGTGCGCTGGGGCACGGGCGGGCAGATTGTGATCGCCTGGTTAACGACGATTCCGTTCGCAGCAATTCTGGCAGCCATACTGGCCGCCATTCTAAGGAGATGGTTATGAGTTGGTTGGGTGATTTTTTCAAGCCGCGTAAGGACAATTTTGTCAAGTTGCTCATCGAGCAGGCCGAGTGGGCCGTCAAAGGGCTGGAAGCGCTGATGGAGTACACCAAGACCACCAGCGAAGCTTCGGCCGCCACGGTGCGCCAGTGCGAAAAAGATGCCGACGAAGTGCGCCGTATCCTGGTAGACGAGCTTAATCGAACATTCGTCACGCCGATGGATCGCGAAGATATCTTTGCGCTCTCGCGCGCCATTGACGATATTCTCGATTATGCGTATTCGACCGTGGACGAGATGCAAGTCCTGCACGTCACGCCAAACCTCTATTTGCAGCGGATGGTCTCGCTATTGCGCGATGCGGCCAATGAGGTTCACCTGGCCATGCTGCGGCTCAAGGATCACCCCGGCGTGGCCACCGATCACGCGCAACGCGCCAAGGCGCTGGAGAACCGCGTGGAGAGCGTTTATCGCGAAGCCATCGCGGCGCTCTTTGAAGGCCCCGCCGAGCCGGAGCACATTGTGGAAATGCTCAAGCTGCGCGAAATTTACCGTCACCTTTCTAACGCCGCCGACCGGGGCGACGAAGCGGCCAACATTATCAGCGACGTGGTCGTCAAGATGACGTAAGAGTTTTGGGGAAACGATATGATTCAACCGGCATCATTCGACATTGCATTTATCGGCCACTATACTCAAGACACAATCGTCTATCCCCATTCCACGCGGACCGTGGACGGGGGCGCTTATTTCTTTGGCGCCAACGTGGCCGCCCGCATGGGGCTGCGTGTGGCCGTGGTGACCCGCCTGGCGCGCGAGGACTGGGGTGCGGTGGAAAAACTGGAGCGCCTGGGCGTGACCATGCTCGCTCGCGCTACACCGTCCTCCACGCTGCTGCGCCTGATCTATCCCACCAATAACCTGGACGAGCGCACCATCGAGTTGACCAGCTCGGCGGGGCCATTCAGCGTAGACGACGTGGCGGACGTGCAGGCGCGCGCTTATGCTGTGGTGGCTTCGTCGGTGCGGGGCGAAATCCCAACCGTGGTTGTAGAAACGCTGGCGGGGCGAGGCGCGATGATTGCGCTGGACGTACAGGGCTTTATCCGCATCCTCCGCAACGGCGCTCTCACGCACGACGACTGGCCGGGAAAAGAAGCTGTTTTGCGCCACGTCACCGTGCTCAAGACCGATGCGGTCGAGGCCAGGCTGCTCACGGGTGAATCTGACCGGCGCGCGGCAGCCCGCCGCCTGGCAGAGTATGGCCCGCGCGAGATCCTAATGACCAACTCGAGCGGCGTGCTGCTCTATCACGGCGGCATCTTTGACGAAGCGCCGCTCGTGCCGCGCGAGCTGCGGGGACGCAGCGGGCGCGGAGACACCTGCACAGGCGCTTATCTTTCCAAAAGGCTGACAGCGCCGCCTGCAGAGGCACTGACCTGGGCGGCCGCCGTCACCAGCCTGAAGCTGGAAGAGGAAGGGCCATTCAACCGCAGTATGGCCGAGGTTGAGGCGTTGTACGAAAAGCTGAACGCCATCGCCCCAACAAGTTGGGGACTCCACTTCCGATAAAGCCGACGGTGTTCGCGAGCGACAAAAAAGACACCTGCCGCACGCCTGGCAGGTGCCTCACCAGTGCTCCTCGACCAGGACTCGAACCTGGAACCCATCGGTTAACAGCCGATTGCTCTGCCTATTGAGCTATCGAGGAATAACGACCTACATTATACGCCAAGTTGGCAAATCGTCAAATTTTACGTTTTGCCTTTTACCCCAAATAATCGCGCAGTTTCCGGCTTCGATAGGGATGGCGCAGTTTGCGCAGCGCCTTGCTTTCGATTTGCCGCACGCGCTCGCGCGTGACGCCCAGCAGTTGCCCAACCTCTTCCAGTGTGTGGCTTTGCCCATCGCGCAGCCCGTAACGCATTTCCAGCACGTCCCGTTCGCGCTTAGAAAGCTGCCCGAGCACTTTTTGAACTTGCTCCTTGAGAAGTTGAGTGGTGGCCGCATCCACCGGCCCGGGCACCGTCTCGTCTTCGATAAAGTCGCCCAGCAAGCTGGACTCTTCGACGCCCACCGGCGTTTCCAACGAGATGGGGTCCTGGCTGATGCGCATGATGCGTCTCACCTGGGCCGCGGCGTGGCGCACCTTGCGTTCCAGGGCCGGGTCAACTCGCTCGCCCAATTCCCACGCTTTTTGCACGGCGGCCGCCTCCGACGAATCGAGCAATCCCATCTCGATACTGAGTTCTTCCGAAGTGGGATCGTGCCCCAATTCCTGCGTCAACTTGCGCTGAGTGCGCAGCAGGCGGTTGATGGTTTCGACCATGTGGACCGGGATGCGGATGGTGCGCGCCTGGTCCGCGATGGCGCGGCTGATGGCCTGGCGTATCCACCAGGTGGCGTACGTGCTGAACTTGAAGCCCTTGGTGTGATCAAATTTTTCCACCGCCCGCAGCAGGCCGATATTGCCTTCCTGGATCAGGTCGAGGAACGAAATGCCGCGCCCCACGTAGCGCTTCGCCACGCTCACCACCAGGCGCAAGTTGGCGCGAATGAGCGCGCGCCGCGCATCAGCCGCCCGGGTGATAATGTCGTTGTGCATCAGTTGCCCCAGGCGGCGGCCATCGGGCACAGTACCTTCGAACAACTTGGCCGAGGGCAACTTGCGCTTGCGACGCATCTGCGCCGCCAGCCATTCGAGCGATTCGGGAGGCAGCAGGTACAGCAGCACAAACACTTCGAACAAGGCCGCGCTCAACTCGCTGCCCGCCGACTTGGAATCTGTGCGGCCGTTGCTCAGGAATGGGCGCAAGTACGACTGGATACCCATCGGCAAGCCCGTGCGGAGTGAAAAAGCTTCTTGCACCAACGTGTCCAGTCCTGGCGGCGTTAGACGCGCCTTGTTGCAGGCGCGCTCCACGTGCCGCCACGCTTCGGGGAGCAAATCTTCATAGATATTCAGTACGATTTCTTCCAGGCGCGGCGCGCGTTTCAGGCGCGCGGCAAGCTGATTGCGAATCTGCGCCTGGCGAGGCTCGGCGCTCATTTGTATGGCCAGCCACATCTCCTGGTCGTGGTCAAGCAGGCGCACCTGGCCAATTTCTTTCAAGTACATCCTGACCGGATCGTCCACCAGGTCGGGCTGCCACTCTAACCCTTCCTCATCCTCGTCTTCCAGCTCCAACTCGATTTCTTCCAGTTCGGCGTCGGGCGGCTCTTCCACGTAGCCCATCTCGTCGTCTTCGAGGATATCTTCGTCTCTCTCTGGGCCAGCGTCCTCTTCCCCGTCATACGGTTCGGGGTCAGAGAGAGCATCGCCGACGAATTCCAGGTCGGGTCCCGAATCCGGTTGATTTTGGGGGTTGACCAACCTGCGCTCTGCATCGGCAAGTTGGATCACGTGTTTGGGATTAATTAGTTGTTTACTCATCACAGCGTATTATATCTCATATTGCAACAATACAATAAATCTACATTCCACCGGTATTTTGCAGCCACTCGTGGCTGCGCATAACGCGGTCGAGTTTACGCAAGGCATCGGTGTTGGCGCGCTGGACCTGAATCCAATTCTCATCAGCGCCCTCCGGCGCATCGTTCACCGCCTGAATCAACGCTTGCAGTTCCCGCTGCCGGCGCTGTACATTCAAGTGGCGCAACCGCAACGCGCTCTGGGTAGCGCCCAGGGCCGGCTCATCGCCAGGGCGCGCGGGCAGCGCGTCCACTTCGTCCAGTGCAGGCAACAGCGAGCTATCCATACGCGCTCGAACTTGTTCCGCCAGTTCTATAATGTCTTCACAACGCCCGGCCACTTGCCTGATAAGCGTAAAGAGCTGGCCGTATGCCTGGTCTGTAAAATCCTCCGCGCTAAACTGCGGCAGATCCACCTGATCAAAAGTATCGTCAATGTCGTCCAATGCGCCGGGCGCGCGGAGCAGCGCCGATAAGCAATACGCCTCCAATTCTTTTAACATCCTGGCGTCGGAATGCTCGGCCTTGACAGGGACTGGCGCGCTGGCGGACGGCCGGGCGCGCCTGACCGGCGCGACTGGGCCGCCGGCCGCGATTTGCCGCTGCAACACGTAAGCATCCGCGCCAATGACCCGCGCCAGCTTTTGGGCGTAATAGGCGCGTTCGGACGGATTCGCCACATCTTGAATCAGCGGGACGACCTGCTGCGATAGAGCAGCTTTCTCTTTGGGATCGTTCAGGTCGCGCCCGGCAGATAAAGTCTGGATAACGTATTCTATCACAGGTAAAGCATTTGCTATTAATCCAGTCCACTGCTCCGGATTGGCGCGAATGACCTCGTCGGGGTCGAGTTCATCCGGCATCACCGCCACACGAATGTCGGCTTTCAGGCGGGCCTCATAGCCAATCAACCCCTTTGGATCGAACACGGGCGCCAGGTCGCGCTCCAGCGTGGCGCGCGCCACATCCAGCCCGCGTAGCATAGACTGCAAGCCAGCGGTGTCCGGGTCGAGCGCCAGCACGAGCTTGTTTGCCAGCCGGGTCAGGAGCTTGAATTGCGCCTCGGTCAACGCCGTGCCCATCGAAGCCACCACGTTGGCAAAGCCGGCCTGGTGCGCGGCGATGGCGTCCATGTAGCCTTCGACGATGACGGCGACGTTAGCCTGGCGGATAGCTGCGCGCGCCAGGTCGAGCGCGTACAGGGTGGCGCTCTTGTCAAACAATGCCGTCTGCGGCGAGTTGAGATATTTGGGTTCTTCGCCGCTCAGCGTGCGCGCGCCAAAACCGATCATGCGCCCGCGCCCGTCGCGGATGGGGAACATCAGCCGCCCGCGGAAGCGGTCGTATACCTTGCCGTCTTCACGCTCGGTGAGCAATCCCGCCTGCACCAGTTCGGCGCGCGCCAGGTTGCGCGCGCCCAGGTAGCTTTCCAGCGCGTGCCAATCATCCAGGCTGTAGCCGAGTTGAAAGTGCGTGATGGTCTCTGGCGTCAGCCCGCGCTTGTCCAGGTACTCTCGCGCGCCGCGCGCCTGCGGCGCGTTTTGGAGCAGGTTGTGAAAGTAGGTGACGGCGGCCTCCAAGGCCGCGCGCAGCCGCTCGGCTTCCTCGTCGGCCACTTGCTGTGCGGGCGTGGGCGGCGCGAGCTCCACGCCCGCGCGGTGAGCCAACACCTGCAATGCCTCGCCAAAGTCGCAATTGTCGCGCTTCATCACGAACGAGAAAATGTCGCCGCCAGTGTTGCACGCGCCAAAGCAGCGCCACGTATCCGTTTCCGGCCACACCACAAACGACGGCGTGCGCGTGTTGGCGTGGAACGGGCAAAAGCCCGTGAACGTGCGGCCGCTCTTGCGCAGCTTGACCGTCTCGGACACCAGGTCAACAATATCCAGTTTGGACTTGATTTCGTCTATGACGCTCATAGCGCGTCTATTATAGCATAAAGACAAACGGCAACCATTGGGTTGCCGTTTGCAAATTGGTGACGTGAGCCGCGCTTACTTGTCTCGGGTAATCGTGCCCAGCGCCGCCTGCGCTGCCGCCAGCCGCGCCACCGGCACGCGGTAGGGGCTGCACGAGACGTAATTGAGGCCGTTGTTATGGCAAAACTCGATAGAGCTTGGATCGCCGCCGTGCTCCCCGCAAATGCCAATCTCAATCGTGGGGCGGGCCTTGCGGCCTTCGGTGACGGCCATGCGAACCAGTTGCCCCACGCCCTCGCGGTCGAGCACCTGGAACGGATTTTCGGGCAAAACCTTGTTTTCGACGTAATTCAGCAAGAACTTGCCCTCGGCGTCGTCGCGGCTGTAGCCGAACGTCGTCTGCGTCAGATCGTTGGTGCCGAACGAAAAGAACTGAGCGTACTCGGCAATCTGCCCGGCGGTGAGCGCGCCGCGCGGCACCTCGATCATTGTGCCAAACTTGTACTCGATCTCGACGCCCTTTTCTCGCATCACCTGCTTGGCGACGTTTTCGAGCGCCGTCTGGCTGATCTTGAGCTCGTTGACGTGGCCGGTGAGCGGGATCATTACTTCCGGCATGACGACGATGCCCTTTTTAGCCTGATTGCAGGCGGCCTCAAAAATGGCGCGCACCTGCATCTCGGTGATGCCGGGATAGGTGATGCCCAGGCGAATGCCGCGCAAGCCAAGCATGGGGTTGGCTTCGCGCATGCCGCTGACGGCGGCCAGCAGCTTTTCCTTTTCCACCAGCTCGGCTTGCATTTGCTTGAGGCTCTTTTCGCCCTTGCGGGGGCGATACACAATCCGCCTGGCCATGTCGAGGCGCGCCTTGAGGTCGGTGACCTCTTCAAGCAGGCTCTCGTGGCTGGGCAGGAATTCGTGCAGCGGCGGGTCAATCAGCCGGATAATGACAGGCAACCCATCCATCGCCTCAAAGATGCCTTCAAAGTCCTTGCGCTGGAAGGGCAGCAATTGCTTGAGCGCACCCTGGTAGGCTTTGACGACCGCGGATTGCTTGACCGTCTTTTTAATTTCAGCCGCAGCTTTCTTGGCCTCTTTGTTATCGGGGCGCCTGGCAAGTTCCGCTTCGGCCGCCGCCTGGCGGTTGAGCAGCGCCTGCGCCGCGGAAGCGTTCAAAATCATCTTTTGCACTACCGGCAGGCGTTCTTGCTCAAAGAACATGTGCTCGGTGCGGCACAAGCCAATGCCCTGCGCGCCAAAAGCGCGCGCCACGCGCGCGTCGCGCGGGTAATCGGCGTTGGCCCACACCTGCAAGCCCTTGGTGGGGCTGGAGCCAAAGACGGGGCGAACGTCGCCGGCGCGGATTTCGTCGGCCCACGCCAGCAGCTCGCTCAATTCCTTTTCTTCGGCCAGGTTGGGGACGATGGTGGCGATTTGCCCGGCGAACACCTCACCGGTGGTGCCGTCAATCGAAATAGAGTCGCCTTCCTTGATAGCCTGGCCATCTACCGTAAACTGCTTCTTTTCGGCATCCACGCGGATGGCCTCGCAGCCGGCCACGCACGGCTTGCCCAGCCCGCGCGCCACCACCGCCGCGTGCGAAGTCGCCCCGCCGCGCTGCGTGAGGATGCCCTTGGCCACCAACATGCCGTGAACGTCGTCGGGATTGGTTTCGGCGCGCACCAGGATGATGGCTTTACCTGCCTTGCCCAATTCTTCGGCGGTATCGGCGTCAAAGATCGCAATACCGGTAGCCGCGCCCGGTGAAGCGTTCAAGCCTTTGGCCAACAGCACGCCCGATTTTTTGGCCTTGTCGTCAAAGCGGGGCAAAAGCAATTGGTTGATTTGCGCCGCCTCGATGCGCTGAAGAGCCTGTTCGCGCGTGATGATGCCTTCGTGCACCATGTCTACCGCGATCTTGACCGCCGACTTGACCGTGCGCTTGCCGGTGCGGGTCTGGAGCATGTAGAGCTTGCCGCGCTCGATGGTAAATTCCATGTCTTGCATCTCGCGATAGTGGCGCTCCAGGCGATCTACGATTTCGACAAATTGCTGGTAGACGTCGGGGTTATCCGCCGCCAGCTCGGCGATCTTTTTGGGCGTGCGGGTGCCGGCCACCACATCTTCGCCCTGGGCGTTGAACAAGTATTCGCCGTAGAGGACCTTTTCGCCCGTGGCCGGGTCGCGGCTAAAGGCCACGCCCGTGCCGCTGTCGTCGCCCATGTTGCCAAAGACCATGGTCACCACATTGACGGCGGTGCCCAGATCATGCGGGATCTTGTTGTAATTGCGATAGTCCGTGGCGCGCTTGCCAAACCACGACTGGAAGACAGCCTCGACGGCCTGGCGCAGTTGTTCGTAAGGATCTTGCGGAAAGTCCTCGCCCAATTCTTTCTTGTACAGCGCCTTGTATTCGGCCACGATCTTGACGAGCTGATCGGTGCTCAAGTCAGTATCTCTGCCGCCCGCGGTCTTGGCCTTGTACTTGTCCAGAATGTGCTCAAACTTTTCGCCCGAGATGCCCTTGACGATGCGGCCAAACATCTGGATGAGGCGGCGATAGGCGTCGTAAGCAAAGCGCTCGTTGCCTGATAGCGCTGCCAGCCCTTCGAGTGTCCGGTCGTTGAGGCCAACGTTCAGCACGGTGTCCATCATGCCCGGCATGGAAAACTTGGCGCCAGAGCGGACGCTGACCAGCAGCGGGTTGGCCGGATCGCCAAAGCTCTTGCCCGCACTTTGCTCAGTCACTTTCATCGCTTCCAGCGCCTGATCCCACAAGCCTTCGGGGAACTGCTTGCCGGCGGCAAAGAAAGCATTGCAGGCCTCGGTGGTGATCGTAAAGCCCGGCGGCACCGGCAGGCCGGCGCGTACCATGTCAAACAGCCCGGCGCCCTTGCCGCCCAGCAGGCCGCGCACGCCGTCCCAACTGCCCGTAAGCTGCTCGGCTTCTTGCACCTCGGTAAATAAGTAAACCCACTTGTTCATGTAAACTACTCCTTATGATGTTTAGATCTTTTCTCTTGTTGCGCAGAGTGTATGGCCGAAAAAATACCACATAGACACAAGTGTCCAGGTGGTCTGGTAGTTATCGCGCTGCCTATTATATCTTTTGTTGTATTGAAACGCAAATCACCCACTAGAATCCTTCCACCTTGCTCAAATCCACAATGCCCTGTGTGAGCGCAGAGATGCGCTGCAAGAGAGCCAGGCGCGTGGTGCGCAGCGCCTCGTCCTGATGCATCACCAGCACGTCAATAAAGAATTGGCTGATGACGGGGACAATGGGCGCAAAGGCGGCAAAAAATTCGTCCACGCTGCTGTGCGGCGTGACGCGCTCCGCGACGGATTGATAGGCGCGGTACAATGCCTGCGTGCTGGGGTCCGGGTCGCGGCGGACATCCAGCGGGAACTGCTCGGCCAGCTCGCGCGTGATACGCACGCAGCGCGCATAGTTGGAAAGCAAATCGTTCCAATCGGGGCGCGCCGTCCAGCCGGCCAGTTGTTCAAGGGCTTGCCGGGCGCGATACGGGTCGTCGCCGCGCGCGGATAACACACTGTCCACCAGGTCGTAGCGCCAACCCTGGTCGCTCAGCAACACGCGCAGACGCTCTACAATAAAGGTATGCGCTTGCGCAATCGCTTCGTCGCCGGCTGGCACAGGCTGGACCTGCGCGGCGGCTTGCAGCAGCGCGCGCACTGAAACCGAGACGGCCTTTTCCACAAGCACTTGAACGATGCCCAGCGCCGCGCGGCGCAAGGCAAACGGGTCCGCCGAGCCGGTGGGAATGAGGCCAACGGCAAACAGACCCGCCAGGCTGTCTAGCTTGTCGGCCAAGCCGACCACGACGCCCGGCTTGCTTTCTGGCAACTTGTCGCCCGCGTAGCGAGGCAAGTAATGTTCAAAAACAGCTTCCGCGACCTCTGGGGATTCGCCTTGCTGCAGCGCATACTCGCGGCCCATCACGCCTTGCAAGCTCGTAATGTCCACCACCATCTGCGTTGCCAAATCGGCTTTGCACAGGTGCGCTGCGCGGCTGGCGATGTGCGTTTCAGCCTCGCTCAGGTTAAGCATCGCCGCAATGCGCGGCGCCAGTTGCTCAATGCGATGCACCTTGTCCAACATCGAGCCGAGCCTGGCCTGGAAGGTGAGCGTGCCCAGGCGCGGCAAATAGTCTTCCAGTTTCTTTTGTACGTCGTGCTTGACGAAATAGGCTGCGTCGGCAAAGCGCGCGCGCAGCACGCCTTCGTTGCCATGCCGCACGATGTCGAGGTTATCCGCCGGCCCGTTCCGCACCGCCACAAAGTAGGGAAGAAGCCGCTTGCCCGTTACCTGCTGCTCGGCGCTCGCTGCCGCTTGATCGCTGGTGAGTGGAAAATAACGCTGGTGTTTCTTCATCACCGTAATGAGCACATCGGCAGGCACAGCAAGATACTCTGGCTCAAAGGCGCCCAACAGCGCGGTGGGTTGCTCGACCAGGTTCGTCACTTCTTCGAGCAAGCCAGGATCATCCGGCACAACGCCGTTGACGGAGGCAGCCAATTGATCCATTTGCTTTTTGATTTCGGCGCGGCGCTCGTCCACGTCCAGGATGACGCCGTGCGATTTCATCAAATCGGCGTAAGCATCGGCGTTGGGGATCTCTAGCTCGGGCGAGCCTTGCGCGCGCGGCCCGCGCGTGACGCGCCCGCTGGACAGGCCGGCGTACTCGAACGGGATGACGTGCGTCCCCAGCAGCGCCGCCAACCAGCGAATCGGGCGGCTGAACGAAACGTTGGTCGAATTCCAGCGCATGGCCTTTTCAAACTTGATCGCGGCAATCAACCCTGGCAAGAGCGCGGCCAACACTTGCGGCGCGGGCTGGCCCTCTTCGCGCCTGAGCGCCACCACGTACTCGCCGCCGTCCATCTGGCGCACTTGCAAGCTTTCCACGGCCACCTTTTGCCCCCGAGCAAAACCCTGGGCGGCTTTGGTCGGAGCGCCCGCGGCGTCATACGCAATTTTGGCGGCCGGCCCCTTGACGATTTGCTCGAGCGAGCTTTGGCGCGGAGCCAGATCGCGCACCAGCACCGCCAGGCGGCGCGGCGTGCCATACACCTCGATGGGGCCGTGCCCCAGGCGCGCATCCTCTAACAATCTGGGTGCTATCTCCTTCAGTTGATGGATAGCGGCAGTCAAATCGCTGGCGGGCAATTCCTCCACGCCGATCTCCAGTAATAAGGTGTTAGGGACCAGGGCAAAGGTCATTGCCTCCAGGCTTTGTTCCTTGTTCCTTGTTCCTGGTTCCTTGCCCAGCCAGGGATATTCCTCGCGTTGGCGCTGCTCCACGTACGCCGCCGCCACCTGGCGCGACAGGTCGCGCATCTTGGCAAAATAGCCCGCGCGCTCGGTCACGCCAATCGCGCCGCGCGAGTCCAGCACGTTAAAGGTGTGGCTGCAGCGCAGCACGTAATCGTGCGCCAGGATGACGAGGGGAGGTTGGCGGTCCAGGCAAGCGCGCGCCTCAGCCTCAAACAATTTGTACATCTCGATCAAGCGTTCGACGTTGGCAAATTCAAAATCATAGGTGCAGTGCTCGACCTCAGGAGTTTTCAGCACGTCGCCGTAGGTGCGCCCGCCGCCCCAGTCAATGTCCCACACACTGCGCTTGTCTTGCAAAAACATTACGATGCGTTCGAGGCCATACGTCAGTTCAACCGCCACCGGGTCGAGCGTCTGCCCGCCGGATTGTTGAAAGTAGGTAAATTGGGTGATTTCCAATCCGTCGCACCAGACCTCCCACCCCAGGCCCCACGCGCCCAGCGCAGGCGATTCCCAATTGTCTTCCACAAAGCGAATGTCGTGCTCGCGCCGATCAATGCCAATCGCTTCCAGGCTTTGCAGATAAAGCTCTTGCGGATTGCCGGGGTCAGGTTTGAGAATGACCTGGAGTTGAGTGTGCATTTGCATGCGGTTAGGGTTTTCGGCGTAGCGGCCATCGTCAGGTCGGTAGCTTGGCTCGATGTAACACACATTCCAGGGCTCCGGTCCCAACACGCGCAGCGTGGTGGCGGGGTTGCCTGTGCCGGCGCCCATCTTTTCGCTGTAAGGCTGCCAGATCACGCAGCCGTGCTCGGCCCAGAAGGCTTGAAAACGCAAGATGGCTTGTTGAAAAGAAGGAGATTTAGACATAAATGTTCACCAAAGATGTATTTCTGTTTATTGTGTCAGCGATTCCAACCGCAGCGTGCGCAAAAAGTCGGTTGACTTGAGATTCCGCTCCAAAATGTACGTGATGTATTGCTGCATCACCTGCTCCACCTCGCGATGAAGCAGCGGGCGCAGGCGCAGCGCCGCGAACGCGGCGTAATCGGCCCGCGCGGCGTGGCGCAGCACCTTGAGCGCGGCCAGGCTGAGCGGCGGCGCCTGCGGGCGCTCGTTCACACACCTGGGGCAGAGCACTCCACCCAACTCCATATCAAAGGCATAAGGCGGCGTCTCGCTGGTGACCGGCTCGAGTTGGCGGCCGCAGCGCGCGCAGCCAAACAGGCGCGGTTGGTACCCCGCCAACGATAATACACCCAGCTCGTAATAGCGCGCCACCAGCGACGGCTCTGGCGCTTCGCACAGCCGCGCCAACGTGATAGCCAGCAAGTCGTACAGCTCGATGCTTTCTTCTTCGTCGGCCGTAAAACGGTCGAGCAGTTCGGCGCAGTAATGCGCATACGTCGAGCGCAGCAGGTCCTGCCGCAAGGGACGATACGCTTCAATCGTTTCAGCCTGGCTGACGATATCCATGGTGCGTCCTCTGGCGATGAGAAGCTGCACGCGCATGAATAATTCGACGTGGCCGCTTTTGCGGCTCTGTGGCTTGCGCGCCCCTTTAGCGATCACGCGCAACTTGCCGCGCCCCGGCGTGAAAATTGTCAGCAGCCGGTCGGCCTCGCCCATATCGGCCCGGCGCAAAATAATCGCCTCTGTGCGATACAATCGGTCGTGCGGCATAGGGGTGATTATACCATGCAAATATAAAGACCTCCGAAGTGTACACTGCGGAGGTCTGAGACAAAACAATAGCCGGTTAACTTTATCCGCCGGTGGATAGGCGCGTCGCGGCCGTCCGACCCTTGTCGCCCACCAGCTTGCGCACCTGCTCGCTCTTGTCTTTGAGATAACCTTGTGTGCTATCCAACGTATCCTTGGCCTGTTGCAGCAACCCGACCAACGAGTGGACGGGGTACGAGCCGCTGCCGATGACGAGGCCCGTAATCAACACGTCAATGTGGGACGGCACCGCTCCCACGCCCAACATGGCGAACATTTGCAACTGGCCGATGGCGGCGACGATGAGGCCAAGCCACAATCCCAATACAATGCTGGCCGCGCGCTTGGCGTTCTTGTAGCCGTCCGAGTCTGTGATGGCGGCCAGTTCGCGCTCGGCGTCGGCCAGGCGCGCTTGCGCCATGTCCATCATATTCTTGACAACGTCCAGGCGTTCCTGCGCCTGAGCCTGCCACTCGGCCAGCGTCTTGCCCCGATCAATTTGATCAGGGATGAGCGCCTGGAGTTGTTCGGGCGTGATGGAATTTTGTTCCAGGATTTTGCTGCTGGCCACCGACACCTCGGCCATCCATTTGCGCGCTTCTTGCACCTCTGTTTCTACGTCGCGCAGCCAGCGCAGGCCACAGCCCAGATAGGCCACCAACGTTCGCCAGTTGTGTTCGATGACGCTGAAAACCGTTTCTAAAAAGCGCTCGACGCCCGCCGCCGCCGCCAGCACAGGCGCCAGCACGATGGTGAGGTTGGCGCCCACTTTCAAAGGTGTGGCCTCCGCTTCGGCGAGCGGTTGGGTAAACAGCCAGATGAGCGTGATGAGCCACGCCGCCGCCACGCCGACGATTGACAGCCGGAAAGCCAACTGGGTGATCTGGCGCTTTTTCTGAGGATCCCATCTGGGGATGACGGCGATATTGTTGGCTAATGTCTTGGCCGCCTGGGCAATAACAGGCTCGCGGGAGGCGGCGGGAGGCGGCGCTTGTTCTTGGGCCGGACCGCCCGACACCGAAAAAGATACAGCTTCAGGGGCAAAGGATACGGGCGCTTCGGGCGCTTCGGGGAGGGCGTAATCGGCAGGCAGCCGCCGCCGCATCTCGGCTACTTCGAGCCGGATGGCGCTCCCGCATTGAGGACAGGCGATTGCATGATACTCTTCGTTTTTTGCTTGAGCTTCCGCCACGGCCCGCGCCACGGCTTCCTGGCTCAACGTGAATAGCCATCCGCAACTCTGGCAACGTGCTTGCATCATTGTCATTCCTCCTTCTGTATGAAATCGCACAAGACAAGTGTATACTCAATTCATCCGCTTGGCAAA
This sequence comes from uncultured Anaerolineae bacterium, assembly GCA_964651475.1. GTDB lineage: Bacteria > Chloroflexota > Anaerolineae > Fen-1058 > Fen-1058 > JBGSMF01. The sequence goes on along the minus strand of CAZYXV010000011.1, from coordinate 67,859 downwards.
TGCTGCGGGCCGAACGCATCCGGCAGCAAGTGATCAATGCGTGTTTCGCGGACGTTGCCGGATGCGTCGCCCAACAGTACCCGCAACGTGGGGTTAAACTCGTGCAAGATTTGGCGGCACGAGCCGCACGGGCTGCCGCCATTCTCGGTGACAACGGCAATTACGTCAATATCCGTGTGCCCTTCTGAAACAGCCTTGACCACGGCGGTGCGCTCGGCGCAGGTCGTCAGGGGGTAAACGGCGTTTTCCACGTTGCAGCCGGTAAACACCTGCCCCGAACGGGTGCGCAGCGCCGCGCCCACTCGATAGCGCGAATACGGCACATACGCCTTTTGGCGTGCGGCGCCGGCCAAAGCCAACAATTCCTGGTCTGACGTGCTAAAACGCTCATTCATGATGATTGGTCTCCTGAGGTGTGGTAGCCGGCGGGACAGACGGCAGCACATGCTGCACGCGCACCTTACCAATCCTGCGCCCCGATACGCTCAACACCTCCAAGCGCAAATCTCCAAAATGCAACTGGTCGCCGTTTGCCGGGACCCGTCCCAACTGGCTATAAATAAACCCACCCAACGTATCGCCCGACTCGGCCGGCAGCGTCACATTCAGCAAATGACTGACGTCGCCCAGGTTAAGGCGCGCGTTCATAACATACTCGTCTGCGCCGACCAGCTCGACCAGCGGCTCTTCGACGTCGTATTCGTCTTGGATTTCTCCGACGATTTCTTCCAAAATGTCTTCGACCGTCACCAATCCGGCCACACCGCCATACTCATCTACGACAATTGCCATGTGAGTGCGTTGTTTCTGCAGTTCCTCCAATAGCTCGTCCACCTTTTTAGCCTCGGGAACAAAGTACGCCGGGCGGACAATGTCTTGGAGAGGAATATCAGTGCGCCCATCGCGCAGATAAGCCAGCAAGTCTTTGGCGTATAGCAAGCCGATGATGTTATCTATGGTATCTTGATACACCGGCACGCGCGAGTGGCCGGCGTGGATAATCACTTCCAACGCCTGGCCGATGGGCGTGGCCGCTTCGACGGCCACCACGTCAATGCGCGGCACCATCACCTCGCGCGCCAACGTATCGCCAAACTCAAAGATCGAATAGATCATTTCTTTTTCGTCTTCTTCGATCACGCCGCCTTCTTCGCCGGCGTCCACCATCGTCTTGATTTCTTCTTCCGTGATGACGGGCATCCCCCGGCGCGGGGCGCCGCCCAAAGGTTTGGCAATCAGATTTGTGACCCCAACCAGGAACCACACGAGCGGGGCAAACGCTCGAGCGACGAAATCAATAATCGGAGCGACGAGAAAAGCAAGGCGCTCGCTGTGCCCAAGCGCGATGGACTTGGGAACAAGCTCGCCCAAGACCAACATCACAATCGTCAGAAAGATGGTGATGACCAAAACGGCGATCGTCTGAGCCGAAGCGGCAATCGCTTTAACAGGCGCCGCAGCAATCAGCGCGGCCAGATTATCCGATATGTTGACGGCGGCCGTGGCCGAGGCCAGAAACCCCATCAACGTCACGCCGATTTGTATAGTCGCCAGGAAGCGGCTGGAATCGTCGGCCAGCCTGAACACCAGTGCGGCTTGCTGGTTACCTTCTTCCATAAGCTGTTTCAGGCGGAGCTTGGGCACGCTGATGACGGCAATTTCGGACGCGGCGAAAAATGCGTTCAGCGCAATCAGGACAGCAATGAGGATAAGCTCAGTGGCTGTGTCTAATCCCATCACAGTTTCTCTTTTTCTCCATGAGAGTCCGCGTCCGATTGAGAAAACTCGCCCTCCAAGCGCGGTTTGGCGCGCGCGGGCACGCCAAAAACCACTGCGCCGTCCGGCACATCGTGCGTGACCACGCTGCCCGCGCCGGTAGTGGCACGCTTGCCGATGGTGACCGGCGCGCGCAGCATCGTATCCGAACCGATGAACGCGCCCTCGCCGATGATGGTCTTGTGCTTGCGCACGCCGTCATAGTTGCACGTGATCGTCCCGCAGCCAATGTTCACATTCGCGCCCACCTCGGCGTCGCCCAGATAGCTGAAATGTCCCATCTTGGCGCCTGGCCCAAGCCGGCTGTTTTTTACCTCCCCAAAGTTACCCATGTGCACACCCTGGCACAAATACGCACCCTGGCGCAGATGGCCGAATGGCCCTACGTCTACGTCGTCTTCCAACGTCGCGCCTTCCACCACAGATGCCACAATGGCGCAGCGCTCGCCAATAACACTATCGCGGACGATGGTATTGGGGCCGAGCGTACATTCGCAGCCAATGACGGTGTCGCCCTCCAGGTGCGTGTTGGGATAGATGGTGGTATCCGCTCCAACGCGGACGCTCGCTTCGACGTAGGTGGTGGACGGATCCAGCATCGTCACGCCAGAAAGCATCAGCGCCCGGTTGATGCGGCTGCGCAAACCAGCCTCCGCCTCGGCCAGGTGAACGCGCGTATTGATACCCATCGCTTCGGTGGGGTCGGCGCACAGCACCGACGCGAGAGTGTGCCCCTCGCCGGCCGCCATCGCCACCAGGTCCGTCAGGTAATATTCGCCTTTGGGACTGAGCGGCAAACGCGGCAGGTGCGCCCACAGCCAGTCGGCGTCAAACACGTACATCGCGGCGTTCATTTCGCGGATGGCGCTCTGCGCGGGCGTGGCGTCGCGTTCTTCCACAATGCCCGCGATGTGCCCCGCCTCGTCGCGCACGACGCGCCCAAAACCGCGAGGGTCATCCGGCTCGACCGTGAGCACGCTCAGCGCGGCGGCTTGCTGGCGGTGGTGTTCGAGCAGGCCGCGCACTGTCTCGATGCGAAACATCGGCATATCGGCGTGAAAGACCATCACCTCGCGGCAGCTGCCCTGCAAAAGCGGAGCGGCTTGCAGCACTGCGTGGCCGGTGCCCAACTGCGGCGATTGGACGACGCAGCGCGCGCGGACCGCGGCAGCTTGCCGGACCAGCTCGGCCTGGTATCCTACCACCAACACCGGCAAAGCGTCGCCGAGTTGCGCGGCCAGGTCCAGGCTATACATCAACATCGGCTGGCCGGCCAGCTTGTGCAACACCTTGGGCAGCGCCGATTTCATGCGCGTGCCCTGCCCGGCGGCCAGGATAACAGTGGCTAATTGATGACTCACGTATCCTGCTCCAACGTCACGCTTTGGGTTTTCTCAGCCGCCGGCGCGCCCACCGGAAGACAAAGTAGAGCGGCACGCCCAAAATCAACCCCACCGGCAAAACACAAATGGCGGACCAGATCAAGATATCGCCCAATGCCCTCAGCACCCACAGCAGCGTTTCAAAGGCATCTCGCGCCGTGCCTTGCGGCCGCCACCCGCCGATGGACACCGGGCGGGCCAGTGCGTCGGGCGTCAGCTTGATGGTGATGGTGGCGAACGCGGTGCTCTTGGACAGGTACTCCATGCGGCCTTTGGTCTGCTCGATTTGTGCGATGGTTTCGTCCAGCCGCTGCTGCACAGCCAGCACGTCTTCGATTTTTTCGGCGCGTTTGAGCAACTCGACGTAACGGTCGCGGCGCGCCTCGTCCACGCGCAGGCGCGTTTCCAGATCGGTGTACTGGTCGGTCACGTCCTCGCCTTTGAGCGTCTCGCTGTCAACCGTCAACGCGATCTTTTTGAGTTGTTCCAACGTCTCGGTGAGTTTTTCCGAAGGCACGCGCGCCGTCATGGTCGCGCGCAGCAATTCGTTATCGCGGTACGAGTTGGATTCGGCGATGTATCCTCCGGCCTCCTGGATAACCTTGCGCGACTCTTCAATGGCTGTGAGAGTATCCTTGACAATCAGGTTGAGGGTAGCGTTATAAATCACCATGCGGTTCAGGCCGGTCTGCGGATCCACGTCAGCCTGGCCCGAGGTAGCTTGCTGCTTGGCATATTGCTCTTCACTGACCTGACCGGCGCTAGATTGCCCGGGCGCGGTTAATTGGGATGATTCGCCTCCAGCAGTGTAAGGCTGCACATCTCTGGGGGCTGCTGGCGTAGCTCTGCTTCCGCCGCTACATCCGACCAAAATCATTAGCCCGATCAAACCCACCATAAACACAAACCATTTGCTCATTGTAACCTCCCACGTGGAATCTATAGAGCGCACCCCGATTACGTATTACACATCACTCATTCTGCATCAATGCCCCGCCGCCAGGCGTTCGATCAGGCGCAGGGGCAAGTTTGCCTCTCGCATACACTCCTGGGTGGCTGCAACGTCGTACTCGACGCGCCGGTATTCGAACGTGTTAGCGTCCGGGTCGAGCACGCCATACGCTGCGTGGGGATTGCCATCGCGGGGCTGCCCCACGCTGCCAGGATTGACGATCCAGCGCCCGGCAGACACATCTATAGCCTGATCGTAACTGGGCAGGCGCACTTCGCAGAGGTGGTTATCGTCCGCGTCAGCGGGCAAGTGGAACACGATAGGGATGTGAGTGTGGCCGACAAAGCAGACGGAGGTATTAAAAAGCGGAAAATTGAGTTCCGCCGTCAGCGGATCGAGAACGTACTCCCAGATGGGTTGGCGGGGACTGCCGTGCACCAAAGTATACTTGCCCAGTTCCACGCGCTGAGGGGCCAATCCTTGCAGATAGTTGCGCGCGGCGGGGTTGAGCGCGTGCTGGGTCCACTCGTTAGCCCGGCGGGCGTCCAGGTTAAATCCGCGCAAATCGAGCTTGCCCAGCACAGCCCAATCGTGATTGCCAGCCAGGCACACGTGCCTGGTCTTGCGCAGGCACGCAATACATTCGTTAGGGTTGGGGCCATACCCCACCATATCTCCTAAACACCATACCCCGTCAACATCGCCAGCATCGTTAAGCACCGCTTCAAACGCCGCCAGGTTCGCGTGGATATCCGAAATCACCAAATAACGCATGAACTCTCTCCGACTATGCCGAACTCTTTGCACCTGGGCGCGCCGCAGGCGCAGACATCTGTGCAAATCCGTGAGCTAGAAAGAGAATTGGGAAACTAGCGCAATCTTGCTCCGGCATAGGTATGTGCGATATCTCGATTCATTCGAGCCGCTCAGTGGTTATACAACGAGTGTATCAAGTGTATCACGTTTCAAGCCATTTCGCCAGTGGCTTGTCGGTGCTTCTACACAGAGGTATAATGGCTCTGTCTTGTTGCCCCTGCATGCGCGAGTTTGGCAGAGGGCAGAGGTTGTGTGGATGCCAATTTTGGATGAGCACACGCTAGAGTTTGTGAGCGGCAGCCCGGAACAGACACGCCGGCTTGGAGCGCGCCTGGGCGAGCTGCTGCGCGGCGGCGAGTTGATTTGCCTGGAAGGCGAGCTGGGCGCCGGCAAGACGTGCTTTGCACAGGGCATTGGCCTGGGCTGGGGCGTCGGCCAGTCGTTGCGCAGCCCGACGTTCACACTTATCAACGAGTGGAAACGTCCCGACGACGACATGCGTTTGTATCACGTAGACATGTACCGCGTGGAGGGTGCGGCTGAAGCCTGGGCGCTGGGATTGGACGAGGTGTGGAACGGCGCAAATGTGTGCGTCGTCGAGTGGCCGGAACGGATCAAATCATTGCTGCCCTCCGAGCACTTGTGGGTCAGGTTGAACGTAATAGACGATACGCGCCGGCGCCAGGTGTTTACGCCGCACGGAACGCACTATGAAAACCTCTTGAAGCAATTCAAGCGCGCCACGTTCGGCGTATAGGGGTCCTCAAAGCATGGACAAATTGTTATTGGCGATAGATACGGCCACGCGCGTGGCCAGCCTGGCCTTACACGATGGCGCGCAGGTTCGCGTCGAGTTGACGTGGGAAACGCGCGACCATCACACGACCGAGTTGACGCCGCGCATCGCCGGCATGTTGGCTCAAATCAAGGCCGGAATGGAAGACCTGGCCGGTGTGGCCGTATCGGTTGGGCCAGGCTCTTTCACGGGCGTGCGAGTGGGTGTGGCGGCGGCCAAAGGCATCTGCCTGGCGCGCGGCCTGCCGATTTACGGCGTGCGCACGCTGGATGTGGTCGCGTCGGCGCAGCCGCCCGGCGCGCGCGAAGGTGGAACCTTGCAGTTAGTGGCCGTGGTGCAAGCTGGGCGTGGGCGGCTGTGCGCGGCGCGCTATACCTGGCAGGCATCCGGCTGGCAGATTGAAGGCGAGCCGTGGCTGGCCACGGCTCAAAGCCTGGGCAGCGAGTGGGAAGGCCAGGCGTGGGTATGCGGCGAACTGAACGCGGGCGAGCGTCACGCGCTGCAAACACGGCTGAGCAAACGCATCCAACTGGCGCCCCCGGCGGCCAGTGTGCGCCGCGCCGGGTATCTGGCCGAAATCGGATGGGAACGGCTCAGGCGCGGGCGCGCGGACGACGTAGCCAGGCTGACGCCAATTTATGTCCAGGCGCCCGGAGGATGAGAGGGTTTATGAGCGATGGGCAACACCCCTATGTCATCGAACCCATGCGCATCGAAGACGTCGAACAAGTGATGGTCATCGAGCGCCAGTCTTTTCCGCTGCCGTGGTCGGCCAATACCTATTGGCACGAATTGCGCGAGAACCAACACTCGCATTACGTCGTCGTGCGCCAGCAACAAAACCCCCTGGCGCAGTCTCTATCGTTTTGGGCGCGCCTGTTGGGGCGCAAGCCGCAAAGCGCCCCCGTATTGGGCTACGGCGGCTTTTGGCTCGTCGTAGACGAGGGGCACGTCAGCACCATTGCCACCGCGCCGGCCTGGCGCGGGCGCGGCCTGGGCGAGTTGTTGCTCCTGGCTATGATCGAACAAAGCCTGGGCCTGGGAGCGCACATTGTCACGCTCGAGGTGCGCATCAGCAACAGCGTGGCGCAAAACCTGTACCGAAAATATGGCTTTGCCATCACCGGGCGGCGCAAGGACTATTATCGCGATAACAACGAGGACGCGCACATTATGACGGTGGAAAACGCCAGCAGCCCGGAATACGCACAACACCTGCAAGTGCTGCGTTCGGCGCTGTGGACGCGCCTCCAACAGGTCAACGCGCCGCCCGAGCTTATTGGACAAAAGACACGCCTTTAGCTATAATCACCCTGCATTCTAAATAGAACTGTGAGGTAAATTGTATGGCTCTGATTAAATTTGTGCGAAATTACGGCGATCTCAGCACCGACCGTGGTTTCCAGTTCGAGTTTCGTTGCGACCGGTGCGGCACGGGATACCAAACCTCGTTTCAAACTTCGGCCACGGGGCTGGTTACGGACGTGCTGGATACGGCCAGCGGGCTGCTCGGCGGCATTTTCGGCAGCGCGGCGAACGTGAGCAGCCGCGTCCATTCGGCGGCGTGGGAACGCGCGCACGACGCGGCCTTTCAAAAAGCCGTCGAAGAAGTCAAACCCAGCTTTGTCCAGTGCCCCAAGTGCGTCCAGTGGGTATGCCGCGAAGCTTGCTGGAACGCTTCGCGGGGGCTGTGCAAGGATTGCGCGCCCGACCTGGGCGTAGAGCAAGCGGCGGCGGAATCTGATGTGGATGTGGAACAAGTGCGCGCCACGGCACAAACAGCCCAAAAGCGCACGGCGCAGGCTTCGTGCCCGTCGTGCGGCGCAGCGGTGAGCAAAGGAGGCAAGTTCTGCCCCGAGTGCGGCGCGCCGCTTTCGGCGGAAAAGCACTGCACAGAATGTGGCAGCGCCATGCCAGCCGCCGCCAAGTTCTGCCCCAGTTGCGGCGCAAAACAAAATTAACGTCTTAAACACGAGGAGATGGGATGTCTCTACTTGACCTGTACGCAGAAGTTAGAAACTGCACCCGGTGCATCCTGCACAAGTCGCGTACCAAGGCCGTGCCGGGCGAAGGGCCAGAACACCCTGCAATCATGTTCATCGGCGAGGGGCCGGGCTTTCACGAAGATCAACAGGGGCGGCCCTTTGTGGGAGCGGCGGGGCAATTCCTGGACGAGCTGTTAGGGCTGATCAACTTGAAGCGCCAGGATGTGTACATTGCCAACGTCGTCAAGTGCCGTCCCCCTGGCAATCGAGATCCGCTGCCCGACGAAATCGAAGCCTGCCGGGACTATTTGGACCGGCAAATCACGCTGCTCAAGCCGCAAGTCATCATCACCCTGGGGCGCTTTTCGATGGCGCGCGCGTTTCCCAACGCCAAAATCAGCCAGGTGCACGGGCAGCCCCGCAAGGTCGGCGGCGTCTTGTACATTCCGATGTATCATCCAGCCGCCGCCCTGCATCAGCCCTCCTTGCGCCGCACTGTAGAAGACGATTTTCGCAAGATTCCGCAATGGCTGGCCGAAAGCGCCGCCGCGCCGGATCAAGACACGCCGCCTGCCGAGCAGGCAGAGCAGTTGAGCCTGTTCTAACAATTATGAAACCTCGTCTTACACCCGCCTTGCCCGGTGTGTTTATCGTTGAGCTTGATTATTTCCAGGACGAGCGCGGGTTCTTTATCGAAAGCTGGCACAAACGCGATTTTGCCCAGGCCGGCCTGGACGCCGAGTTTGTGCAAGACAACCACTCTCGCTCGTCGTATGGCGTGCTGCGCGGCTTGCATTACCAGGACACGAGCGCGCCGCTGGACAAGCTGGTGCGCTGCACCGCGGGGCGCATCTTTGACGTAGCGGTTGACCTGCGCGTCAGCTCGGCCACGTTTGGCAAATGGTTCGGCGTCGAGCTTTCGGCGGAAAACAAGAAACAGATTTACATCCCGGCGGGATTCGCGCACGGATTCGTCACACTATCAGACGTGGCCGAGGTGCAATACAAACAGACCGGCTTTTACACGCCCGCCGCCGAAGGCACGGTGTTGTGGAATGATCCCGATATCGGCATCGCGTGGCCGGTTGCTGCCCCTACTCTTTCCAGGCGCGATCAGAACGGGATGAGCCTCGCGCATTATAAAAAGAATCCCGCCTTCAAGTGATATGACGGCCGCGATACAGTTTGACAGTGTTTCTAAATACTTTAACCTGGAATTGGACCGCCCCCGCTCTTTTCAGGAAAGATTCATAGGGTTGTTGCGGCGCCGGCCCAATTCCCACGAAAAATTCTGGGCCTTGCGCGACGCCAGTTTCGACATCCGCGCCGGAGAAACCGCTGGCTTGATCGGCGAAAATGGCGCCGGCAAGAGCACCGCGCTCAGGTTGATGGCGCGCACCTTGCTGCCTTCTTCGGGGCGAGTGCTCATCAATGGCTCGGTGGCGGCCCTGCTCGAGTTGGGTGCGGGCTTTCACCCCGACCTGACCGGGCGAGAAAACGTTTATCTCAATGGCTCTATTATGGGATTGAGCCGCGCCCAAATTCGGCGCAAGCTCGACGACATCATTGCCTTTGCCGAACTGGAGCGTTTCATTGACGTTCCGGTGAAACATTATTCCTCTGGAATGTACGTCCGCCTGGGATTTTCGGTGGCCGTGCACACCGACCCGGAAATTTTGTTGGTAGACGAGGTGCTGGCGGTAGGTGATCAGAATTTTCAACACAAGTGCCTGGAGCGCATCCTGAGCTTGCAGCAGCGCGGCGTCAGCATTTGCCTGGTATCGCACGATTTAGAGTCCATTCGCAAATTGTGCTCTGTGGGCGTCTGGCTGCAAGACGGCCAGGTGCGCGCCATGGGCAACGTACAAGACACCGTTTCAGCTTATCTGCGCTATGCGGCGGAAGAAGAAGAAGCCAAACTCAGAGCCGCGCAGCCTCAATCACCCGCCGCAGACAAATCCCCGGCAAGGGAATGTGGCCAGGGAAAAACGCAAACCAGAAAATGGGGAACGGGAGATGTAGAAATCACATCCGTAACCTTTCTCGACGCGGAGGGACACGAGCAACAGGTGTTCCATGTGGGGGAACCCTGGATCGCGCGCATCCACTATTGCGCTCGCCAGCGCGTCGAAAGGCCCACCTTTGGGCTGGCCGTTCATCGAAATGACGGCGTGCACGTTTGCGGTCCCAACACGCATTTTGGCGGCATGGACATTCCTGCCGTCGAGGGCGAAGGAGACGTTTTCTACCGTATTGAACATTTGCCTCTGATGGAAGGCACGTACCTGTTATCGGCGGCGGCGCACAATGAGGCCGATACAGTGTTGTTCGACTATCACGACCGCCTGTACACCTTCAAAGTGCGCCAAGTGGGGCATGGCGAGCGTTATGGATTAGTCAGCCTGGGGGGGACGTGGCAATGGCAAGATGGAGCCAGGCGCGTTGAGTAAGCGTAGCGCTGTGCTCGTCATCAGCCACGACGTCGTCGCTTCCCGCATGGCCGGCCCTGGTATTCGTTATCGGGAACTGGCGCGCGTGCTGGCGCAGCACGTCCAGGTCACGCTGGCGGTTCCTGGTCAGTCTGATCTGACGGATGCCGATATTCAATGGTATCCATACATCCCCGGCCAGTGGGAGAGCCTGGCGCCGGCCCTGACGAACGTTGACGCCGTCTTGTTGTGTGGAGACACGCTGGCCCAATTCCCGCCATTGACCCGCCTGGACATTCCCCTCGTCATAGACGGTTACGATCCGCACCCCATCGAAACGTTGGCGCTTTTTTCCGGCGCGCCCGAGCAGGCGCCAAGGCACGCGGAGCGCGAGCGCATCCTGAAACTGCAATGCCAGGCCGGCGATTTTTTCATCTGCGCCAGCCAGCGCCAGCGCGATTGGTGGCTGGGCTTGCTGGAAGCCAACGGGCGGCTCAACGCTCACACTTACAATCAAGACCCCTCACTGCGGCAACTGGTAGACATTGTGCCGTTTGGATTGCCGTCCACGCCGCCGCGCCATACCCGGCAAGTACTCAAAGGCGTGTGGCCCGGCATTGGCCCAGATGACAAGGTCGTGTTGTGGGGCGGGGGATTGTGGCAATGGCTCGATCCGCTCACCGCAATTCGCGCCATGGCCAAAATCCTGGCGCAGCGCCCCGACGTGAAGCTGGTTTTCCCCGGCACGCGCCATCCCAACCCCGGCGTGCCCAACATGCCGATGCGCCAGGCTGCCCTTGGCCTGGTTCGAGAGCTTGGGCTTGAGCAATGCGTGTTCTTTGGCGATTGGGTCCCTTACGAGGATTGGCCTAACTACGTGCTAGAATCGGACCTGGGGCTTGCGCTACACTTTGACACGCTCGAAACGCGCCTGGCGTTTCGCAGCCGCGTGCTGGATTATGTGTGGGGTGGGCTGCCGATGGTGGCCACGCAGGGCGACGCCACCGGCGACATGATCGCGGCATACAAGCTGGGGCGGCTGGTGAATTACCAAGACGCCGACGGGGTGGCCGAAGCGGGACTGGCTTTGCTTGACGAGCCGCGTGACGCCCGGCGCCAGCAATTTGCCGCGGCGCAAGCTGGTCTGACGTGGGAGTGTGCAGCGCGTCCGCTGATCGAATTTTGCCAGAGACCACATCGCGCGCCCGACCGGCAATCAGGTATCAAATATGCTACAGAAAAACACCCCGCAACCATGGTTGAATCCCAAGCCGCGTCGCCTGAACCTGCCCCTGTTAGCAATGCCCCATCACAAAAAGAGGGCCACGAACGTCGCCTTGCAGAGCAGGACGCGGAAATCGCCCGTCTGCGCGCGCTAGTGAGCGGCTACGAACGCGGGCGTTTTATTCGATTTATGAAATGGCTACACAGGTTGAAAAATATATGAAAACCTCTGTGATTATTTTGGCCTGGAACGGCATAAATTATTTGGGGCACTGTCTCGACGCTGTTGTCTCTCAAGGTTATGCCGACCTGCAAATCATCGTCGTGGACAATGGCTCTACCGATGGCTCGGCGGATTTTGTGGCGGAGCATTACCCGCAGGTCAGACTCATCCGCAACGAGCGCAACCTGGGCTTTGCTGCCGGCAACAACGTGGGGCTGCGCGCCGCCGCCGGCGATGCACTGGTGCTGCTCAACCAGGATACCGTCGTGCACGCCGGGTGGCTGGCGGCGCTGGTCAACGCGCTACGCGACCCCAGCATAGGCATGGTGGGCTGCAAGCTGCTCTATCCCGATGGCACGATTCAGCACGCCGGGGCTTGTTTGAAGGACGTGCGCGGCGGCTCTGAACACATTGGGCGCCACGAACCAGATAGGGGCCAATACGAGCAGCCGCGTGATATAGATTTTGTCACGGGCGCGTCAGTTGCGCTGACACGCTCAACGCTGGCAAAAGTCGGCATGTTGGACGAGGGTTTTGGCCCGGCCTATCATGAAGACGCCGATTGGTGCTACCGGGTGCGCGCGGCCGGATTGCGGGTGGTGTATTGGCCGGCGGCGGTGGTCACGCATTACGAATCCACTTCGAGCCAGACGGATAGCTATGCTCACCAGGCCATTTACCATTATGGACGCTTGCGGCTGCTGTTCAAACACAAGCCACTGGATTGGCTGACGCAAGAATTTGCGCCGGCCGAGCAGGCTGGAATCCAGCAAATGGGGCGCGTTACAGAAGTGATGGCGATTCGAGCGGCTTGTATGCGCCTCTTGCTTTCTCTGCCCGAAATTGTCACTTTTCGGTTACAGCCAGTGGGCAATGATTGGGAACAGATTTCGCGCCAGGAATGGGAGGCGCTCTCGACGCTGGTTATGGGGTTGCGGGAAGCGTGCGTTCAAAGCGAGGGCGAAGGAACCCTGCGCGGCCAATTAGAGCAAGCCGCCGACCAGGCAATCGGCGCAGAAATTTTGCGCCAGGCAGGGGTATCCGAACCGCCCGCCGCGACCTTGATTCCCGAACCGTTATGGACCAAGCTATTGACCGAAGGTGAAATCAGAGAGCAGCCTTTTCACTCGGACGCCCCGCTTGTGGGAGAAAGCATTGCAGCGTTCCGTGAGGCGTGGAACAATGTGGCCACGCGCTGGTACGTTCTGCCCCTGTTGCAGCAGCAAACCAACTTTAACCGGATAGTGGCCAGCGTGGCGACAGTCTTGGCCGAAAAGCTGAACGAGATCAACATGCGGCAAACCCGCATTGCAGTCACACAAGTTGCTATATTAAACATCCTGCAGCAAGTACTAGATAGCCTCGATGGGCAGCGGCGCGATAGCGCCCAGCATATCCGCGAGATCAATCAGTTGATGTTTGACGTGGCGCGCTTGCGACAACAGATAATGGAGCTAGAAAAAACTAGCGAGGAGAACACATGAACACGGCAGAGATTCAAGCGCGAGTTGATGAAATTTGGTGGATTCACAATTACGAGCTGGCGCCTGGGGTGATGACACATGGCGTAAGCAATATGGCAGAACGAGTGGGTTATTTCAATATCCCGCAAGATTTGAGCGGCAAGCGCGTACTGGACATTGGATGCGCAGACGGATACTTTACCTTCCTGGCCGAATCGCGCGGGGCAAGCGTGGTCGCTATGGATACCTGGCCGCGGGAGGGGTTCTTTTTGGCTCGCGAGGTGCTGAACTCAAAGGCCGAGTTCCGGCACATGAGCGTGTACGATGTCGCCCCCGGAACACTGGGCATGTTTGACATTGTTTTCTTCTTTGGGGTGTACTACCACTTGAAAAATCCAATCCTGGCCTTGGAACGAGTCGCCAGCGTGACGCGCGAATACGCTCTTATCGAGTCAGAAATCACGCCTCCGCCAACTCCTATAGGTGAGGGAGTATCCCACTTTTACGAACACAGCGAACTGAACAATGATCAAAGCAACTGGTGGGTGCCTAACGTCCCCTGTCTGTTGCAAACGATTCGCGCGGCCGGCTTTCCGCGGGCCGAACTTGTGGCAAGCTATGATTCCAGCCGGGCTGTCGTGCGCGCCTACAAAGGGCGGCGCACCGCCGGCAAGCCGCTTTCTGAAAATTTGTTCGTTCTCATCGAGTCGCCGACGCCTAAAGCGCAAGTGGAAGGAATAGTTTTGATTTCTGGATGGGCGCTCGACCAGCTCAAGCCCCAAGAAGGTATTGAGCACGTGAGAATTTATCTGGATAATTTGGACGATCCTGATTCCGAGTTGGGCGAAGCCGGATACAAAATTCCACGCCAAGACCTAGCGGCCGGGGTTAATCCTATTTATGGTGACGTAGGCTTCGAGTTCAAATGGGACACAACCGGCGTAAGAAGAGGCAAACACACATTGCACATTTTGGTTGAGGGGAAAGAATACTGGTACTACAATTCTGTTCCAATCATCGTAGGGCCGCCAGAGACAGATCAAGACGCTCTGGTATCCAGCGCTCTATCTGAACAAAGGCAACCAGATATGCCAAGTCAACCTATAGCCAACATAAATCAGGCATTGGCAGAAATTACCCGTTTGCAAAAACTAGTTGAAGGGTACGAACGCGGGCGATTCATTCGGTTTATGAAATTCTTGCATAGCCTGCAAGGAAAGTAAGTAAATGAGCACGCCCGTCATCTGCACTATTATCGCCAAAAATTATCTGGCCCAAGCGCGCTGCCTGGCCGAGTCTTTTTTAAAGCACCATCCAGAGGGACGCGTTTTTGTTTTGCTGATAGACCGGCCCGACGGCTATCACGATTTTTCGCAAGAGCCATTCACCACGCTGTTGGCCCAAGAGATTAACATTCCCCAGTTTGGCGCGATGCTTTTTCGGTATTCGTTGCTCGAAATCAGCACGGCCGTCAAGCCGTTCTTTATGGACTATCTCTTCAAGCATTACGATTACGACGCGATTTGCTATTTCGACCCCGACATTTACTTTTATGGCCCAGTCCAAGAGATCTGGGAAAAACTGGACTCTTACGGCATTGTGCTGACGCCGCACCTGACTGGCCCGCTGGACGAAGCGTTTAACCCGAACGAACAGGGCATCTTGCAAGCGGGCGCATACAATCTTGGATTTATTGGCCTGTCACGGCACGCACAGTTGGACGAGTTCTTGCAGTGGTGGCAGAGCAAATTGCTCAAGTATTGCGTGGTGGCGTTTGACAAGGCGCTGTTCGTTGACCAGCGGTGGATTGACCTGGCGCCGGGGCGCTTTTCCAGCGTCTACATTCATCAGGACCCCGGCTGCAACGTGGCGTATTGGAATTTGTACCACCGCCGCCTGGAGCGCCAGGACGACGAATACACCGTCAATGGCTCTCCGCTCAAGTTTTATCATTTCAGCGGTTATTCGCCCGACAAGCCCGATTCGATTTCCAAGTTTCAAAACCGCTATACGTTCCAGAGCCGCCCTGAACTGGCGCCCTTGTTCGAGGATTACAGGCAGCGCATGCTCGCGAATGATTACGAGACGGTCAAGCAATGGCCGTATGCCTACAGCAGCCTGACCCAGGGCGGCGTGCGCATTCCCGACGCCGCGCGCTACTTGTGGCGAGATATGGAAGTGGGCGACCCAGCATGGAATCCGTTCGACAGCGCCACCGACAGCGAGTTCTTTGACAAATTGATCGCCTGGCTGAATGAGCCAATGGGAAACGCGGCAGCGCGCCCCATTATCACGCGCCTGGCGCTGGGAATACATCAGCAGCAATCTCATCTCCGGCAAACTTTTCCAGACGTGCTGGGGCGCGACCGTGTTGCTTACGCGCGCTGGTTCGCCACCTGCGTCGAGCAGGCGTTTATGATTGATCCCTTTTTTGTCAGGCCAATAGCCCAATCACTCCAATCCAGCCTGAGCGGCAAGGCAGGAGTGTACCAGGCCTTTACCGCATGGCTATTTCGCATCGGGCTGGGACGCCGGATCGAGCGCCTGATGGGAGAGCGCGTGGTCGGCCGCATTCGCGGTTTCTTTATTCCTTCCAGCCCCAGCCGGCCTATCACGCCTTTGCCGGCGCCGGCCCTGGGCGCGCCGCCGCTCACTCCCTCCAAGATGGGTGTAAACATTATCGGCTACGTTCGCGACGAGACTGGGGTGGGAGAAAACGCCCGCGCCATCTTGCGCGCCCTGCACGCCGAAAACTTGCCGGTGGCCTGGACGCTGGCCCGCAGCGAAGCGCCGCGCCAGAATGACACGTCTGTTTTGCATTTGCCGCAGGGGCACCCGCATCCAATCAACCTGTTGTGTGTCAACGCCGATCAGACCGCCCTGGTGCACAGTGAGCTGGGTCCTGAATTTTTTGCCGGCAAATACAACATCGGGTATTGGTTCTGGGAGCTGGAGCATTTCCCGGAGCAGTGGCTCGATCGCTTCAAGTATCTCGACGAGGTGTGGGTGGGGAGCCGCTTTGTGCAAAATACGCTGGCCCACGTCTCGCCTATCCCGGTGCTCACCATGGGCGTCCCCGTGGACCGGCGGCCCGACCCCGGCGTGACGCGCCGCCGCCTGGGCTTGCCAGAAGACAAGTTTACATTTTTATTCACTTTCGACATGCTCAGCTTTATCGAGCGCAAGAACCCTTATGGTGTGATCGAGGCCTATCGGCGCGCTTTTGGCCCGGATTTTGCAGGCACGACCCTGGTGATCAAAGTGACCCGATTGGAGCAATTCCCCGAGCACCAGGCCCGGCTCAGGCAGGCGGTGGCGGCTGTGTCTGGAATTTTGCTCGACAGTTACCTGGAACGGCCAGAGCTGGATGGGCTGTTTAACGTGTGCGATGCCTTTGTTTCCCTGCATCGCTCGGAAGGCTTTGGACTGACGATGGCCGAAGCAATGAGCATGGGCAAGCCGGTGATTGCAACGGACTATTCAGCCAACACGGATTTTATGGACGTGAATAACAGTTATCTTGTTCAATACCGCCTGATCGAGCTGGAACAAGACTATGGCCCGTACCAAAAGGGCGCGGTGTGGGCCGATCCCGATCTCGACCACGCCGCGGCGCAGATGCGCCACGTGTTTGAGCATTACGACGAGGCCCAGCGCAAGGGCGAGCGCGCCGCCGCCGATATAGAACGCCTCTATGGCCGCCAGGCCATGGCCCGCAAGATAATCCAACGCCTCAAGATAAGCTCCACCTGAAACTGGTAACAAATCTTTATTGCGCACGCTGCCTGCGCTAAAAAAGAATCGTTGACATTTTCACCTCTCCGGGGTACTTGGTGGTATTATAGAATGAGAATACCACTATCACCCAGGAGGAAAGATTATGTCTAGCTGGAAAAACCTGCGCTGGCTGTGCTGCATGATTGGCTTTGTGGCCCTGATCGCTCTGCTATGGGTGTGCGTGCCTGCGCTGGTTCAGGCCAGGGCGGCTGTGACTGTTCCTTCTCCCCATGGTTGGTCTATTGAGATAGTGGACGCCGGGCTAGGGGGATATGAGGGATCAATGGCGTTAGACAGGGCGGACCATCCCCACATCATTTACTCTATCTATTCCTCGCCCAATTATGACCTCAAGTATGCCTGGTACGATGGGGCGAACTGGCACACTGAAACTGTGACCAATACCGGAGATGTAGACCCTCACCCTTCACTGGCAGTGGATAGCGCAAGCCGGCCCCACATCAGTTATACCGACCAGTATAACTATCTCAGGCATGCCTGGCGCGATGGGGGCACCTGGTATTCTGAGATTGTAGATGTGATCACAATGTTGTACCCGAGTAAGGCTCCACTGGAACTGGATAGCGCCGATCGGCCCCATATCGCTTACTGCACTGATGGTCTCAAGTATGCCTCGTACGACGGAGCGGCCTGGCGCATTGAGATTGTGGATGATCCAGACTGTACGCAGCCTGCGCTGGCGCTGGGTGGCGCAGGCCAACCTCACATTATCTACCGAGAATATGACGACGCATACGGACACGGCGGCCTCAAGTACGCCTGGCGCGATGGAACGGCCTGGCTAATTGAAACTGTGGATAGTGCAGGGGAAGCATCCTCGCTGGCGCTGGATAGCGCAGGTCAGCCTCGCATCAGCTATACCACTGGGAACACTTTTGATGGGTATAACATCAAATATGCCCGGCGTGACGGGACGGCCTGGCATGTTGAAATTGTGAGTCATCTAGGAACAGAGACACCAGGAGGAACGGCGTTGTCGCTAGACGAAGTAGGCCAACCTCACATTATCTATTACCTCATCTGTCCTGGTGTACTCAGGCACACCTGGTACGATGGCATAGTCTGGCAAGTCGAGACGATAGATCGTGGCTCGTGCCCGACGGCTGGAAGTCTCTCCCTGGCATTGGACGGTGCTGGGCGCTTGCACGCTAGCTACACGCCGTCTTATGATACCTTGAAATATGCCTCGATGGTTCCCTTTGCCATAGACAAACGAGTGACGCCCGGCGGTGAATTGCACGCTAGCCATATTCTGACGTATACCCTGGCCCTGTCCAGCGCCGACCCGGCTGTGAGTCTTCAACTGTGGGATCCCTTGCCAGTTACCGTAAACTATGTGACTGGAAGCCTGACAAGCCCTTCTGGCATTACGCCGCAAGCTGTCTATAGCCCGGCGGCTCGCGCCATCCTGTGGGCAGGGCAATTGCCTACTGGCACAGTTCAGACAATTCGCTTCCAGGTCGCGCCCGACGTGTTTGCCATCGCTGCGTCTCCTGCGCCTGTTGTGGTTAATGAGGCCTGGTTAACTGACGCAGAGGGCGGGGGACGGGTTTCAGCCGAGGCCGCTGTGAGTTTTGATTTTCCTCATTCAACCTGGGATGTTGATACAATAGACTCACGAGGACGTTCCGTTTCGTCAGCGATAGATGCGCAGGGCAGGCCACACATTGGCTATTTTGGCAATCACGATTCGGCCACCGAATACGGCGAATTGAGGCACGCCTGGTTTGATGGGACTGTCTGGCAGATCGAAACAGTTGATAGTGGAAGAATGGTAGGGGAATATTCTTCATTGGTACTGGACGCTGAAGACCATCTCCATGTCAGCTACACAAGCAGAAGCAGCCTAAACGGCAATCCCGAGCTAAAGTACGCCTGGCGTGACGGGACTGCCTGGCACACTCAGATGGTGGATAATGCGATAAATGGTGCCACCGCGCTGGCCATTGGCCCAGGGGGGCAGCCTCATATCTGCTATCCTGGTGTTGATGGCCTAAGACATGCCTGGCACGATGGGTCTACCTGGCACTTTGAAGTGGTAGAGAACGTGGGAGAAGCATGCTACTCACTGGCATTGGATAGTTCTGGATACCCACACAGCCTCTATTTCGACTATACCAACTATGTTCTTAAATACGCTCGCTACGATGGAACAGCCTGGCAGATTGAGACACTGCCTTGGGGTTGCCCATGTGGCGCGCTTATTCTGGATAGAGTTGATCAGCCTCATATCAGTACCTGCTATGAGATTATAGACCCATATGTTCATACAAGCTTGAGATATGCTTGGCGCGACGGAATGGCGTGGCATGTTGAGACAGTAGACGCCGCGATGACACTGGGCCGTTCTGTTGCGCTGGCGCTGGATGATTCAGGGCATCCTCACATCGGTTACGTAAATGCTAGTTGGGGCGAAATCAGATATGCCCGGCGAAGTGAAGTGGGATGGCAGACTGAGATGGTGACGAACCAGATGGTAGATTGGACGAACAAGGTATCGCTGGTGGTAGATGATTCGGGACAGCCCCATATCGGCTATGTTGACAAGGTGGGTCTCAAGTATGCCACCAAGTTGCCTTATCTTTCCCTGGATAAGCAAGCCATTCCGCACCATAGCGTGCGCAATCACGACACAGTGACTTATACCCTGACGATTTCTGGTCCTGGCCTGGCTGTGCGCCTGCGGGACCTGTTACCAATGAACGTCAACTACGTCACCGGTAGCCTGAGCAGCAGTGTCGCGCCGCCAGCCACCTATAGCCCTACTGCCCGGGCCATCCTGTGGCAAGGCACACTGCCCACCGGCACAGTGCAGACGGTTCGCTTCCAGGCCACGCTGAATATCACGCAAGTGGAGTCATTGCCTATGCAGGTACCCATCGCCAACACAGCCTGGCTGATTGATGGTTATAACCGCTCTATCTCATCCACCGCTGTGGTGAGCGTAGCATTGCCAGCCCTGTCTCTAGATAAACAGGTATCACCTGGCGATCCCGTGCACTATGATGACACTTTGACCTACACACTGGTTCTTTCCAGTGCAGACTCTAGCCAGGGCGCCCACCTGTGGGACCCCTTGCCTTCGACTGTTGAGTACGTCACCGGCAGCCTCACTGGCACGGTCACGCCAACGGCCATCTATAGTCCCACTGCCCGAGCTATTGTGTGGGAAGGGCAATTGCAGCCCGATGCTAAGCAAACGATCCAGTTCCAGGTCAAGCCGCGTCCGGGCGGCATCGGCTCCTTGCTCTTGTTGCCACCCATCGTCAACACCGCCTGGCTGACCAGCACCGAGTTTGGCGTGGGCGTTTCGGACACCGTGACCTCGCACCTGACGTCGGGGTTGTTCTTGCACAAATACGCTTCACCCGCAGACGGCGTGCGCAATGGCGACAGCCTGACCTACACCCTGGTCTTTTCCGGCGCCGGGCAGGCTGTGACGTTGTGGGATGCGCTGCCGACAAGGACACACTATATCTCTGGCAGCCTGACAGGCACGGTGATGCCCCCGGCTGTTTATGACTCCAACAGCCACGCCATCGTCTGGGAGGGCATCCTCACCAGCACCACCCAGGCAGTGCATTTCCAGGTGACGCCGGGTGCGACGGGCACAGGCTCGCTGTTGTTGTCGCCGCCGATTGTCAACACGGCCTGGCTGCTAGACAGCCAGACCGGCCTGGGCGTCCAGGCCACAGCGATTGTGAATGGCTACCATCTCTACTTGCCGCTCGTTTTGCGCAACTTTTGAACCAGGCAGAAAATCCATTCTTGCCTCCAGCAAACAGCCCATAGCAGCCTTGACCAATCCCTTGCGCCAATCTATAATGTACCCGGCTTGGACAAGACGCAGGAAGGAATGATTATAAGGAACGTGTATGAATGATAATGACATGGACAACGTTATCGAAATCCGCGACCCAGACATAGACGCGGAGGCCATCATGCGCCAGATACGCGACAATATTCGCCAGCGGCGCGCCCAGGCTGAAGCGCAAGGGTTAGATTATGACGCGCTCTTGGAAGGAGGTTACGCCACTCGTTTTGAGAGCAATGTGTACCTAGACTTGCGCCACGCCAGTTCAACCTGCTCCAAGATGGGCGTCGGCCTCTCGCTGACGGGATCCCCCCTCCCAGTCTTTGGGGCGCTGGTGCAACGGCTGCGGGCGGCGCTTCACCAGGTGGCGATTTATTATGTAAACATGCTCGCGGCCCAGCAAAATCGTTTTAACGAGCACGTCGTCCGTTCGCTGATGGGATTGGTCAAAGAACTGGAAAAAGGCCCCACCCCGAATGAACTGCACGAGTTACGGCAAGAAATCGCGCGGCTGCAGGCGCGGCTCGAACAATTGGAAGCAGAGAAAAACACCGCGCCATGAAGCTGTCCATTGTCGTCCCCCGTTATGGCGATGAAATCGTCGGCGGCGCCGAGACGCTGGCCCGCCAGTTGGCGGAGCACCTGCCCCGCCCGGAATTTGACGCGCGCATACTGACAACCTGCACCGACAATCTGGGCGATGGCGAGAACATTTACCCGGCCGGCCTGGCGCGCGTCAATGGCGTGCCGGTGCTGCGCTTTCCCATCAACCACAAGGCGCGGAACGCATCTCGCTTTCACGAGCTTACGGCCAGGCTCATCAACCACACCCCGCTCACAGTGGATGAGGAATTGGAGTGGATTGACAACGGCGTTCACAGCCCTGAGCTGTATGCTTATCTTGCCCGGCACGGTCCGCAATATGATTTCTTGATTTTCGTTCCTTACCTGTACGGCACGACGTTCTACGGCTCGACGTTGTGGCCCGAACGAACGATTGTGTGGCCGTGCTTGCACGACGAACTCTTTGCTCACTTTGTGCAAACGCGCCTGATGCTCGAAACGTGCCGCGGCGTCATGTTCAACAGCGAATCGGAACTGGCGCTGGCGCGAGACAAGCTTAAAATCCGGCTGCCGCGTCCCGTCGTCGTCGGCGGCGGCATAGACGCTTATCAGGCGAACCCCGACCGCTTCCGCAGGCGATGGGGGCTGACCGCGCCCTTTATCTTGTACGCCGGCCGCATCGAGTTTGCCAAGAACGTGCTGGAACTGGTTTCCTTTTTCATCGAATACAAGCGGCTGCACCCCGGCCCGCTCAAGCTGGTGATGATGGGAGAAGGGTCGCTATCTATTCCTTCACATCCCGATATTATTCCAATTGGCTTTCAGAGCGAACAAGACAAGCTCGACGTGTACGCGGCGGCCACGCTCCTCGTCCAGCCTTCATTGATGGAGAGTTTTTCAATCGTCATTATGGAAGCGTGGCTATCGGGCGCGCCGGCGCTGGTTCACGGCGAATGTGACGTCACTCGCCGCCACATTCAGCGCTGCAACGGCGGCCTGTATTACATCGGACTGGCGGAATTCATGGGCGCATTGGACTGGCTCGTAGAGCACCCGGCCGAACGCAAGCGAATGGGAGAACTGGGCCGCGCCTACGTGCTAGATACGTATAGCTGGCCGGCCGTCGTCGAGCGTTTTCGCGCTGCTTTGGCCACGTGGCAGCAATAAAAGCGGGATAAGATGAATCAGGTCAAAGCCATTCACCAAATCGCGCCTGCTTTTCCGTATGGCGATGCTATCGGCAACCAGATGTTTCACATTCGGGAACTGTTGCGCCAGTGGGGGTTCGAGTCTCAAGTGTATGCGATGGGGCGCGACATGCGGCTCGCGGATCCGGGCTTGCCTCACACCGCCTATCCCGCCCGCGCCGACAACATCCTGATTTACCACTACTCGACCGGCTCGCCGCTGACCGAGTTTGTGCTGCGCTTGCCCGACAAAATCGTGCCGTATTATCACAACATAACGCCGCCCCAGTTTTTTCAGCAATACGATCCGGAACTGGCCGCCAAGCTTGAACAGGGTCGGCGCGCCCTGGCGCGACTCAAAGATAGCTTTGGCGCGTGGGCGGGATCAGAGTTTAACCGGCAAGACATGTTGGTTATGGGGTTCAAGCACGTGGCTGTTGTGCCCTACTTTTTGTATTTTGACAAGTTGCTGGCTGCCGCCGATAGCCCGCCAGCGCGCGACGTTGCTTCTCGATACAACGATGGTTGGGTCAACCTATTGTTTGTCGGCCGCCTGGCGCCCAACAAACGCCAGGATGATTTGATACGCGCGTTCAACCATTATCACACACTTGTCAACCCGCGCTCCCGGCTGATACTCGTTGGATCAGATGCCGACCTGCCCGCCTATCGTTTTGAATTAGAGGTAATGGCCGCCGCAGCCGCGCCCGGCCACATCTTGTTGCCGGGGGCCGTAAGCCTGGAAGAGTTGGCCGGTTACTATCGCGCCGCAACGGTTTTTCTATCTCTCAGCGAACACGAAGGCTTTGGCATACCGCTGCTGGAGGCGATGGCGTTCGACGTGCCTGTGTTGGCTTTTAACGCGGGCGCCGTGCCCGATACTATGGCCGGCGCCGGCATGCTGGTCAATCGTAAACGCTATGATATAATCGCAGAGATGGTTGACCTGCTGGCGCGCGACCAGGGCTTGCGGCGCCAAATCACCCGCAAACAAAAAGAGCGTTTGACCCAGGCAGCCCCGGAATACGTGCAGGCCACCCTCCTAGACGCTCTAGGGCAACTGGGGCTTGCCGTCCAGGCAGACTAGGCGGGTCGACTACGCTAAGATAGCAGGGTTAAAACCTGACGCATTTGTACAGATTTCGGGCTATATAGTACCTTGACAGTCAAATCGTTGCTTTTTCGGCAAAGAAAATTCACCACTAAGGACACAAAGGGCACAAAGTAAAAACCTTGGTGTTCTTAGTGTCCTTTGTGGTTTTGGCTCTGGCTCGGCCAGGTTAGGTGTCTAGCGAAACAGGAGAAAAAACAAATGAATCGTTGGGTCAAGCTTGTTGGGATCATGTTGTTGCTCAGTATGCTCGCGGGCGGTTGGTCTCTTTCCCACAAACCTTCAGGCGTGTTAGCCTCTACAGATGTGGATCGGACGTATGTTCACCTGGGCGGCGGGCGCATCCAGCACGCCTCGCCGGCCGTCGCCGATTTCAACGGCGACGGCGACCTGGAAATCGTCGTCGGCGCGTATGATGGGATGCTTTACGTCATTGCTTATAGCGGATCGGGCTGGTCGGTGGTGTGGTCACGGCAGACGGCGCTGGATATCAATGCGGCCAATCCACCCACACCGCAGGCAAGCGGCCGGATCGAATCCGCGCCAGCCGTTGCCGACATGGACAACGACGGCGACCTGGAAATTGTTGTAACCACGGGCGGATTGCCGGCCAACCATCTCAATGGCGGCGTGCTGGTCTATGGCTACCAGGGCAGCACGCCAGGCTGGTCTTTTGCCATCCAGGGCAACTGGCCACAGCCCAAGCAAGATATCGTGGGCGGAGAAACGGGCGCCAGCAAACCAGATGGATACTGGGATGGCATTTATGCCTCACCCGCCGTGGGCGACCTGGATGGCGATGGCGACCTGGAAATCGCGGTCGAGGGCGAAGACCGCGCCATTCACGCCTGGCATCACACTGGAACCTACGTTTCCGGCTGGCCCTTTACTCGAAGCGCGGGAGACCCGATTCTTCGAGGGGGATTGTCTTCGCCGGCCCTGGGCGACCTTGATAATGATGGATTGCCCGAAGTGGTTGTAGGCGGCCTCAGCCCCATGTGGGATGGTATTGGAAGCCCTGATTACACTTATGCCGCCGTCTGGGCCATCAATGGCGATAGCTCGCTTGTGCCCGGCTGGCCGCAGTACGCGCGCGAGTGGGTTGATTCCTCCCCAGCGCTGGGCGATATTGACGGCGACGGCGAACTTGAAGTCGTCGTTGGAACCGGGCGCGACGGAATTTCCGCCGGGGACCAGGCAGGCTATTACGTCTATGCCTGGAACGCCGATGGCACCCCGGTGAGCGGCTGGCCGCGCCCAACCGGCGCGAACATGGGCAGTTCGCCAGCCTTGGCAGATTTGGATCAAGACGGCGTATTGGATGTGATTATAGGCTGCGGCTACGAGGCGGTTTCGTCTTGCCATTACTTGTACGCATGGCACGGAAACGGCACGAATGTGTCCGGCTTTCCAATGGAGCCGCTGGACGTGAACCCTTGGGGCCATATTTCCCAAGTGCAGCCATATCCCCCTGTAATAGCCGATATTGACGGCAACAATTACCTGGAAATTCTTTTGGTGATGAGCAACTCGAACGGCGTGTCTGTGGTTAATCACAACGGTACGATGAACACAGACTATTCTCGCTTTCAAGACCAGGACACAAACTATACAGGAATGATTGCGCCGCCGGTAGTTGCCGACGTAGACAACGATGGCTTTTTGGAAACCATAGGCGCCGGCGCGGGGCAAAACACTCAGGCTGCCATATACATTTGGGAAGAAGTTGGCCCGGCCAGCGGCGAGCAGCCGTGGCCAATGTTCCATCACGACGTGCAGCGCACAGGCCGCTATCCGTCTTCTCCCATACTTGGTTTCCCCGCCCAGTTGCGCTTTTTGCACCAGCAGGGCAGCGGAACGTCGGCAGAGCAATATGCCATCTTGCAGAACCTTGGGGAGGGGACTATGGATTGGAGCATTTCCCATTCCATCACCGGCCTCCAAGTCACCCCGGCCTCCGGGACGGTATCGGCGCAGGCAACGATCAAGTTCACGCTGGATACGACGGGCCGTCCTGCCGGCTGGAGCAATTTGGGGAACCTGAGCGTGTCTGGAATGGTGAACGGCAGCCACGTGCAATCCAGCCCGCAGACGATCCCAGTGCGGCTGTATATTGGCGATGTGGAGCGCATCTATTTACCTATCCTCGTGCGCGGGCGGTGAAGGTAGAGCATTATGGCCCGCTTTGACCCTGAGGTGTACGCGCTGCGTCCGTGGTATCACGATTTTGAAAAACTCGGGCTGCAAACGCGCTTTGCCCAGCAGCCGCTTGATCGCTTGAAATACGCCCTATCGCTGCTGCGGCGGGCGGCGGGGCAGGGCGTGGAAAAGGGCGAGCGATTTTCAGTGCGCGCCCTGCTGCGCCCCGCGCCGCCATCTCACCTGGTTAACCAGCGTCACAAAGAAGAATATATCCTGCCCTTCATTCAACGCGCATTAGCCGAGCTGGGCGGCGCGCCCGCCTGCCTCGACCTGTTTTGCGCCGACGGCTATTATAGTTGCACCATTGCCCACGCGCGCCCCAGCGCCCTCGTCACCGGCGTTGACCTGGACGAAAAAGAAATCACCCGCGCCCGCGCCGCCGCGCGCCTGCTCGGGCTGCCCGGCGCGCAGTTCAGGCTGGCCGATGTGTGGAAGTTTATCCGCGCGGCCCAACCTTACGACCTGGTTTTATGCACCGGCGGTTTGTATCACCTGACCGAGCCAAAGCGTTTCTTGGAACTGGTGCGCCCCATCAGCCGGCAATTCCTGATCGTTCAAAGCGCCATCACGCTAGAGACAGAAGACCCGGATTACTTTGTCTCTCCCGCGCCGGGCTGGAAGCACGGCAGCCGCTTTACGTATGCCGGGCTGCGCCGCTGGCTGGAGGTGATCGGCTGGGAGATTGTGGCGGAAGCTCGCAACGAGTTGACAGGCAATCCGCGCTTGTGCGACCGGGGGTCGGGGTATTTTTTATGCCGCGTTCGCGGCGAGGCAGGAATGGAGAAATAGCCGGTGAACCTGTGGTGGTATCGTTTACTCGGGCCATTCGACGCGCTCTGCCGCCGCGTCAATGGCAAACACGCGCTGCCCCCCATCCATTTGCGGCGTTACGTGGGGCCGCTGGCGAGCTTTGAAAGCTCGGGCGCCGAGTTTCGGGCCTACCTCAAGTTGCTGGCGAACTTACAGCCCCACTCGCGCCTTTTGGACGTAGGCTGCGGCTGTGGCCTGATCGCATTACAGTTGGCCGATTATGTTACTCCCCCCGGCCAGTATGTGGGCATGGATATTAGCCGCGAGGCCATCGCGTGGTGCCAGCGTCACGTCACGGCGCAACACTCTAATTTCACCTTTGTTCACAGCGACATTCACAATCTGCGCTACAATCCCCGCGGCCGCCTGCGCGCCGAATCGTACACTTTTCCTTTCCAAAACAGTAGTTTCGACCTGATTCTGCTCAAGTCGGTCTTTACCCACATGCGCCAGGCTGAAGTGAGCAACTATATGCGCGAAATCGCGCGGCTGCTGTCTCCCGCCGGCTGCTGCCTGGCCACCTTTTTCCTGCTCAACGATACCCAGCAGCGGCTGGCCCAAGAAAACCGCAACACCTTTCAATTCCGTTTTGGCGACGCCGCCTGGCGTTACATAGACGAATCCAACCCAGAAGTAGCCGTGGCCGTGGCCGAGCCGCACTTGCTGGCCACGTTGAACGAGGCCGGGCTGAAATTGCGCGGCGACATTCGCTACGGCGCGTGGTCGGGCCGAGCGGATGGACTTTCGTTCCAGGACATTCTGCTCATCGAACGGATATGAGCGAACCAATGGCACTAGGGGTGGTCATCCTCAACTGGAACGCGGCCCAAGATACGCTGGCGTGCCTGGACTCTATCCAATCTTGGGAAAACATTGCCGCGCGTATCTGGGTAGTAGATAACGCCTCTGCAGACGGCAGCGCCGAGCAAATCGCGCAGGCGCATCCCGGCGTGCGCCTCATCCGCTGCGACTCTAACCTGGGCTTTGCCGGCGGCAACAACGCCGCCTTGCGCCAGGTCTTGGAAACCAACCGCGACGCCGTGATGCTGCTGAACAACGACGCGCTGATTGACCAGGACAGCGTAGCCGCGCTCCTGGAAACGCTTCAGGCCCACCCTGAAATTGGCATTGTCGGCCCCACTCTCTGGGACAGCGAGCATCCCGACGTATTGCTTTCGGCGGGCGGCGCGGACATGGCGCGCAACGTCGTTTCTCACATCCGCCGGCCGCTCCCCGCAGGGCAAATACGAACGGTGGATTATGTGCCGGGCACGTGCGTCGTGATTCGAGCGCAAGTGCTCGGGCAAGTTGGGCTGCTGGACGAGGCTTATTTTTTTGGCGGCGAGGTAGCCGACTTGTGCGCGCGCGCCCGGCAGCAAGGGTTTAGCAGCGCCATCGCCGGACGGGCGAGGGCCGTGCATTGCGTCAGCCGCTCCTCCGAGATGCGCCACACCCTGCACGCTTATTACGTCCTGCGCAATCGCTTTCTCTTTATCCGCAAATTCCACCGCCAGGAGATGTGGCCCTTGTTCGCCATGTGGAGCGGCTATGGAATTTACCTGTGCGCGTCGGCGCTGGCTCATCGCCAACGCCAGCGGGCGCGTTCCATTTTGTTGGGGCTGGCAGACGGGCTGCGCGGGCGCTTTGGCGGGCAGAACGAACGAGTGCTAAAGACGCGATGAATATCCTCTATCACCTCACCGTCCCGCCCTCGCCCATGGCAGCCTGTGACGCGGTAGTGCAAGAAGTGGCCGCGCTGCGCGAGCGTGTGGGTGGACAGATTGTTCATCTCTATCCGGGCCGCGCGCCGGGCACGCGCTTCCCGCGCCGCTGGTGGGGGATGCAGCACCTGTTTCGCTTGCGCCAGCTCGAAGGGCAGATTGACCTTCATCACGTGTTCAACCCCGACCCTTTCCCGTTCGACGTGCTGCGCTTTTTGCGGCGGCCCGTTATCTATACGGCGGCGGCGGGAGTTCGCGCCGCTCAACGGTCATCCGCGTGCCAACTCGCCCGGCAGGCGCACACCCTGATTGTATCCACCTCCGCCGAACTGGCGCGCCTGCGCCAGTGGGGCATCCAGAACGCCGAGTTGGTGCGCCCCGGCATAGATACGGCGCGCTTTTCTTACACACCCTTTTCTCTCGATCGGCCGCCCACTTTACTGATGGGTTCGGCGCCCTGGACACGCGAGCAATTCCACAGCAAGGGGGTGGATGTTTTGCTGCAAGTGGTGCAGCGCGCGCCAACGCTGCGCCTTGTCTTTTTGTGGCGCGGCGTGCTGGCCGACGAAATGGCGCGCCGGGTACATTCCGCCGGGCTGGACGGGTGCGTGGAGGTACTGAATGAACAGGTAGACGTAAATGCCGTATTGGCGCGCGTCCACGCGGCGATAGTATTGGCAGACGGCGACGCAATCATCAAAACCTATCCCCACTCGCTGCTAGAGGCGCTGGCCGCCGGCAAACCCGTGCTGGTGAGCCGCTCGATTCCCATGGCGGCGGAAGTTGAACAGACAGGCTGCGGCGTAATAGTGGAGCAGATGGACGCACAACACGTCCAGGCCGCCCTGGACATGCTGCTGCGCGACTATGCTCATTATCAACAGCAAACGTCCAGTTTTATGAGCGATCTGACCATCGAGAACATGACCGCAGCTTGTGGTAGAATATATCATGCGGCGCGCGCAGAAAGCATGCGCCGCCGCGCAACACAATCCGGAGAGTAAATCACATAAGCGACGACCTAGCCGACATTATACGAATAGACGATCCGCAAATAGATACGCCTGACGTGGTTCGCCGCGTTCGCGCCAACTTGCTGGCGCACGATCTCGATGCGAAACTGGAATTTCCCGAGTTTGCCATCGCCAGCCCTCCATTGCAAGAGGGAGCGCGTTTCCCGGCCTCCCTCTATTATGATTTGAGCCAGGCCGCCCAGGCCAGCGATCAAACCTGGATACAACTCGCCCCCGTCCAATCGCGCTGGCCGTTGGTCGCCCGCCTCAAGCGCGCGTTTCACCAGGTGATTGTTTACTACGTCAACATGTTGGGCGAGCGGCAAATGATGGTGAACAGCGCCCTGACGCGAGTTCTGACTCAAATGGTGGCAACGCTGGACCAGCAAGACGAAATTGAATCCCTGCAGCGCCAGGTGGCCGAGCTGCGCGCACGGCTAGAGCAGTTGGAGAAAAACGAGGATAAGGACGGGTGAGCCGCTTTCGTAACATCCACCAGATGCTCGGCAATGCCGGCCCGGGCAACTCGATTTCTGCGGGGGCCAGGATGTTACGCGCGGCGCTGCGCCGCTGGGGGTACCACTCGGAAATTTATGCCGAGAGTGTGGCGCCATCCCAGACCTGGGGAGATGTTTTCCCCTTTGCGCAGTACAGGTCCGGAAGCGCCGACCTGCTTGTATTTCATTATTCTCACGCTTCCGCGCTATCTGATTACGTCAAGACGTTGGACGTGCCTTTGCTCCTCGTCTATCACAATGTCACGCCGCCCGAATTTTTTGCCGGCGCCAATCCAGAAATTGGCCTGGCCACCCGGCGTGGGCGGGCCGAGCTGCCCGCGTTTCGCGAGCGGGCGCTTTTGGCTCTGGCCGTCTCTGAGTTCAACCGGCGCGATTTGGTCGAGGCCGGCTATTCTCACGTTGACGTGTTGCCAGTTATCGCGCCAGACACATTGCAGCACACGCCGCCAGACCAGCGCGTACTGGCCGGACTGGAAAACAGCGTGAACCTGTTATGCGTTGGGCGAGTGGTTCCAAACAAGCGCTACGAAGATGTCATCAAGGTCCTGTTCTATTATCGCCAGATCGAGCCGCGCGCCCGGCTGTTCCTGGTGGGGCAAACGGCCAGCGCGCGCCCCTACGTGTACTGGCTGCATCACCTGATCAACTGGTTGAGCCTGAGCAAGGCCGTGACATTTACAAGGCACGTATCTGATGCGGCTTTGGCTGCTTATTACGGCCGCGCCGACGTGTTTATCTATATGAGCGAGCACGAGGGATTCGGCATTCCACTGGTCGAAAGCATGCGGATGGGCGTGCCCATCATCGCTTACAATAGCTCAGCCGTGCCAGAGACCTTGGGCGGGGCCGGAATCCTCGTGCGGCAAAAGCACTATCCCCTTCTGGCTGAATTAATTCACCTACTGCAAACCGATGCTGCTCTGCGCGCGCGCATCATCGCCCGGCAAAAAGAACGCGCCCAAGACCTGGATCCAGCCCGCATATTGGAGCGCTTTAAAAATCACCTGGATGCTCTCGGCGCATGAAGATTTTACACGTTCTGCATGCCTACTCGCCCTCTGTGGGCGGCGTCCAGTGGCTGTTTCAAAACGTATCCGAGCGACTGGCGCGTGACTGGGGAGACGAGATCACCATCTACACGACGGTGGCCTATAACAACACGCTTTTCTGGGATCCCCGCCAGCCCGTCCTACCGCCGGGTGAAACAACCCTGGCCGGTGTAAAGGTTCGCCGCTTTGCGGTGTGGAACCGGCTGCCGTGGTTGCGCTTGAACGCGGCGCGAATCGCTCACAAGCTGCGCCTGCCCGGCGAAGATTGGCTGCGCGGGTTGTACTTTGGCCCGTTGGTTCCGGGGCTGGCGCGCGCCGTCGCCGCCAGCGGCGCTGAACTCGTCGTCGCTTCTGCCTTCCCATTGCTTCACATGCACGCTGCATTGCAGGGAGCGCAGCGTGCCGGCTTGCCCATCGCCTTTGTGGGGGCGCTTCATCCCGCTGATGCGTGGTGTTATGACCGTAAGATGATTTACCAGGCCATCCGCCAGGCAGATGCTTACATCGCCCTGAGTTCATTCGAGCGCGACTATTTGCTGGCGCGGCATGCAGCGCCCCGCCACCGGCTGGAACGCATCGCCGTCATTGGGGGCGGAGTAGATGCGGCGGCTTTTAGCAGTGCCGCCGGACAGCGCACTGCGATTCGCCAGCGATTGGGGTGGGCCGACGACGACCCGGCAGTTGCATATATAGGACGACACGCTCCCCACAAACGGCTGGATGTGGCGCTGGCCGCCATGCAGCGCGTGTGGATGCATCTCCCCACGGCGCGCTTGCTCATTGCCGGAGCGCACTCGGACTATACTGACAACATAGAGACATTGGTGACGGCATTGCCGCCCGAACAACAAGCGCGTATCACCCGCATTGAGGACTTTAGCGAGGCCGAAAAACCAGCCCTCATCGCAGCGTGCGACGTGCTGGCGCACCCATCCAGCTATGAATCGTTTGGCCTCGTTTTTTTGGAAGCGTGGGCTTGCGCTGTCCCCGTCATTGGCGCGCGTGTGGGTGCTATGGCTACCGTGATTGACGAAGGGCAAGATGGATTGTTGGCTGCGTATGGTGACGCGGACGATTGGGCACGCGCCATCTTGCAATTGCTCTCCGACCCGGCAGAGCGCACCGAAATGGGCAAGCGTGGCCAACACAAAGTGCTTACCCATTACACCTGGGACGTGGTCACACAGCGTTTTCGCCAAGTATATGCGAGCTTGCTTTACCGATGACGAGCACGCAAATTATCATCCCCAACTGGAACGGGCGCGCCTTGCTGGGCGATTGCCTGGCGGCCCTGCGCGCGCAGACACACCAGGATTTTGAAATCGTGGTGATAGATAATGGCTCGAGCGACGGCTCGGTCGAGTGGCTGCGCGCCAACTGGCCCGCCGCGCGCCTGATCGCGAATGACGCCAATCGCGGCTTTGCCGCCGCCATCAACCAGGGCATACAGGCAAGCAGCAGCCGCTACGTGGCGACCCTGAACAACGATACGCAAGCGGACCCAACCTGGCTGGCGGCGTTGGTTGAGGCGATAGAGAGCGCCGAACGGATAGGCATGTGCGCCAGCAAGATGGTGTTTGCGGACCGGCCGCACATCATCAACTCGACCGGGATATGCGTGGACAAGGCCGGCATCGCCTGGGATCGGCGCGGCGGCGAGCCGGACGACGAGCGCGAATCACAACCCGTAGAGGTGTTTGGCCCCTGTGCGGGCGCGGCGCTGTATCGCCGGGCGATGCTGGACGAAATCGGCCTGTTCGACGAAGCGTTTTTTGCCTACCTGGAAGACGTGGACATGGCGTGGCGGGCGCGGCGCGCGGGCTGGCGGTGCTTGTATGCGCCTGCGGCGCGGGTGCTGCACTGCCACTCGGCCACAGGCGTGGAAGGCTCGCCGTTCAAGAGCTTTCACCTGGGACGTAACAAGGTCTGGCTGATCGTCAGGAATTATCCCTTCAAGCAATTGTGGATGTATGCGCCGCTGGTGGCCTTGTACGATGCGGCTGCGGTGATGTATGCGCTGGCGGCGCGGCGCGATATACACGCTTTGCGCGGGCGGCTGGCGGGATTGGCCGGCGCGGGAAAAATGTGGCGCAAGCGACAAGAGGCCGCATCCTCGCCGCGCCGCGACCTGGAATGGCTTGCCCCCCTGGAAATGCCCTGGCGCGTATCAGGCCGGTACAGGCATATCAAGATTAACGCAAAATGAGACGCATGTGCAAACATCTATTTCACTCACGTTTTCGATGGGCAATTAACGGCCTGCTGTTGGTGGGCGTGTTGGCCGTCTTGGGATGGCTGTGGGTTCCTCTTGACCTATCAAGCCCCCAATGCGATCTTGCCAGGAATGGCGCCTGGATCAGCGTTGATTGGACCTCCCAGCCGGTAAACGAGGCGGCGGTGGCCGAGCTGGCCAGGAATGCGTCCGCGCGGCAACTCGCCTATCTTTTTCCTTACCTCAGCTATATCAAGCCCGACGGCACATTTAGCCAGTCGTATGCTCACGCGCCCGAATTTGTGGCAGCCTTTCGCCGCTTCAACCAAGACACGCGCCTGCTGGCCTGGGTCGGGATTCCGTTGAAAAACGACGCCATTGTCGGGCTTCGAGGCTGGGTGGAGCTGGCCGACCCAATCACTCGCCGCAAGATCGTCGAGTTCGTCTTGGCGCAGGTAAACGAGGCCAGCTTGGACGGTGTTCATTTGAACGTCGAGCCTGTGTTTGACGACGATCGCAACTATCTGCTGTTGTTGGAAGAAGTCAGGGCCGCGCTCGGTCCGGGGCGAACCATCAGCATTGCCGCGAGCCAGTGGAAGCCCGACGTTTTGGAATGGCTGCCTCTGTTGGGCAATCTCAAGTGGAGCGGCAAGTATTATCGTTCTGTGGCGCAGCGCGTGGACCAGATTGCAACCATGACGTATGACAGCTACCAGCCGCACCCGGCGCTATATCGTGTGTGGCTGCGCGAACAGGTGCGAGGCATCAGCAAGAGTTTAGCCGGCGCAGGCGTGGAATTGCTCTTTGGAATTTCAATCTCCCGCGAACAGACGCCCTCGCATTGGGTAGGCGCAGAAGATTTGCCCAATGGCCTGGCCGGCACGTGCGCTGGCCAGGTCGGGCTATCCCAATCCGAACGAATAGCGCAAGGAGTTGCAATCTATGCGGCGTGGGAAGCTGAGGCGAGCGATTGGCAGATATGGGATGAATGGAGAAGGTAACTGCTTGCCAAAACTAGCTGTCTGTGGTATCTTTGCAAGTGAATATTTGCGGGTGTAGCTCAGTTGGTAGAGCTCCTGCCTTCCAAGCAGGAGGTCGCGGGTTCGAGTCCCGTCGCCCGCTTAAAAGACCCCAAGGGTTCTGAAAACCCCTGGGGTCTTTTTATACCGCGCCTGGTATCATCTCAAAATGTAGGGGCGACTCTTGCGGTCGCCCATATGAGGGCAGGGGCAAGCCCTGCCACTACCCCGGATTATTGAGAAGATACCGCGCCTGGAATGTATTGTGCCTGTTGATCAGGGCTGAATACCCCACACATCCATCACGCCGCCGTGCCGGCCCAGTGTCACCAGTCGCCGGCCATCCGGGCTAAAAGCTACATGGTCTATACTGTTGTATCGCGGCGACTGTAGCGTTGATATCAACTTTCCTGTGGCCACATCCCAGGCCCATATACGTAGGGTGCCGCTGCCGCCCACCAGCAAACGCCCATCGGGGCTGAACGCC
This sequence comes from uncultured Anaerolineae bacterium, assembly GCA_964651475.1. GTDB lineage: Bacteria > Chloroflexota > Anaerolineae > Fen-1058 > Fen-1058 > JBGSMF01. Next base: position 33,308 of record CAZYXV010000011.1, on the reverse strand, counting down.
AGTTGCCGTGCGTCGCCCAGGTAATCGTTTTGGTCGTTAGTTATCGTGCGCACGACTGCGCCGCTGGCTGGATCCCACAACCGGACCTGGGCGTTCAGGCCGGCGGCCAGGAGCTTGCCGTCGGGGCTGAATTGCATCGAGAAGGCTTGCTCGTCCTTGTTCAAAGTGATCACCCTGTGCAGTTTTTCGGTCTGCGCGTCCAGCACGATCAACTGGTCCCGGCCATTCAAGACGAGATAGCGGCCATCGGGGCTAAAGGCCAGGCCGTCGAGTCGGTCGGCTGTGACGCCCGGCGGTCCATTGACCAGCCGCGCCCTCCGATCGGCGGGCGTATAGATCAGCAAATAATTGAGGAAAACGACCCCCAGCTTGCTGCTATCCGGGCTAAAGGCGATCCCCTGGACCTTGTCAATGGGCAAGATATGGCCTGCCCCCTCAAGTTTATCTAGCGTTTCGAATACATCGCCGCTGGCAACGTCCCACACTTGGACTATGCTTTGCTCAAGCCCAGCCATGTTTACAGCGCCGCCCTCTATGGAAGCCAGGAAACGCCCGTCTGGGCTGAACGCCAGTTGAGCCGGGCGATTGGATAGCGCGTGGTGGCCGGATAGCGTCTTGAGCAGGCCGCCGGTCGCGGGATCTAGCATTTGGATCTCACCGTTGGCATTGCTGACGGCCAGTGCCTTACCGTCCAGGCTGTAAGCCAGGCCGAGCAGCGCGTCCGGCCCGGCCAGCACTTGGGATGACGCGCCTGCCAGGTCATAGAGCCTCACCACACCCTCACTGCTCGTCAATGCCTGGAGGCCGTCGGCGCTGAAAACAAAGCGCTCGTACTCGCCTGGAACATCACCCAAGGCCGCGCCGCTCGCCGCTTCCCATACGTGTATTGCTTTTGCTTCGACCGACATTAACCGCCGCCCGTCGGCGCTATACGCCACCGCCACAATCCGACCGGGCAACTCTGCCAACGTGAGCCGAACGTCGCCGGTGGCGGCCTTTATGATTTGGAGCGCGCTCGTTTTGTCGGCATTGACAAAGAGCGCCAGCTCCTGGCCATCCGGGCTGAACGCTCCACCCCAAGATTTCGGCTTGTCTGCGGCAGCGCTAAAGCGCAGCTTGACCCTCCCTGTCGCCGCGTCTGCCACCCGGACCTGCCCACCAATTCCCACGGCAAAAGCATCCCCGGCCTGGCTCAGGGCCAGCCAGTCAATTCTAGCCTCATCTGGCAATTCCCAGAACGAAAAAGTATGTACGAGTTCACCGCTCGCCGCGTCTGCGAAATGCACCGCGTGGTCGCTTTTCCAGACGAGCGTGCGGCCGTCGGGGCCGAGCCTGCCAGGCGATGTAAATCCACTCGATAGCTGAGCGCTGTCTGCTGTATACCAGCCTAGTCGGTTGCCCTGGCGCAGCGCCAGCCTTTGCCCGTCCGGGCTAAAGAAAGCGTCTTCCACCCGTTCTTCGGTAGGGATGAAACGCTCCCAAGCGCGCGTCTCGACGTTGTAGACGTACGCTCCCAGCGTGGAGCCGATGACGGCGCGCTTGCCGTCCGGCGAAAGCGCCAGGCAGCCTCCAGCTTGTGTCCGGCCATTACCCCAAACCGCCAGCGGCGCCAGCGCGCCCATATTTTCGGGCGCGATGAGCGCGGCATCTGGCGGCAGCGGTGTGCCAGCCACAGCTAATGTCAAGGGTGTCAGCGCAGGGCCAGAGGGGGTGGCGGTGGCTTGCGGCAGCATTGGAATAGTCTGCGCCAGGCGGGGCGATGGGACGCCCCACAGGTTGAGCAGACCCGCTTCAAAAGACACGGCCAGCCGCTTGCCGTCCGGTGAAAAGCTCATATTGTTAATCGGCCCATTGTCGGCCGCCGGGAGATAGTTGCCTGCTTGTTAGCCGGTGGCTACGTCCCACGCCGCCGCTGAGTTATAGCGCGCCACCAGGAGCAGCGCGCCGTCCGGCGAAAAAGCCACCGAGCGCGCTGTTTCGGACCTCATCACCTCTTTGCCGTCACGCCGGGTCTTGTATTCAAGCAACGCTTCAAACGAGACCTGCCCTTTCTGAACGTCCCAGACTTTTACGGCATAGTCTTCCCCTTGTGACCGTGAAGCCAGCCGCGTTCCGTCGGGTGAGAACACCACCTGCGTGACACTATTGCTATGGCCGCGCAGCGTATGCTGCAGGGCGCCGGCGGCAAGGTCCCATATATAGACATTTTTGTCCGTCGAGCCGGCGGCAAGCAGCGTGCTATCAGGTGAAAAGGCCAACGTTCCGATTCCCTGTGTATGACCGGTGAAAGTGCGCGCCAGTTTGCCGGTGGCGACCTCAGACAGGGTAATCTTGCCGTTGTCGCCGATGCCGGCGATCCATTGACCATCTGGCGAAAAGGCGAGCGGCTCGCCGCCGCTAAAGGTGCGCAGTGCCTGGCCGCTTTCCACGTCACGGAGTTGGCCCTTTTCCGCCAGCACTTTCCCGTCCGGCGAAAGCGCCCTGCCGCTGGTGCGGCCACCGAGGTCGAGTAAAAGCTGCCCGTTGGTCAGGTCGCGCACCTGGGCGCCCCACACTAGCCGGGCGCCGTCAGCGGAAAAGCCGAGCGCCGTTTTGTAACCGGCATACCAGCTTTGGCCAACTTGACGGCTGGAAGCATCGAAAATCTCTATGCCGCTTTGCCCGCCGACCGCCAGCCGGCCGCCATCCGGTGAAAAGGCAAATTGCTGCACGCTCTCCCCGAAACCTCCCAGCTTGTACAATTCGCGCCCGGTACCTGCTTCCCAGAACTGGATGTGGCTCTCGCTGCTGGCGGTGGCGATGACGACTCCGTCGGGCGAGTAGGCTGCCCCGCAGCACATGTACTCCTGTTCGAGTGTGCCAAGTTCCTGACCGGTGGCGACTTGCCAGACCCGGGCCATCGGGTCATAATCGGCCACCGATACAAGCCGCGCGCCGTCAGGTGAAAAGGCGATGTCTTGCACCCGTGCGGTATGGCCTGTGAGTGTGACGACGGCTGCCCCATCGGCCGCCGCCCAAAGCCTTACTGTCTGGTCATCGCTGGCCGTGGCCAGGTATTTGCCGTCGGGCGAAAACACCACGCGCGTAACACGATCGCTATGTCCGGTCAGGCTATAGATCTCGCGTCCTCCGGCGGCGTCGCACACCTTCACCCGTCCATCTGCTTCTGCAAAAGCCAGGCGCGCACTGTCCGGCGAAAAGGCTACGCTCGTCAGGAAATAGCCATAGGCGTCCAGCGACATTGTATAGGCCACGCGCGCGGATGGCAACTCCCACACCGTCAACTGGTAGTCGGACAATGCCGCCAGCCGCTTGCCGTCTGGCGCAAAACTTGCGGCGGTGACGGCCGCATCTGGCTCTAGCATCTGCTGGGGCTGCAGTGTCTGAGAGTCATAGAGGTACAGGCCAGTGGCAGCTACTGCCAATTGCCGGCCGTCGGGCGACCAGGCCAACTGATTCAAGCGCCCCATCCCCCAATGCGCTATCAGGCTGGCACGGTCAAGCGTATCTCGGGTAATCTTGTCCGCCGGCTGGGGAACGCCGGTGCCAACCAACACCGGCACGCGAAAGGTGGGAATAGGCGTCGGCGGCCGGGTAGGCGTTTCCGTCGGCGGGGAAGCGGTGGCAGAGGTCGCCGCGCCGGCCACGCTGGCGCCCGGCGTAGCAGGGCTTGGGCCGGTCTGAGTGATCTCTGGGACGGAGGTTTTGACATCTTCCTTTGAAGGGCTGGACGAAAACAAGCTACAGGCCGCTAATCCAAGCGCCAGGCCAACTAAAAGCGAGTACAGCGTTATCTTTTTCATAGAGATGATTCTTCTTGTGCTACTTTAAGGAGCCTTTTGCAATTCCATTTTCAGCATAGCTTTTTGGGTATGAGCAGGCGCCCCCTGTGAACTGCCAATCAAACTGAACAAAAATCAGGTATCAATCGGTGCAGGTTTGTGATTACAAGCAAAACCCAGAAGGCGCCAATGAGCATCATTATACTCAATAACCCAGAAAGCTCAACGCCGCAGCCAAGTGGGGGGGCAGGATTCAAACGGCAGAACAATGCGATTGCCTTGCCCCCCTGATACGCTTGTTAACCTGAAAGCCGAAAAACATGGTATACTATCCAAGCACCGTCTTTTAATCACTCTGACCATCAGGAGGGGCTATGATACTGCAAGGCAAACTTTGCGCGGAATCTCCCATCTATCGCGGCAATGGGCGCAAGACGCTTTTTACGCGAGACGGAGACGGAACTCAACGGCTCGTTTCTCTGGCCGGCGAGATTGGCGGCACGGCCCAGGCGTTGATGGACGCCTTTATCGGCGAATCGCGCGACGGCAGAAACATCGGGCTGCTCAACCAATTGTGGCTGCGCCTGTACGATTCTCCCCTGCCCCCAAACCTCATCACGCGGGTAGATTGCCGCCTGCGCGAAGACTGTTATCCCCGCGACCACTTTTTCGATTTGCGCATGGGCCTCAGGCTAGATGAAGACCGCTGGGCCGCCGAGGCCAACGCGAATTATAAAATGGAAACCCTGTTCCGCAACTCGGTGTTTGATTTCACACTGGCCGTAGACGATGCGGTCCTGAAGCAAGGCGACAATGCCGCCCGGCTGTACTATCTCCTCCACGAGTTGCGAGAAGGCCGCTTTTGGTTCGGCGCGGGCAAGAGCAAGGGATTGGGGCGCTGCCGGCTCGAACTGGATACGCCGTTTTCTCCCGCCGAACCGCCGCGCCTGCGCCCGGGCGCCAATCACCTGCGGCTCGATGTGACCTTCGACGCGCTCAACCCGGTGATGGTCGGTTGGAACTGGGGCAAGGTGGACCCCGAAATACCGGCCTTTGCCGCGATTGAAGGGCGCTTGCTGGTTGGCGCAATGCAAAATCTGCCCGATCCGATCCGCACTCGCCTGGAGATGGCGGTGGGCGGCCCCATCCTCAGCCCCGAAGATTGGAAGAAGAAATTCGCGGCGCAACTCGCCAGGATCATGGCCATCTGGCTGATGGAACGTTCCGGCGAGCAGGTAGAGATGTGGAGCCTGCCCACGTCGGCCATAGCGAAATTGGGCAAAGGCAAATTTGCCCCCTCCAAGCAAACGTTGGACGCCATCAAGTCGCTGTGCGGCCATGCCTTTCCCGGGCGGGGCGCGGCGGAAGCGGCGGCCAAAGAGGCGCTGGGCGGAAAGGCCAGCATGGTCGAACGGGTGCTGGCGCTGATGGACCGCAAGGCCCAGGCCGGCGCGCAATTCAACTCATCGGCCTGGCTCGAGATAGCGCACAGCATGGGGCTTGACCCGGCTTTGCAAGAACAACTGGCGCCCGTTTTTCAGGACGAGGCGGCCTTGACCGGGTTGTTGGCCCAGGCGTGCGCCGCGGTGCTCCCCCGCCTTTACGAGCAGGTAGATAAACAAATCAACTTGCTGCAAAGCGACGCCTGGGTAGACGTGGAAATCGCCAATCGCCAGGAACACTTGCTCATCAAAACCATGCTGCTGGATGGCAAGATCAACGAGCGGCAGTGGGATGACCGCAGCCAGCCGCCCGAAGGGGTCAGCGCGCAGGCGTGGCGCAGCTTTTTAGACGAGCACAGCCGCGTGCGTTTTCACCATATTACCCATCCGGCCAACCTGCGCAAAAGCATCGCCAACGACCGCAACTTTATTGCTTTTCTGGAAGGCTTTCGCAGCCGCACCCGCCAGGAACTATCGCAGCCGCACCTGGTTGATTTCAGAGCCGGCGGCGTGGGCAATCGAGAGATTTCCAAGAAATACGGCAAGCCGTACGACACTGTCTTTATGCGGATGCTAGAATGGTCGCCGTCGTCGCCAGACGGCGCGTGGCAAGTCTATATTCCCGGCAGCACGCTCAAGGGCGCGTTCAGGCGGCGCGCTTCGCAAGTGCTGAAGACGCTGTGGGGCGAATCGGCCAAAACGACCGAGATGCTGGATCACCTGTTTGGCGCGCAGCGGCGGCGCGGGCTGGTCTTTTTCTCAGACGCGTATCTGCTAGACCCGCTCGACCCCGAACGCTCGTGGTGCTCGATGGACGGCGTGCGGATGGATCCCAAGACGGGCCAGCCCGTAGAAAGCGCCAAGCGCGATTATCTCTTTGCGTACGGCAAGCAACTGGCGTTCCATTTCAGGATTGACATTCAAGACATAAGCGAAGACGATTTAGAGGCATTTTCGCTGCTGGTGCACCTGCTGCAAGATTTCCAAGGGGGCGATATTCCCATTGGCGGCGAAAAGACCAGCGGCTTTGGCTGGGTGCAGGCTAACCTCAAGCGATTGGAATGGCTGACGAGCGACCCGAACGGCGTGGGCAGCAAATTGTTTGGAAAAGAGCCAATGCGCCAGGAGGGCGCCTGGCAAAAGATGGAGCTGGAGGGCGAGGCTGCCGCGGGCGCGCTCAAGACCATGTACCCGCTCGCGCCGCAGATGAGCATCGCGCAGACGCCGCCCAAGTCGGCCCAGGGCTTTACGTCGCATCGCGCCTTTGGCGGCTACTGCGGCATGTTGGCCGTGGAAGCCGAGCTGCTCACCCCGGCCAACGTGCGCGAAAGCGGCGAGCCATCCTTCACCACCACGCTGGCCGACGGCCCCGTGAACGGCTGGGACTTTTTTGCCATGGCGCCGCCCAGGGCCGAATTGCGAAATGCTCCCAAAACCTACGCCCTCCCCAGCCACACCCTCAAGGGAATGGTGCGCCACATTTATACCATCGCCAGCAATTCCGCCGAGGCCAGCCTGGATATTCGTGCGCTGAATCCCACCGACGCCTTGTTCGGTTGGGTGGGTGCAGGGCAAAACCAGGCCATCATGGGCCGCCTGTCTTTTAGCTTTGGATTGTTCGACGCGCAGCCCGAGCTGGCGTGGTTCAAAGTGCCCTACCCTTACGGCAAGTGGCGCTGCGTCGGCGGCGAGTGGCAAAGCGCGGCGGACGCGACTGGGGCGGCCAGGCTGCTCATCGCCAAGACGTGGCGATTATTCCCCCACGCGCCGTTGGCGCCGCTGGTCAAGCGATTGGACAATTTCCAACCGGACACCGTCCAGGCCAGCTACTTGAGGGCGATCTTGCCGGGCGCGCGCGCCCACTTTACCATCCGCTTTTGGAATCTCGAAGAGCAAGAATTGCAGCGACTGATGTGGTGCGTGGCGCTGGAACCGGGACTGGCCCACAAGATCGGCAACAACCGCTATCTCGGCTTTGGCAGCCTCCGCCTGCGCGTGTTGCCGGCCAGTTTCCTCGTCAAGTGGGAAAAGCGTTACGCCGATGCGGATTGGCGCCTGCCCATCAAGGTTGACGAATGGATCACGCCCAACGTCATCGCGCACCACCCGGACTTGCTCAGGGCATTGGATGCTAGACGGCTTTGATTGGCTGCGCCGCAGCCGAGCCGGCGCAGAATTATTGGCGACGCTGGAATACCTGGAGAGGCGGCCCGAACTCTTTACGGCTAAAGAGATCGGACCGCCTCATTCTGCGCTGCGCGGTCCCTGCCAGCGCTGCTGGATTTATCCTCGCCAACCTTCTCCCCGCCACACCATACCCTATTGCAAAACGTGCCAGGCCATTGTGCGCAGGGCCAACTCGCTGGGGCAGCTCTCGCGCCGCTCTATCGTCGTGTGGGGATTTGTCAATCGCATGCCCCGCCAACTCCAGGGCGGGCAGGGCTTTCGTGACGTTCACGTGTTGGGGTCGTTTATCCAGGACGAAAACCATTTTTTGCTGATGCTGCCGCGCAAGGATCTAAAACCCTTTATCCAAGAGCTAATCATTTATCACGGGACAGATTTAAAGGGCCTCGTCCAGATTGTTCCCACCACCGGCCTGAGGGGAGAGTCCAGCATGGCAGACGTCTTGTGCCGCATCATTTATCACGAGGCCAATTTTCCCTTTGACCGGCTGCGAACGAGATTTTATTCCGCCCCTTACCAGGTCATCATGCCGCACGTGCGCGACCAGCAAGGTATCCTCACGTTCGATGTTGCGGAATTTCTGAGCACGCTGGAAATGGCCACGGTGTTCCGCTCGGTGTTGCAGCCCGACGAACAACGCGCCATCCGCGAGCTGCTGGCGCTCACTGACCCGGCCGAGGAGCAATTCTACTGGGGGCGACTGATGGGAATGCTCAGCCAGACGGCCAAAGACATGTTGAGCGGGTGGAACATCCGGCAGTGGTCCAAAGACCAGATCAAGTTATTGTATGAATTAACAGAGTATGTGGCCTTTTATCAACTTGATTAATCTCAATCGCTACCTGATCGTGTGGAAGGTTAACCGGCCTCTGGTCAGGCTGCCGCCCTACTTGCCGGTCGAATTATCGCTGGTCTTGGGATCGCTGATTGCCGAGCGGCTGCCCACGCAAGACGCCCGCCCCTGGCGCAAAACCATGGCTAAATGGGAAGGATACGTCCGAGACGCCATCGAGGGCAAGCAGAAAAACGTGACCGTGCCGGAAGCGGGCTGGCCCATCGAGGCGATTTTGTTTGCCTACCCGGCCAAGCAAATCTATGGGCAAGACGAGCTGATTCTTTGGGAGCTCGAGCTCGTCGGCGGGAGCGCCGATCACAGCTTTTTCTTGGAAATCATTTTGCCGGCCATGGAAGCCGCCAGCGTGACCACCGATCCGCGCTGGCATCGCCCCAACCGGCTGTGGGGGCGCTTTGACATCCAGGCCATTTACGCGGCTCGCGGCGCCCGCTGGGAACCGGTGGCGCAAGAAGGCAAGCTGGACCTGAGCTATCACGCTACCCCGGCGCAGTGGGCCGATGGACTGACGTTCGGGGCCATCGCGGACCGCACGCTTGATCAATTGACCTGGCTGACGCCTTTTGACTTGCCCGCGCCTCCCCCTCCCTTACCCGCCGCAAAATCCGGCAAGGCACAAGGAACGTCCAAGGCAGCGCACGCGCCGACCCTGCAAGAATTGCTCCAGGCGCTGGCGGTCCGCCTGAGCTTGTTCATACCAGGCAAGCGCCGCAATCCCACCGAGGTGTGGAATGTGTTGAGCGCACAAGATCAGGCTGCTCTGCATGCCGCGATTGAGCAAGCGGCTGGATTTTCCCTGCGGCGGCACAAGATCGAGCGCGCCCCCAAGAATTGGCCGGGACGCTGGATAGGAACGCAAACCTTCCTGTTCATACCCGATCCGCTCGTCCCATACCTCGAATTAGCGTCAATCCTTCACCTGGGCAAGCAAACTCATTTTGGATGCGGCACGTTTACCCTGGCTTGAGCCGGCTCAAATTGGGCAGAGCCGTCAGAAACCAGGTTTCCCCAAGAAACCTGGTTTCTTTAAGGTCGAACCTCAAATGTATCTAAAATTGTATCTCCTTTATGTGCACTGGTATATAGACGCCGCGCTTGCCCGGTGCTAATCTATATACACTACTCATTCCTCACGCATACACCACCCTTGCCAAGATACCTGTGAGCCTTTCGCCCGAGACGGGCGACACTGCCAACGTTGCGAATTGTAAAATTATCGGAATGCCGCACATATTCCTAGGAGCTTGTCGGAGAGGCGCTCCATGCGCCGTCCCCGGCGCGTGCGGGCCGCCGAGGCTTCGTCGTGAGCTCAGCCGAACGGACAGCGGCCTGAGCGTGGTTCTTCGACAGCCTGCTAGAAAGGAGCAAACATGTCTAGGATCAGGCAAGCCATGCCATATCTGTTGCTGTTGATTTTATTGCCGCTCAGCAGCGCTGTAGCTTCAACACAGAGGTTGAACGAACCCCGTTCCCCCACAGCCACGTGTACTCATTCTCACGACGTGGGCGGAGTTCCCCTTGACCAATGTTACGGCCAAACGTTTACAATTGGAAGCAACACCCGAAGCGTCAGCATCTATTACACCCTGACGTCAACTCACGACGGAACTCCACACAACCATTGGATCAACTCCGCCGCCGAGGCGCAAGACGTGGCCGACTGGGCCCAAGAAGCCTGGGAGCGCTACTATCAAGATTCCGGCGGAGTGGAACCGTACACGACCGGCTGCGACGGAAACATTGACTATTTGATCCGCCAGGGAGACGGCTGGGCTGGCATCGCGTGGTGGGCCAGCTCGGGGCATTGCAGCATTGGCATTGACGCGCCCATGATCCGCGGCGGCGGCGGGCGCGGCGTGACCTACCACGAAACACAACACTATGAACAATACGGCTTTACCGATTGCTACGACGACTGGAAGCCGGGCTATTCGGGCAACGCCGAGTTCATTGAGGGCTATGCCGACTATGGTCCCAGCACGGTGGATAATTCCGGCTGGTACAATGGGAACACGTACAACTCGTCCGTATCCATGTACGGCAAATCCTACGGAAACCGCTTTGTCATTTACCTGTCCGAACAAGTTTCCGAAGGGTTAGGTCCCAATGGTTCGCCTGGCGATGCCTGGTATCGCTCGAACGGCATGTACGAGCATTACCGGGAATGTGGGAACCAGGACGATTTGTACGTCGAGCGCGACATTGTCCAGGCCTACACGCCCTATTCGTATCCCGAGTTCTTTATGAACTTTATGTCCGCCAACTGGGGCAAAGACTGGGCCGACGTAAGCACACAACCCGAGCTGCATTACTACGAAGAAGACGTGGGAGTGAATTTCGCCGCTCCCACGCTCGCCGCGGACGTGAGCATGTCTGGGGGCGCCCAAAGCTGGGCCGGCCACTCCACGCCAGACACGTGGGCCGGAAAGTATTACCAGGTGCGCCCTCAAAGCGGCTGCTCCTACCTCACACTGGCCGTGGATGGTCAGAGCAGCGCCAATCTCGGAATCAGCCTGATGGCAGCCAACACGAGCGCGCCCAGCCTGGTTCGCTCGGCCTGGGTCGGCCAGGATTTTGAGCGAACCTTTGCGGCCTACGGCGTTCACGATCGGCTGGTGGCCGTGGTCAATGCTTTTGGTCATAACTATAGCTACGACGTAGCCGCCACGTGTGTGAGCCCGCAGATTGACATCCTCGAGCCCAAACAGACCAACTTTGCCCTGGTGGGCGACCCGACCAGCCCCATTGCGTTCCTGGCGCGCTTTCGCGTGACCAGCGGCGGCGAGCCGGTGCGCGGCCTTGCCGAAAGCTCGTTCAGCTTTGACGCCGAAGGAGACGCCGTCACCATTGTAACCGGGACTTTGCAAGAGGTCGGCGGCGGAGAGTATTGGGCCACTTTGCTTCCCCCGACCAAAGCAGCCGGCACGACGTTTGTGGATTTTAAAGCTTGCCTCGACGCCGCCATTTGTGATACTGAAACCGACGCGCTCCTTTACGTCGCTCCGGGCAACAGCGACATTATGATCCTGCACGACGAGTCCGGCTCCATGTCCACCGAGGACGTAGTCGGCGAAGGAACGCGGCTGGAAAATGCACAGAAAGCGGCGACCGTGTGGGCCAACCTGGCCCAAAACGGCGACCGCTACGGCGTGATGGGATTCAATGCTAAAAACAATCCGGCAGGCTGCGGGCTCCCTTCGGGTTCGGGAGACTGTGAGCTGGACATCCGCACCCACATGGCGCGCACAAATATCACCAACCCTGATACTCAAATCCCGACCATTGAAACCGCTATCTACAATACCGACGCCCTGGAATGGACGCCGATTGGCGCGGGGCTTAGATCGGCCAAAAACGCCCTGCAAGCTGCGCCTTACAACACAAACCCCAAGTACATTATCCTGCTTTCCGACGGCGAAGAAAATGTGAATCCCCTCTACAGCAACGCCGCCTCCGGGATTCAGCAGGAAATCATAGATTCCGGGGTGGTGGTGAACACGATTGGCTTTTCGGGTGATGCTCCCTCGGCGCTGCTGGCGCAAATCGCCGCCGATACGGGAGGCATCTTTCAATATGTGCCTACCAGCCCCGGCAGCAGCATGGCGCTTTCGGCCAATGCCCTGACTGCCCCCGACATCCAATCTAAGCTCATCTCGCAGGGAGTGCCGGAACAACAGGCGGCAAAGCTGGCCGGGTTGTTGGCGCCCCTCTCGACCCATTATCCGGCCAACCTGGGGCTGGCCGACGTGTATGACTATTACGAAACAAAGGCCCAGGGCGCGGCCAGGCTGGTGCACGGCATGCACGTCACTATCCCAGATGCCCAGTGGGAGGAACAATCGCTGGTGGTGGACTCGTCGGTGAACATGCTGCGGCTGGTATCTGCCGGCCGGCAATTCGACGCAGACGTTGACGGCATTTGCGAGGGGTATCACCGACAAGTCGAGGTGCTCACCCCCACCGCCGGCCTGCGCGATTGGGTTCCCGTCAGCCCTGCCAATCCACAGGATCCACCTCCGGCGTCTTGGGACATCAGAAACAGCTACTATGTTGACGTCGTGCTGGTTCCCAATCCCGAGCCAGGCACCTGGAAGATCAGGACGCGCTATAATTACATCATCTGCCGGCAGGGGCAACCTGCTCAACCTGCCGGGATCCAGGCGCTCGAATCTGACTTTATGATGAACGCCAGCGCGCAATCCACGTTCCACCTGGAAGGGCGCTTTCTGGATCCCTTTGAGGATAATCAAGGTGAGGCAGGCGATCACGTCCCCATCGTCGCCGCATTGATGCAAAAAACGGGCACGTTGCCGGGCGCAGCCGTTCTGGCTCTCGTCGAAAAACCCGGCAGTGGATGGGACTTGTTCGTGCTTCGCGACGACGGGAACCACGGAGATGGATCGGCCGGCGATGGCATTTATGGATACAAATACACCAAGACGACGGTGGGAGGCCCCTATAACGTCAGAATCGTCGCCAGCTTCACAGACCCATCCAACGCCGCAAACACGCTGCTGCGCGAGTGGCTGGGCAGCTTTTACGTCAAGGGGCCCGGGCCGGGCGACAATCAGGATGACGACAATTTCCCGCCCTGGTGGGAAAAGCGGTACAGGTGCATGAATCCCACCCAGTACGATAACCCCCAGGCTGATTACGATCAGGACGGCGCTACCAACTGGACCGAGTGGGAATATGGCACCAATCCGTGCGACCCCGACACGGACGACGGCGGGGAACGGGACGGCTCTGAGATTCAACACAGCCGCAACCCGCACGATCCCTCTGACGACAAGGTGCCGCACCTCCGGCATTTCTCGATCAAGCCACTCAACAGCGCCATCCTCATCCGCTGGAGCCGCCCGCTCAGCTTCACACACGTGTACGCGAACGTCGCTGGCGTTGGCGAGCAAGACATGGGGCAGACCGGCGTGTTCACATATCCCTTGACAAACAATGTGCCTTACACCGTCACGCTGCGGGGTGAAACCGAAGATGGCGAGGGCGCTCCTACCGACCCCGTCATCGTCACCCCCAAAGAAGACCCAGATCCACCCAGCGGCTTTATCCTCGTCAACGACGGCGCCCCCACAACTTCTGTGAAGGGTGTCACCCTGCGCGTTAACGCGACGGATGTGCCGCTCGACGGGCTGCCCTCCGGCTCAGCCGTTACCATAGCCGATCATTGGACCCGGCTCAATGCGGTGAGCGGAAACATCGAGATGAGATTTTCCAATGATCCAACGGTAAACTGGACAGTCTGGGAGCCTTATACCACGACCAAGTCGTGGGAACTGAGCCAGGACTGTACGAGCGGACAACAGTGCGTGGTATACGGGCAATTCAGAGATGAGGCGCAGAACGAGTCGCTGATCGTTCTCGACGCCATCCTTCTGGGAGGAAATAGAATCTATCTACCTCTAATATTGAGACAAGCCTAACTTTCATTAGAGCACCCTGCCCCGGGTAGACGGGGCAGGGTGCTTGGGCCACACTGCTATGCAACCGCAACGCATTGTGCTGGCGCAAGCATCACGTTTTTTGCGCGATCTGTTCAGGCGCGTGATAAACAAAACGCCTGGACTAGAGGTTGCCGCCGAGGTGGTTGCGCCCCAAGTCCTGCTTCAAGCGGTCGAGCAAACACGCGCCGGGTGGGTGGTCGTGTCGCTCGATCCTGACGGCAAGCTGCCGCCGGGCATAGGGCTGGTGCTCATAGAACACCCAACCCTCAACGTTTTGGTCCTATCAAGTGAAGGCGCTCCCATCAAGATAAAATGGATTGAATCTCACGAGCGAACTCTAGATCTCTCAACCATTCAAGACCTGGCCGAGGTGCTGCGCGACAAGCACCCGAGAATCATCGAACCCCGGCCTGAATTTTAGGGCACGCGCAAGGCGTGTCCCCTCCCCGCCTCCCCCCGCCCCGTTCCTCTATTAACCGCTGGATGCAAGGGCTATGATCGTCGTTTGGGCCACTTGACGGACTCCCCAACTTGTTGGGGACATTTTCGCGCTCAGGCCAGGCAATCCCAAACAAGTTTGGAACTCCACCGGCCGAAACGAAGATCAAGGCCGATGCAAGTATATCGTCTGGGCAAAACAGATGCTTGGCTGATACGCTCCAACACAAAAACCGCCTGCGTCTCTCCCGCAAGTTCTGACAAGTCAATCTCGATTTGAACCTCGATGGACTTGTCGCATGCCATAGTTGCCCGCTTGACCACGCCCAAGACCGCCTGCCGCCTAAACTCAAATTGTGCTTGGCGTTCTGCTTCGGCCTGGGGAATCATTGTAAGTAAGGCCGCGCCCGCCATGACGCGCTCCCGGTAGAGCCTTGCAAGTTCCAAGAGCCGGTCAAGGTGATTGTCTACCAGTAAACTTTGTTCTGCCAATTGCCGCCTGATGCCACTCTCCTGAATGGACATGGCCGCCAGTTGATAGTCAAGGTCTTCATCCCGTAACCCGCCCTTGCGCCAATGCGTGATTATCTTTTGCCGCTCCAGGGTAAGTGTATCAAGTTGCTCTCTAAGTTGTTGACAAACTACTTTGGCGTCTTGCTCTTGGGCTTGTAGTTTTTCGACGCGCTTGGCAATAGCCTTGTCAAAAAAATCCGGTTCAGTGATTGCCCGCCATGTCTTGTCCCACAATTGACCGTCACTTGGTTCAATCCGCACGCGCCCTGCACAGCCGGGGAAAGCAAGCCCTTGTTTATGGTTAGGGCAAGTGTAGTATAAATACTGATGTCCTTTTGAGTTGGCAGTTTGTATCATCATGCGGATGTCGCAAGCTTGGCAGTAGATCAAACCCGCGCCCAGGGCTTGGGCGGTAAAGTTGCCTGCAGGGTAAGCTTGATACTTGGCCTTACGTTCTTTGACGCGCCGCGCTGTATCTGTGTCAATGATGACCGGAATAGGTAAGTCATAGGTTTGACCATCCCAAGTGATATGGTAAATGCCTGTGTAGTAAAAATCGTGCCGCAACAAGTGAGTAATAACGTTATTATGCCAGGGGTACTTTTTAGGGTTGCGCTGCGGGGCGTCTTGGGCAATCAATTGGCGCCTGATGTCTCGGATTGTAGAATACTCGCCATATAGCTTCCAGATCAACCTGACTGCTTCGGCCTCGGCAGGGCTGATAACAAAGCGAGTGTCTTGCTTGGCATAACCATAAGGGGCTTGGGTTATCGGGGTCTTGCCTTTAGCCAGCCTGCCCGCCACACCCATAACCATGCGGTCGTGCTTGGCTTGTAGTTCAATACCAGCCGCCCATGCCTTGACAATCGCTGTTTGTGGGTCATAAAATTCTTTTGCCAATTCAATAGTCACATGGCCGTCCTTGACCAATTCTGACAAGTCCAACATTGCCCGGTTGACGCCTCGGTATAAGCGGTCTTCGCGCCAAGCCACAATCACATCGAACATGCCCGCCGCGCCATCGGCTAACATTCGCCGCAGGCCGGGGCGGTCGCCGCGTGTGCCGGAAGGCTCGACCAATCGCTTGCCAACGCGGTACTTTTCGGTATCGCGGTACACTGCAATAACGATATAGCCGCGCTCCTCACAATACTTGCGGCAATCTGCCTCTTGGGTTGCAGGGCTTACCTTATCGGCTTGCCGCTCAGTGCTTACCCTAACATAGATTGACGCCCGCTTGGGCAAGTCTGATTTTTTCATGCGCTGTTTCATTCCTTCAAAACTGGTGACTGGTGACAGAGACACAAAAAGCGGGAGTTGGGTGACTTGTCACCAGTCACGGTCACCTGTCACTAGTCTCTAAAACGGTTCTGATTTTGTCCAATACTCTCGAATTGCGATAACCCAAGACCGCCTCGGCAATCTGGGAAGGGTTCAAACCTTCGGCAGCATACGTCTTGACTTGTTCGGCAAAGTCATCGGCGGGCGGGTCAAACTCTGGCAATGGCCGCGCCGCTTGGCCGGTGCGCCCATCCAAGAGCCGCATGGCCTCGGTTGCGGTAACATAAGGGGTTTGAATTTCGCACAAGCCGCGCCCTGGCAAGACCGCCAAGCATCGGCCTGGGATGCGAATATCCTCCGCCCCACTTTGGTCAATCAAAATTCTTGATTGACTTGAAGACATGGCCTTGTACTGTAAGCGGGTGGCAAACATATCACGCGCCCCTGGCGGGACGTTGGCCGCCCGCCAGTTTTGAGCCGCCAAGACAAGCCACAGGCCATACTTGCGGGCTTGATAGGCGAGGGTCTCGATTTGCCCGGCAATAGTGCGATTTTTGCCCATCAAAAAGGTTGCCTCATCCACAAGGCAAACGATAGGGTAAAGGGGCGTATCGCTGACCGCATTGTAACGGTCGAGGCTATCCACGCCGGTATGGGGCTTGTACAATTCGCGCCGCGCTGATAGCTCGCCGATCAGGGCGTCAAAGATCGCGCCCGCGCCTTGCTCGGTATCTGCCAGGGGATACAAGAGCCGGTTGCAATTCTCAAAGGGAGCAAGGCACGAGTATTCCAAGTCCACAAGGCAAAGTTGAACGGGCGTTTGACTTAGCGCGAGTTGCACGGCAAGGTTGCGCATGGCGTTTGACTTGCCCATGCCGCTAGAGCCGCCAATCCCCACGTGTATCAATTTCTCAAAGTCCGCCGTTACGGGTTCGGCCTGGCCATGTTCATTCAAGCCCAGGCCAAGCAAGACACTATGCCAATCAAAACCGCCCGCGCCCAAGTCACCCAGGCCAATGTGGGCGGGCAATTGCGCCGCTTGCGCTGCCCGCGCTGGTTCTGGTAGTGCGCTGGCCGCCGCGCTGATAGTTCGCCGGTCGGTATACGTCAAGCTGGCCGGGACTGCCCGCGCCGCCGCCAGTTGGACGCCGGGTTCGTTGTAATTGATCAGGGCGGGGTCGTTGACCAAAGGATACAAGCCACTGGCAGGGTAAACGCTGATTGACCAACGAATCGCCCGCCGCGCCGCCGCAAAGCACAAGCCGCAAGCCGCGCCCGCCAGGGCAAGGATAACCGCGCCCTGCGCCAGTGTGATAATCGGGAGCAAGGAACGCGCCCGCGCCACGTCCAGTTGAGCTTGTTCAATCGCTGCGATGTCTTTGGCGGTTCGCACTTCGGGCGAATCAAACATACCACCCAGGCCGCCCGCCAAGACCGCGCCCAGAATGACCGCGCCTAAGAGCAAGCCACCCAGGATGCTGACCGCCAGTTGGATAATCGCCAGTGAGTTGTTAGACTTTTTCACGGTTCACCTCAATTCGCGCTCGGTTGCGCTTCCAGTTGCGCCGCTGGCAATGTTTCAAGGTTGACCACTTCCAGGCCGCGCCCATTGCGCCTGACCTTGCCTTGCTCGATCAGGGCGTACACATCGCGCTTGACTGTACCAATACTTGCGCCGGTCGTTTGCGCCAGTTGGTCATAAGTGAGTTGGGAATTGTGGCGCAAAGTTGCCAACACATGCGCCCGCCGTTGGTCAACGTTTTCAAACCTGACCTCGTTGGCGGTCTCAAGCAAGGATAGGTTGCCTTGTGTAAAGTGACCGTTGTCTGGGTCGCGGGCGGGGTCATTTGCCCGTGCCGCCCGCTTTTCTTTGCGGGCCTGGTCAATTTCTGTCTTGAGTTGGGCAAGCTTGGCGGTCAAATCATCGGCTTGGGCGTTTAGTTGTGATACCTCGGCTTGCGCCAGTGTGACCGCTTCATTCATTGCCAGCATGGTCATTGCCGCGCCCGCCCGCCTGACTTCGCTTTTCAGTTGGGTCATGAGCGTTTCAAACGATAGGAGCAAGGCGACCGGGGCAATGCTGGCAATGATACGCGCCAAGAGATTAGCAGGGGCGTGTGATACGTTCAGGGCGACCGATAACGCGCTAAAAAGTATCACAAGCGCAAACGGCCACAAGGCACGCTCACCATGCAGGCTATTGCGCAAGACCGCCAATGAAAAGACCACAAGCGCCCCATCCACAATAAACGGCCATAACCATGCCAGGCCGGGGCTGACCGCGCCGGTCATTTGCGCCAGGCCGCGCAGGTTGTCATAGCTCAAAACAAACGAGACAACCGCCAGGGCAAAAACCAAAATACTGCTAACCAGTGAGATAAACTTGCTTGCGTTCATTTGACCTCCAATGGCCTATAAACATATTGGCCTATCAGGCATTGGCCTATCAAGTATTTTGTCTAAAAAATCATTGGCCGCGCCTTCACCTTGCTCTTTTAAAATCTTGCTCCATTGCGCCAAGTCTTCAAAGTCTATGTGTTGCAACAAAGTAACAAAGTAGCGCAGGCCGTCTTTGTCCAATTCACTTATCACTTGCATAATCTCCTCTTCCATTGCTACACCTCAAGTAATGGTATCTGCCAGTGATTGACGCCCGCGCCAATCATGGCCTCGATCAAGTCCCATTTTTCAAAGTAGGGAGCAAAGCGCCCCTGGTAGGCTCGTGGGTCATAGTTGGGTATCTTGAAGTAGCGCAGGCCGTTGACCTCTTGAAACGGGATAACAAAAAAACAAGTCGCATCGCCCAGACAAGCCAAGACAAGCACATCGGCTTGATTATCGCGCAAGGCCGCGCCATAACGACCGCTTGCCCAGGTTGCCGCTTTGACTTCGACGCGCAGGCCGTCCGCCAGTAAATCAAAGTTGGCTGTGTGGCTTGTCTTGGTTACATAGTGACCGCGCTCAATCAGCCGTGATTGTACCTCACCTTCGATCAGGTCGGCTAATACGCGCCGGGGATCGCGCCGGGTTGCCCGCTTGCGGGCTTGCCGTTCTCGATAGTTGCGCTCCACTTGGAGCAAGGCGGGCAAGCCGCCCAAAAAGAAAAGCGATTCTTGCATAGTTGCGTTTATGGCTTGCATGTGGTAAACTCCATTTTGCTAGTGAGTTGTCGCAAGTGCCATGCGCCTTCGGGGGCATGGCACTTGCGCGTTTTATTCGATTTGCGCCCGCTTGACCTCCGGTAGCTAATTGCTGGTTTAGTGACCGTGAATGGCCGATTTGCACGGCAAGGGGCGGGCTATTCAGTTGGTAACGCGCTGCTGCTGGCAAGGGTTAGCTTGCCTTGCAGTGTGCCGGATAAACAAAAAACCGGCTTGTAAAAAGCCGGTTGCGGGCGGGCAAAATTGCCCAGGATTGCTCTTGACTACGTTTCACCCATAGGTGTATAATCAAAAGCACAAAGGCCGCTCTCTCGGCTTTTTGTTCAGGGGGCGTGAGTGCCACTAACACACACGCTCCCACTTTTTAATTCTAAGGTTCTGGTGGGCGCTTTTTTTTGAATTTGGGGCCACGCTTGGGCGGGTTCGCTATGTAAGCCTCAACAGAAGACCGCAAGACAAGCCAACGGTCAATAACCTTTTTGGCTTTCAAGTTGCCGCGCTCAATGTGGCTTTGAACATTCCTGATTTTACAGCCAAGCATCCGCGCCACTTCTGATGTAACAATCCATTCTTCTTTTTGCTTGCTCATGATTGCGCCCTACGCAAAGATTGTACCTCTGTCCCATTGACGTGTCAAGTGGCAAAATCAAGGGTGTGTGTGGGCTATTCAGTTGGTAAGGTTCGGGTTGCCCTACGTGAACAAGGGAAAATTATAGGGGGCGTCTTGTAACCGTTGCCGCGCCAGTTGGCAATAGTCCTCGCGCCGCTCGATCATGTGCGCCCTTCGGCCAAGTTGCACAGCCGCCGCGCCGGTTGAGCCGCTCCCGGCAAATGGGTCGAGTACAAGGTCGCCTGGGTTGCTAAAGACCTCGATCATGGGCAAAAGCACAGCCAGGGGCTTTTGGGTTGGGTGTCCTACGCGCTCCCCATTGCCCGCTGTGGGGGCGATAATGACGGTGCTTCTATCCCAGGCCAATGATTCATTGAACGTATGAGCCGCGCCCGGCTTGACTGCCCAGACGCAAAAGTCGGTTGCGCTTTTCAAGTTGCGCCGCGCCAAGCCCGCAGGGCTTGGGTTAGGCCGCGCCCAGACGATGGTATTCTTGGGGGTTAGCTCATACACTCGGTAATAGTCCCAGAGAAAAGACACATCAGAACGGGAGCAAAACGAAACCACAGAGCCGCCCGGTCGTAACACTCGCGCCCATTCTTCTATCCAGGCTTGGAGTTGTACTAAAAACTCGGTGCGCTCCATGCTGTCCCAAGTGTCATCTCCGTCAAAGTCCGCGCTTACGGTATCGCCGCCGATTTTGGTTACTTTGCCGCTTTCGCCGCTCACATTGTAGGGCGGGTCGGTCAAGATCAAGTCCACACTATCATCGGCAATGTGGGCAATGTTATCCAGGCACTCGATCAAGCAATCGGGGTACACTGGACGCGCCGGTTGCGCCAGGGCTTGCTCCCGCGTAAACTGGCGTTTTGCTTCGGGGATGCTGGCCGCCGCGCCGCTGGTTATCTTGTGGGCAATGGCCGCCTGCGCCGGTTCGGGCAAACGTTCAAGCCGCGCCAGTTCGTCAGGCTCCTGGGCAATGTGAGTGTCTCGAATTGCCGCACGCACGCCGGGGGCAATCTTGCCGCCGATTTTGGAAACGCGCATGGTTGTGACTAGCCCTTGCCGGCAGCGAAAGACGCGGTCACTGCCAACGGTTGGCAGTGAGTTTCTAAGGTTATTCACAAACTGGTCACTTACCCCACATTGGCGGGCAATTTCACGGTTACTCCACTTTCCCCACTCCACATCGCTTAGCAGTGTTAGAACAGCTTGCCGCTTGTCTTCGTTGGTTCGGTTCAGGCCGTGTGTGGAATTAGCTCCAACCGAATAAAGAATGGCTTCGCGCTGTGCGCCGCTTCGGATGTCTGCCAGTAACGCATGCCGCCCGGCTTGCCGCGCTGCGTGGTATCTGTGAAAGCCATCGGCTAACCAGTGATTGCGCCCATCGCAAAAGACAATCACGGGCGGGAAGGTTGCGCCGTTCTGCATGTCATCAGCGTATTGGTCAATAGTGAGTTGGTCCAACTTGGCGCGTGGTTGTGTGCCGCCGTCCAGCCGGATCGAATCAAGTTTTAGTAAAATCGGTTCTGTCATGGTTCGCTCCCGTAACCCATCGCCCACACAAGCCAGGCCGCAATGTCTAACCCGTTTTGGTAAGCTTGTGTGGCGTCTTTGGCCTTGTGGGGAAAGTACAGCCGTTGCCCGCGCTGCCCAACGACCGCCCGCCAACGTTCGGCGGCTTGCTCACCTTGCGGGTCGTTGTCGGTTGCAATCCAAAAGTGCTTGGCCTTTAGTAAAAATGGCAAGCAATCATCGGGGACATACGCGGTCGCGCTTCCCAGAGTTACTACATCGGCAACAAGGCTCATGACTTGCCAGCATAGCAGGGCGTCCAGTTCGCCCTCGACCACAATCACATCCGCCGCGCCGCTCAGCCAGTCCAGGCCGTATAGCCCGCGCTTGCTCCCGGCAATGAGTTGGTAACGTTGGCCTCGCTTGTTTTGGATTGGGTAACGCACGTTGACCGCTGTGACTTGGCCGCGCTGTGTCCAGGGGATGGTAATGCCCTTTGGCACTTGCAGGCCGCCGATAAAGCCAGGGGCAGGCATTAGCCCAAGCCGCGCCGCTCGGATAGTATCATCGGCAAGGCCACGCCCGCGCAAGTAATCACGCGCCCGCTCGCCCGCCGCGCTCCACAAGGCCGCCGTGCAGCGTTCGGTAATTTCAAGTAGCGCCTGGGGCGGATCGCTGGCGGGCTTGGCCGCTGGCCGCGCCGGTTGCGGGGCTAGACGCTGGCCGGGGGCGGGTTGCCCGGCAAACTTGGCGCAAGTTGCCGCCGCTGTGATAAAGTCGCAATTATCCCGCCGCATAACGTAAGCAAAGCAATCTTGCCATTGTTTGGTTTTGCTTCCAACACACTGCCTGCACCACCACAAGCCGCGCTCAGGTTGCACTCGCAGGCGGTCATGGCCTTTAGGCTTGCCATTGCCGCAAAGCGGGCATGCGCCTGCCCACTCGCCGCCATTAGTATTGGCGCATTTTTCTAGGCGGGTATCATGGCCGATTAGGGCAAGTAAATCAACTTGCCGCTTGATTTGTTGAGTATCTATCATTTGAATAACCTCGCTGACTTTATTTTTGGGTGGCTAGTGGTGAAGGTTGTAAACATTGTGTTGGTTGTAATGGTTGTAATGGTTGTATATAGACCTATGGTAAAAAGTACCCTATCAGGTTACAACCATTACAACCTGTACAACCGCAACAACCTATACAACCATTACAACCTGCTTATACTGGCAAGTAGTTTTTGCCACTTTGCCGTATATGTCCGTGATTGACCAATTCCTGACACTGCTTGTATAGGTTCCCCTTTTCAATATTAGTGATACCTGATAGCTCCAGGAGGGTCACTTGTTTCAAGTCCGTTATGACTTGTACAATCAATTGCCGTTGCTCAGTCATGCGCAAGTCATCTGCATCGCCAATGCAATCCCACAAGCAAAATTCTTTATCAAAATCAAGGGCAAGCGTTCTTTCCTCGTCCAAATCTCGCCCAACGATGCGCAGTTCTGCATTGTGTTTGCCGCGTTCACGATACAAGCCCCATGCCGTGTCAATCGTTGCGCCTTTGCCCATTGAACCGGTAATATCGTTTATGGCGTCTGGTTCAAAGGGACTTGATTTGTTTTGGTGATCAATGAACAGAAGCACGCAGTTTTGCCCCAGGGCTAACTCTTGGAGCGGGGCAAGGGTCTGGGTCATAACGCCGTAATCGTTCAAATCTCGCGGCTTGAAATACATGCCCAGTGACCGCCCCAAAGTGTCAATCACAACCAGGCGGTATCCATTGGCCTCGATTTGTTGCGCCAGTCTTGTACATCCTTCACGGGCAAGGTTGCCGATTTTGCGCCCAAACTCACGCGCCAAAACAAAGTCAACCTTCAAATCACTAGGCCATTGCTGTTTGCGTGTACGCTTGTCCAATCGGCGTGGGCTGTCTTCAAGCGCAAAATACAAAACGCGCCCGCGCTCGACTGGTACATTCAAGAATTTGCCGCCAGACGCGACCGCAAAAGCTAGTTGCAGACCAAGCCATGACTTGCCTACTTTACTTTTGCCGTGAAGGATTGCAAGCCCGGCTTGCAACATGCCCTTGACCACCTCGACTGGCTCAGGCCATTGTGTGCTATGCAGTTCTTGAACTGTGAGGGTCTCTAGCTCATTGCCGCCAGAGACAAAATGCCGCATAGCATCATAGCCCGCCGCTTTGAGCCGCGCCGCCAGCATGCGGTCAGGCAAGCTTTCCAGGACTTTGAGATAATCCGCCTGCCACTGGAAGGGGTTAAAATTCGATGGTATAATGGGGTCTGGGGGTAATTGGTTCGCTGGTTGTGTCTCTGTCACAAAAAACCTCCGCTGTGTCTGGCAAAATGCCAGCATTGGCCGCCGATGCGAGTTGGGTCGCTTCGGCGGTTTCGTTTTGTCTCAGTTCGCGCAGGCGGTCGCCCGCCCGCGCCAGTAGATCAATCAAATCAAGAGCGGTCAAGCTGGTTGATCCTGGGAGGGCTTGGGGCATGGGGCTTGGGGCGGATCGGGCGGGAGCAAGCCGCGCTGCTTGTCGGTATCATTCTCTGTTTTAGTAATAAGGTTTTGCAATAGTGTGGCAAACAAGACGAGGCTTCCATCCACAATAAGCCGTTGCTTGTCGTCTGTCACTGAGATATAAACTTTTGCAGACATACTTACCCCCCTTAAAAGTCAAATGGCCTTACACTTTTTAGTGTAAGGCCATTTAGCATGAAAGATGCGGCAACTTATGGTAACTTTGGGTAACTTCCAGTAACTTTAGTCAAGTTTGCCTGCCTTACCTGCCTTGACAATGTCGTTTAGGGTCTTGAGGGAGCAACTTTGCTCTTTGTGTTCACATTCAAGCCAACGATGTATTTTTTCGGCAGGTTCGCCCGCTTCGGCTTTTTCTCTAATGATTCTCCATGTGGCTTGCCAACGGGTAAAATGCTGTGATTGTCTGTTAGGCACGCGGGGTTTGTTGGTTGGGGGCGGGGCTTGGCCGCTGGCCGCGCCTGGTTCGGTTAGTTCTGTGCTGGCCGCCGTTGCCGGTTCGGGCGGGGCGGGTTCGCTGGCCGCGCCGGTCTGGGCGGGCAGATCGGCTTGCTCAGGTTCTGGCTGTGGGGCGGGTTTGATTGCCCAATTGTAAACTGCCATTGCCACACAGAACGCTAAACCGATGATTGCAAGAATGAGCAAGTGTATCCTGAGTGAGTACGGAAACGAAAGCACAAAGTTGAGTATATCTTGAGGGTAAATGTCAAAGTAAACGGCCATTGGCATACAGGCAACAATCGGTAACAATGCAGAAATGATAAAGAGAGCAAGGTATAGCTTTGGTCTAAAAACTACGGTCCGTTTGTTTTTCATGCTTGGCTAATCCAACAGAACCAAAACCGCCCGCCCTGGTAACTTGCCAGGGTGGGCGGGCGATGATAGAATCAAGTCGCTGTGGGCGTGACCGCGCCCTGGCCGTTGCCGCAAGTGTACGGCTTACACTGTGCGGCTTTTTATATGTCTTCTTCGGGCGGTTCAACAAAAAATTGTCCAAAGACGATGGGCTTGCCCAAAGGCCGCCGATTGGCAAGCCAACGGGCACGCCGCGCTTGCTTGGCTCGCTCCCGTTGGGCAATGTAAGCCCGCACGCTTTGGGGGTTAATGTCCCAAACAAGGCTACCCCTCGCGCCGTTGCGCCCAGGTTCGCCAAACTGGACGCCGGTTAGTTGCTGGCTTTCCAAGAGCCGCCTGACTTGGCGGGGAGTTACCCCAAGTTGCCGCGCTGCTTCGCTTGTGTCCAAGTTTACCCCTTGTGACGCTGTGTGACGCCGGTTGTGTTTTGTGGCTGTGACGGCTTGTGTTAGGGACGTTTCCACACAACCCTTACCTATTCGCCGCCAAATGTTTCTGGAATTGTAGCGGGGTTTTGCGCTTTGGGCAAGCCAGGGTTGGCATGGGCTTGGCTGCGGTCTCGTATTTCTTGAAGTAGAGCCTTGCATGGTTCTGTGGCTTGCGTGCCTTTGTTCGGTGCGCTTGGGTCTCGCAATTCAAGCAAGCCCGCTTCAAGCATTGCATCGCGCAGGGCGTCACATTGCCTGCGGGTAAGTATCTCATAATCAAAGAGCCGCCTGGCCGAAAAGTCGGGGGCGGTCAGGTTATCTTGGGTAGCAATGGCCTCAAACAATCGCCGCAGGTCTTGGGAAGGGATACCTGGGACGGTAAAGTAAAACTCTTCCGCCTCGGCGGGCGGGGTCTCTGGGGGGGTGGAAAAGACCACCGAAAATTCAGACTCTAAACGTGCCTGGGCGATGTCTTGCTTCCACTTGGCCTCGGTTCGCCTTTCTTGCTCATACTGGTAAGAGATGGTGCGCCTTGCATCGGTAATCTGCTTGTCCCTGTCTGCCAGTCGCTTGTCGTACCACAGGCGGGCAAATATCCAGCCGATAGTTACCCAAAAGCCCGGTATGCTCATGCAGTGCATGGTAAAGTCAAGTTCGCCGCTCTTGAAGAAAAAGTATACAACCACCCAGGCCGCTGCGAAAAAAGCCAACGGGACAAAGTACCACTTGATAGAGTTTAGCACTATTCCCCCAATAGTGAGTTATGCTATACTGTCATGGAGATAACAAACAAGGTAGGTTTATGTATCGCGTAAACGTGTGTTTTCAAGTATAATGTGCAAACCGTTCTAGTGCGGTATTTGACTGAAACAACCACTTACGTTCCTGAGAAATACTTTGCCTTCCTCAGTCAATACTGTTCAAGTGAAAGACGGGTGGTATTTATGCTCATGCCTTGCCGGCGCTCAAGACACGTGCGCCAGCGCGAAGAGGGGTGAGACGTGATCCACGTACTTGTCGTTCACGATACGCCGCTGATATGCAATGCCATCGCCTCCATCCTAGACGACGAGCCAGACATCGAGGTGGTGGGACGCGCCGCCTCGGTAGAAGAGGCGCTGGCTCAAGCTGCCCAACTCGACCCCAATGTCATCTTGCTGAACACCACGTTGCCCGACAATGGCGCTCTCAAACTCGTTCGCGCGATGAGCAAGGCCGAGCCGCCCGTCAAAGTTCTGACGCTGGGGCTGACTGAATCGAAAGACTCTATCCTCCGCTACATCGAAGCCGGCGCGAGCGGATACGTGCTGCAAGACAATTCGGTGAGCGACCTGGTGGCCCATATCCGGGCGGCATACGATAACCAGGCCTTTGCCTCCCCTCCCATCATCGCGGCGCTGATGTCGCGCGTGACCGAGCTGGCACAGACAGTAGAAGAGAGCGGGATAAAAGCGTCGGCTTTGGCCAAGTTGACGCCGCGCGAGACGGAGGTGCTGGAACTCATTGGGGAGGGGCTGACCAATCAGGGAATCGCGCACCGCCTGGTCATCGAGGTTGGAACCGTCAAGAACCACGTCCACAACATATTGGACAAGCTGGGCGTGAACAGCCGCAAAGGCGCCGCTGCATATCTGAAAATAACGAGTTAGCGTGTTATCCTATCAATGAGAGTACAATCGTATGAGAATATACAGGCTCTATACCTGCGGGGTTTTATTTGCGCTTCTGGTTGCCTGTACACTTGTGCAACCACCAACGCCAACAATCAACTCTCCCTATGAGACTGCCCGTCTTGCTTTTTCCGTTGACTTGGCTGGACAAGAGCCTTTCAGCAAAAGCTTGTTGTACGTGGCAGATTTGGTAGCAGATCAGGCTCAACTGGCTGCATCACTGTACCAGACTCCTCTTCCAGGACATTCTTGCGCCCCTCCAGTGTGGTCGCCGGATGGAAAGCGGCTTGCACTGGGCGAGTGGGATGGCGAGTGCCTTCAGTCCTATTCAATTGTGGATTTGGAGCAGGGCAAAGTGTGGGATTCGTGGAACAGCTGTGGCCGGGGTGGTTTCAAAGAGTGGACATCTGACAGTCGCTACGTGGCCTTTTCTTGCTATGGCCATGAGGACACTACGAGCGTAGTAGTACTCGATGTATTGAAGGAGAAGAAAAAGCTATCGTTACCGGTAAGGCCGCATGACTGGATTGGCCCCTATCGTTGGGGACTCGTTGCCATTTCACCAGTATCGCCCACTCTTCTTTTGCAAGATGGCTCTTTGATTTATCTACCTGACTTGAGTTTCACCATTGTCAATGGTTATATTCATAAAGGGGCCTGGTCGCCTGATGGCAGTTTGTTGGCTTTCATTGGTTGCCAAGCTTATCGCTCGTCTTGTGCCTTGTACCTGGCCCAAGGAAATGGAGCATACGCGCAGCGCATCACAGAGATTCCTCCTATAGATGGCCCGGTCTTATGGGCATCGAATGCACAATCAGTGACTTTTGGAGAAAAGCCTGAAAAATATATATTGGATGTGCAGCAGCAGCAAGTTCGAATTCTGCCAAGGGATGAGGAAGAACTCCCCTGGCCCGGCCGTGATCTTTGCGGAGATACAGCTCCCTTTTTGGAAAAAGACACATCACCTTTCAGGGGAACCACAGCGGCTTGTTGGTCACCAGATAACGCCATGCTGGCTGTGGGCGGATTAAATACACTCAGAGTGTATGATAGAGACTTTCACTTGCTACATTCGTTTCCTGTTACTGGAACGGTCAGCAATATTGCTTGGTCACCAATATCACAATAGACTGCATGGCGTGCCGACGACCACTTGGCTTTTGCCCCATAGGCGTCAAGCTAAGGCAAGCATTCGGCATGGCAGGGAAACTGTCAACGGATTCGGGGAGCGGATTGAACGGATGTGCACCCAATCTGCTCTCAATCTGTTCCAAAAATCCGTTGACAGCATCTCTCCGACCTCTTGACGCGCATGAGCTTTTGCCCCGGGACTAAGCATCGTTATCGCGACCATTGCCCGTGGTCGCACGTCATGGCGCCAATGGGCCAGGGCGGCGCGCAGGTTGGGGTGGGCAGAATCAAATCCCGCAACGTACGCTGCGGCCCGGTGTTGGGCAGGGGCGCCGCTGGCCCGCCCCCGCTCCACGCCGCCAACGCGTGAGCGCAGAGAACGCCAGCCGCCCTGAGAGCTTGTGGCTGGATGACTTGAACATCATCGCCCGGCTTGTGGTAGACGGGATCCACCTGGGGACCGAACCATACCAGCAGTGTAGCCGGCACGCTGGCTTCGTAGAAGGGAGCATGGTCGCTGCCGGCGGGCGGGACATTGTCGAAAAAGACTGTGGTGCTATAGACCTTGGCGCTGGTCAGCAATTGGTCAGCCGCGCTCCCTGTGCCATCTATGTGCAACTCTTCGCCCACCCCCACCATGTCCAATCCAATCATGGCAACGGTGTGCGCGAGTGGATAAGTGGCATTCTGCACGTAATACTTGGAGCCAACCAGTCCCTGTTCCTCATCATCCCAGGCCGCAAAGAGCACGCTGCGGGCAGGCCGAAAACCTTGCGCGCGCCACAGGCGGGCAATTTCCAGAACCACGGCCACGCCAGTGGCATTGTCGTCCGCGCCGTTGTATATGGTTCCGTCTGGATCGCGGCCCATGTGGTCATAGTGAGCGCCGATGACGACAATTTCGTCTTTATGAGCGGGATCGGCGCCGGGCAGCAAGCCCAAGACATTGCGCGCCTTGACCTCGTGCGTCTGGAAGGCCACATCCATGTGCACCGTAACGGAGAGCGGCGTGGCAAGCGCGCGGCGGCTGAGCGCATCCCACGCATGCCCCGCGCCTGCGATCAAGTCTCGCGCCGCAGGCTCGGTCATTTGGAGAGCGGGAATGGTCACTGGCTCGACGCTGCTGCGGTAAGACGGGCGCAAAAAGTCATCTTGAGTTTTAGCTATCAACACTACCCCGGCCATCCGGTGCTGGCGCAATTGCCCAACCATTTCGTCGTAAATCACGCCATCAGAAGGCGCGTGGCAAAGAGCGATTTTGCCGTCCACGCGCTGGTTGCCGAAATCGTCGCCCCGGCACTTGTTCAGCCAGACGAGTTGGCCTTTAGCCTCCCCAGAGCCAAAGTATGCCTTGACGATGGGAATATAATCTATACGATAGGTATAAGTGCGAGTGAACGTTGTTTCGCCCCCTATATCTTGAAAGAAGGCGGTGAGAAGCGGCGATTTTACCAGCGTTGTGTACGGCACGGTAAAAGGTTGGAAATACGTGTCGGCTGTTCCGCCCGGCTGCAGGCCGTATTCGGCAAAACGGGCAGCGATATAGTCGCCCGCCGCCTGCCCGCCCGGCGTGCCGGTGCGCCGCCCCTCCAACTGGTCGCTGGCGAGATAGTCCACGTGTTTGAGCGCCTGGGTTTCGTCAAACATGCGCGCGCCCTGGATATAGTCAACCGTGTTCGCCAATGCCCCCTGCTCCGACGCTTGAGACTCGGCCTGGCCAAGCGCGTTCAACACGAGGAGGGTGAGCTGGCTCGATTGTTTCAATTTGTCCGGGTCTATGGTTTCAAAAGTATCTTGGGGCGTGTGCGCAAAGCGGTCCGAGCCATCCCAACTCACGTAAGCGCTCAGTGCAGAGCGGCCGCCAAAGCCTGGCCGGATAAACTGGCCAAAATGAGGCCCTCGCCCGCGCGTGGTGACCGAGACACCCACCCGGCTGGCCGCATCTTGAAAGAGCTGAACCAGGCTAAAGCTGGTGCCCTGGCCCAGCGCAATCCCATTTCCACTGCCGGCCCCCACCCCGCTCAACTCGATCACCGTTTCGACCGTCAACAAGTTAAAGCCCCTCTTGGCGCTCATGGCCTCCTTGACGCTGAGGCCGGCGCCGCGCTCGCCGCCGCTCCAGGCCACAAAGACGATGGTCTTTTGGGGCCGATAAGAGCTTTGCGCCAGGCTGCGCGCTATTTCGAGCAAGGCCGCCACGCCGCTGGCATTATCGTTCGCGCCGGGGTAAATTGTGCCATCCGGGCCGGCCCCCAGGCCATCGTAATAGGCGCTTACCAGGATAACCCGGTTGTCCAGCCCACTGCCTGTATCGTCCTTCATCGCCGCGCCCGTGCCGGGAATATAGCCGACGACGTAACAGGATTTTTCACTCAAGTTCTCTGGCATAGTGGGGACAGATAAGCGCACCTGGGCGCCTTCGCCGCTCAACGCGGCCCGGCCGGCTTGAAGCGTTTTTGCTACTGTATCCAGTTGGGCCAGGCTCCCGCCGCCCGGCGCCAACAAACGCTCGGCAGCCTGGGGAGTGATGTACATCACCAGCTTGTCGCCCAAGTAGCGCGAATAGGCGTTTAGCGGAAAGAGATACCTGCGTTCAAATGTGGCGGGGTCGTCGCTGACGATCAGCACGCCGGCCGCGGAAGGGATGCTGGCCAGACGCTCAAAACCTGCCTGGCGCACCAGCACAATCTTGCCGTACAGATCAAACGAGGCAAGATTATAGGGATCCGACCCTTTGGCGTCGCCCGGTTCCGGGCCGAGGGCCAGGCCCACCACCGTCCCTTCACATGTATGGCGCGCCAAGGAATATGTCGTAAACTCGACAAAGTCTTGCCGGTAGGTCAGCAATTCAGGGGCGGAATTAGCGCCCAAAATCTCCAGGCGAGGCGCGCCGTCCAGGTGAGTGTAAACACTGGAACGGCCGTACACATAGCTTTCTTTCTCGCCGGCTGGGAGCAGCCCGATATCTTTCATTTGCTGGGCGACATAGTTGGCGGCCAGCCAGTCGCGCGATGTGCCGGACTCGCGCCCATAGAACTGGGTCGAGGACAGTGTTTTGACGTGCTCCATCGCGCGTTGAACGTCGAATTGCTGCGCCTGCTCCTTGTACATCTCGAGCGGGGTGGTGCTGCGCACCAGCCAACCTCCCCCAAATACAACCAGGGCCAGTGCGATGACGGTGTAGCGATTAACCAGCCGGCCAAGATTCACCCGCGTATCTTCCAGCAAGCGGCGCAAGCCCTCGCCCCACACGTTAAAAGCCAGGATGGCGATAAAGAAAGCCGCGCCTGGATACCAGGCCAGCCAGGGGTAACTGCGCCACCATCCGCGAATGTTGGCGAGCAGCGCCCCCCACTCTGGCACGTCTGAAAAGTAATAGACCAGGGGAACCATAAAGCCAGATTCACCGATCTCGACTCTATAGCCGCCGCCCAAAAATATGTTAAGAAAGCCCAGTTCCGCCAGCAGCATTAGAACGCTGCCCATCTCTGCCACGGCCAGCACCAGTAGCGGCGCCCACAGGTGTGGCAGCACGTGCCGGGTCAAAATCCAGCCCGAGCGCGCGCCCACGGTCCGCGCGGCTTCGATGTAAGGCTGCGGCTTGAGGCTGATCACCTGCCCCCGCACAAACTGGGCAATCTCTCCCCAGCCCACCACGCACAAGGCTATCACAAATATCTTGACGCCTTGCTGGATACCCAGGGCCAAAATCACAATCATGGCGAACAGCGTGACGGGAAAAGCGGCCCACACCGCCACCACACCATTGACGGCTCGATCCAGCCAGCTATTCCGCCACCACCCCGCCAGCACTCCCAGGACTGCGCCCACCAACATGCGGGCCAGCATCGCCAGGCATGCCAGTGTCAGGGTTTGCTTGGCGCCGCTAAGCACCAGGGACTGAATGTCTCGTCCCACTGTATCACTTCCCCACGGGAAAACAGAAGAAGGCGCATAGGGGGGCGAGCCAATCTTGCCCTCAATCACCATTACGCCGTGCGTTTCGTAAGGGTCGGCCGAGGACCAACTTTCGCCCAAGACAGCCAGGACACACAAAGCCGCCACCAGCAGCGTGCCGACCAGCAAAGGCAAGTTGCCCCCAATACTGCGCAGCAGCCACCAGGATGGACGGCGGCGCGTGGGCAAAACCTGCTCGGCGGCGTGCGAGTTGAAAAGCTGCTCGCTGGTATACAGATTAGCGGCGGCCGGTTGGCCGCTGGCAGCCGGTTGGCGGCGTCCGAGCTTCAAGATTTGAGATGCGAGGTGCACTAGTTGATATTTCAAATCTCCCCAGCGTTCTCGCCAGGTGCGTCGCTCGTCCAATTGCGTTTCGGTGTGGGCCTCTCTCAGGCGCGGGTCCACAAGTTGATAAATCACATCCAGACCCGCGTTGACCATCAAGAATAAAAAGCCCAGCGACACGATCAAGTCAATCACCAGTGAGGGCGGGCCGGCCTCAATGGTCTGCAATAGCGTCAGTCCCACGCCGGGCCAGAGAAAAAAGGATTCGACCACAGGCAGGCTGGCGAGCGAAAAGCGCAGCGATGTGCTCAACGTGGTCAAGGTTGGGATCAAAATGTTCCGCATCGCGTGGCGGTTGATGACGACGCGCCGAGACAATCCCTTGGCCTGTGCAGTGCGGATGTAATCTTCGCCCAACACGTTGGATAGAGAAACGTACGTGATGTGCACGATCTGGGCCAGCGGGCGGGTCGCCAGCACCAGCGCGGGCATCACTATGTGAGCATCCCAGCCGAATCCCGTCGGCGGCAGCAGCGCCTTATCCAACCCCATCCACCGGTATGTTAGGACATTGACCACCCAGAACAGCATCGCCAGCAAGAAACTCGGCGTCGAGACGCCCAACACAGACAGCAGCAACACCAACGGCGCCGCGCGCACTCTTCGCAGCAAAGCGGCGGCGATCCCAAGCGGCACGCCCGCCATCGCGGCGATGGCCAGGGCAGTTAAAAGCAAGCCGGCGCTGCGCCCAAACAGCGCCAGCACCAGCTCTGCCGCCGGGACATCTTGCTTATGCCAGTTGTAGGTCTCGGGATGATTGACCACATAGTCCAGGCTCCGGCGCAGCGCCTCGACCGCCGCATCCACCGGCTGGGCCGGCAGGCCCGCTTTTCCACGCTCGCCCACAATCAGGCCAAAGAGCGCCAGGTAGGCAATGACAAGCAGGATCACAAAGGTGGCGCCCAGGCGGCGCACAGAGGCGCGCAGAACAGGATGGACGAGTAATTTTTTAAAAGAGATGATTGACACAAGTTCTCCAATTCTCTTTCACGGATTCGCACAAATGAACACGGATAATGGACAAACAATCCGTACAATCCGTGAGCAAAATTGAAAAGGGTGTGACCAAATTGGGTTGGTGTCATTCTGAGAATCCATATCGCCTTGGCGCTCTGTTCAAGGCCAGAAACTTGG
>CAZYXV010000010.1:0-148714 GCA_964651475.1 uncultured Anaerolineae bacterium | reverse complement strand
GTGCTGTCGGTTCTTTTTGACATTCGTTGGTCAGCTATGTGCTGTCGGTCAGCAGTAAAGGATGCTTGCAAGATCATCATTGGTGATGCCCGCCACATGGACTTGAGTCAGTTCGAGCGTTACGGTGTCATCATCGCTGATCCCCCTTGGCCCTACGATAACCCCAGAGACAACGATCCCCGTTTGGGTGGCTACACTTATCCGTCTATGACAATTGAAGAAATCTGCGCCATACCTGTCCCGTTGCTGGCCGCTGATAACTGCATCCTGTTCTTGTGGTACACGTGGGCCAAAGGCCGTGCCGCCTATCGCGTACAGGAGGCGTGGGGTTTTGATGAGTTGAGTGGGTTCCCCTGGGTCAAGACTGATGAGATGGGTAGGCCGGTGTATCGCACTGGTGAATGGACGGCCGGATGCAGCGAGCCGCACATCATAGGGCGACGTGGTCATGTCTCACCGCCCCAAACGGATTTATATCTGGGCTTGGTGGGGCCATCCTTTGAGCACAGTCGCAAACCTGATGCTGTTCATTTGATCGCAGAACAGTTACCCGGTCCTTATCTTGAACTGTTTGCGCGCCGGCCACGGCCAGGCTGGACGGTGTTTGGCAATGACATTAAAGAGATGGATTAGCTCTGTTTGAAGTGGTCTGGCAGATCTTTTTTATTCGGCCAAACCTTAATAAAGAAGACGAAATGGCACTTCTCTCTTCGTAAGGGAAAAGTGCCATTTTGTCGGGGCGAGAGGACTTGAACCTCCGACCTCTGCGGCGTGAGCCATACTCGTATTTCGCTACATTTTTCGGGGGGAGACATGCTTAAAAACGTGGCAGGGGGAATTAAGAAGACGAGAGCGAATAAAGAAGATGAAACAAGGTCTACCTTTGCACTGAAATGCTTCTACCGTGCCATTTGACAGATTCTCCAGTGCGTAATATAATACAACGCATGTTGAACTATAAGCAAGGATAGTTTACTGTGAAACGAGTCCATCCAACAAAAGATATGCTTACTCTTGCCGACGGCCTCAAAGTGCTGGCCGACCCTACTCGGCTGGCAATCCTCGACTTGCTGATGGAAGGTGTGCAGTGTAACTGCAACTTGGGCGATCGCCTGGGCTTGCCAATGAACCTGATCTCGCACCATCTCAAAATACTACGCGAGGCTGGCCTGGTGAATTTTGAGCGCGACCCGCTCGACGCGCGCTGGATTTACTACTCAGTGAACCAGGAAACACTGATTGAACTGCGCCTGCGGTTGTTAGCATTTCTCGATCCTGAACGAATCCAACCACGTCAGGCTTTGTGCGGGCCGCAATTTGATGAGATTGTGAAACAGAGTGTAACGAGTCGCTGAACGGCGTTGTTTTTTCGCCAAAATACTTCAAGAGGAGTTGAACTATTATGAGTGATACTGTGATGTTGATTGACCCGACACAAATCGCGCACGCTACTGGTGCGCGCGTCGAAATTTTCGACCCGCCCCTGTGCTGCCCCTCTGGCATGTGTGGGCCGACGGTTGATCAAACCTTGTTGGACGTGAACGAGATGATATTAGCGCTGCAAGCCGAGGGAGTGCGCGTGGAGCGATACCAGATGACCAGCCAACCAAATGCCTTTATGAGCAACCCAGAGGTTATGCGCCTGGTGCGCGAGAAACAAATGGCCGCCCTGCCTATCACTGTTGTGCAAGAGCGCATCATCAAAATCGGCGCATACCCGACGCTGGCTGAAGTCAAATCTCATCTCAATGGAGCAATCGCGTGAATACTCAATTCATCTTCTTTTCCGGCAAAGGCGGCGTGGGCAAGACCTCGATGGCCTGCGCCTCCGCCGTGCGCTACGCCGACGAAGGCAAGCGCACGCTTATTGTCACCACTGACCCAGCCTCGAACCTGGCCGACGTGTTTGAGCAACCCATCGGCCACCAGGTTGTGCCAATTGCAGGCGCGCCCAACTTGTGGGCGATGGAAATTGACCCTGACCGCGCCACCGAAGAATACAAAGACCGCGCCCTGGCCCCCATCCGCGCTGTTTTTCCGCCGCAGATGGTGCAGGTGATCGAAGAGCAGATGAGCGGCCCGTGCACAGCCGAAGTGGCCGCCTTTGATCGCTTTACGGATTTTCTGGATATTCCGGCTGCGAACGGCCAGGCGTTTGATATCGTGATTTTTGACACTGCTCCCACCGGCCACACACTGCGCCTCTTGGAATTGCCGGCCGAGTGGTCACGCGCTATCGAACAAGCCAGCGCCAGCAGCGGGCAAACCTGTCTCGGCCCGGCGGCAGCGATCCAAGAATCCAAGCACAAGTACGAGCGGGCGCTGGCTGCCATGCGCAACCCGGCCCAGGCGACGTTTGTCTTTGTCCTGCAGCCCGAGGCGACGCCGATCAAGGAAACGCAGCGGGCGACGGTTGAGTTGGCCAAGCTCGACATCCACACGCACCAGATCATCATCAACGGCATCCTCCCGCCCGAAGAAGCGTCCAATCCTTTTTTTGCCCAACGCGTGGCGATGCAGAATCGTTATCTCGATCAGATCGCGCGCGAGTTGCCACTGCCGGCACGCCGCATGGCACTGCTTGACGGAGAAATTAAGGGCGTTGCTCGCCTGCGCCAGGTCGCCGAGATGCTGCTGGATGGCAAATCTCGCCCGCCGACACAGACGCTTACCCACCAGTCGAAACAAAATAAGGCCGTTCTCTTTAGCCGCGCTGTTTTGTCTCGTATTCAGCCAAACGGCCACCGGCGAGTGATCTTTTTCGCCGGCAAGGGCGGCGTGGGCAAGACCTCGGCCTCGTGCGTGACGGCAGTCTGGCTGGCGCGTCAGGGGCACAAGACACTGCTGTTGACAACCGACCCCGCCGCGCATCTGGGCGATGTGTTAGGCGTGCCTGTGGGCGACGAAGCCAAACCTGTTGCCGGCGTGCCGAATCTGTGGGCCGCCAAGATTGACCCGAAAGGCGCGGCTGAAGCATACAAATCCCGCATTCTTGAAGACGCTCGCCAGCGTGGCCGCCCCCCGGAAGCGATCAGGGCAATGGCCGAAGAGTTAGACAGCCCATGCACGGAAGAGATGGCAGCCTTTGACAAGTTCATTGACTTTGCCTCGCAAGAGCAATGGGGCAGCATTGTGTTCGACACTGCACCAACCGGCCACACACTGCGCTTGCTGGAACTGCCGGTTGATTGGAGCAAGCAGCTCGACGTCAAAATCTTTGCGACGGTGGACACCGCCGCCGCGGACGACGTTGCCAAGCGGCGTTTTGGCCAGGTGATCGAGATGATGCGCGACCCAGAGCGCAGCACGTTCGCGTTCGTCATGTACCCCGAAGCCACACCCATCGTCGAGGCCTATCGCGCCGCGCAGGAACTTGGCACCGTCGGCATCGAGCCAGGCCTGGTGGTGGCGAATCTCGTCCTGCCGCCGGAAGAATGTACCACGCCGTACACGCAAGCGCGTCGCGCGATGCAAGAGAAATACCTGGCCGAGATCGCCGATCGTTTTAGCGTTCCCATTTTGCAAATCCCGCTTCTGCCGCACGAAGTGAAAGGACTGACGGTGCTCCAATCGCTGGGAGACCAGGTCTTGGGAACCAAAGAAAATAATTGACTCTTGAAGCGCAAGACTGTTCCTTTGAAAGCCATTGTCGAATTAGTGGATCACCTCGCGGAAACCTGCGCTATGCTAGGCGAAGCTGGCTACGACGAAGCGCCCGTGCGGGAGCAAGTGGCAGCGCTGGTTCAGCGCTACGGCGGGCCAGTACTAGATGTGGGCACGGGCGCGTGCGCTTGCATGGCTGTGACGCTGGCCCGCCAGGGTTTTTCGGTGATAGCCGTAGATAAGGCCTCAAGCGCAGTGCGCATCGCCCAGGAACGGGCGACTGGCAAGTTGGCCCGTTACCTGAAAGTGCGCCACGCAAACGCGGCTCGCTTGCCTTTCCCCGATGGCTCGTATCGGGCCGCAGTGGCCTTTGATGCTTTATGCCATACGGCTAACCCCGCAGCAGTCCTGACAGAAATGTTCCGCGTTTGTGATGATGGCGGAGCCATCATCATCACCGAACTTAATACGGCCGGCCGTGAGATCACTCGCCACCTTGATGGCGGGTTTGAGAAAAAGCTGCCTGAATTGCTGGCGCGCCATTGTGCGAGCTGTGAAAAGATTGAGCATCGCCATCACGTAATTTTTGTTTGCGAGAAAGAAAGATGAAAAGCCGAGGGGACGGATGAGGAAATTATGCAAGCGTTCCGCACAGTGCGGGATGCCATTGAACGCGATATCAGCCAACTGCTTAAAAGGATAAAATGACCCAAGAACCCTTGATCCGCTGCATTGACCTAACCGTCTCTCCTGCATCATTAGAAGACACAACCAGTGACTGGGAACGTCTGGAGCGCGCCGCGCGCCCTCTCCTATCTGATCACCCTGTCAAAGCGACCCTAGCAGTCTTGCGCGAAATAGGGCCGGCGTTGCGGCAGGGAGAATGGCATGTCAAGGTTACGCTTGCAGATACCGGCAGCGCATGGCGAGCAGTATCTATCAGGCCTGGTTTCGACACATCTCCTCTGCTCGGCCTGGCCATTGACCTGGGTACCACGACCATTGTCGCAGAGCTGGTGGATGTGGAAACCGGCCAGGTGATTGCGTCTAAACTGGCCTACAACGCGCAGCGAGAGTTTGGAACGGACGTGACCTCCCGAATGATGTATGCGGAAAAGCCAGGTGGATTGGCAACGCTTCGGCAAGCAGTTGTGAAAACAATTAGCGAACTATACTCCGAACGGGCTGAATTTGGACTTTTCATCACGCTCAATTACGCTTGGAGAAAAGTCCAAAACCTACCCGTTCGTAGTATAGTCGCCGGGCTTTGCGCCCAGGCGCGCCTGGAAAGCCATCTTATCCAGGCGGCGGTCATTGCCGGCAACACCGTTATGCAGCACCTGTTGCTGGGCCTCGACCCGAGTAGCATTCGCCGCGAGCCTTACGTTCCGGCAGCGACCGCCTTTCCAGTCATGGACGCGGCAGCCGCTGGGATCAGGATCAACGAAGGCGCGCCGCTCTATCTCTTCCCAGCGGCAAGCGGTTACGTTGGCGGTGACGTGACTGCCGATCTGCTGGCGACGCGCATCGCGGAGGAAGAGCCGCTTTCGATCTTGATAGACATCGGCACAAACGGCGAGACGGTGCTGGGCAACCGCGAGTTTCTGATGGCATGTTCCGGTTCAGCCGGTTCAGCCTTCGAAGGGTGTGGTCTGGAATGGGGCATGCCGGCGCAGCCAGGCGCTATTGACCGCATGCACTTTGAGAATGGGCGCCTCGTCTACCACACCGTCGGCGATGAACCGCCGCGCGGCATTTGCGGATCAGGATTGATCGAGACACTCGGCGCGTTTCTGCAAAGCGGGATGATTGACTGCAGCGGCAGGGTCAATCTTGCATTGCCTGAAGCCCGCCGTCGCGAAGGACACCCCGAAATCGTGCTCGTCCCGGCGGATGAAACCGCCGTCGGGAGAGACATCCGCCTGCGGCAGGGCGACGTCGAAAACCTCATCCGCGACAAAGCCGCGCTCTACGCCGGTTCGCGCATCCTGCTTGCCAACGCCGGCCTGACTTTTGATGACGTGGCGCGGATTTTTATCGCCGGCAATTTCGGCCAGTCGCTGGAAATCGAGCAGGCCGTGCGCATTGGCCTTTTGCCCGACATCCCGCGCGAACGGATTCAGTTCATTGGCAACAGTTCCCTCGCCGGGGCGCGCGCCGCCCTTCTGTCCCGCGTCGCCTGGCGGCGCGCTCAGGAAATCGCCTCGTCCATCACCTGCCTGGAATTGACCGTGGAACCGCGCTACTTTGAAGAATACACCGCGGCGCTCTTTTTGCCGCACACTGACCAAACGTTATTCCCGTCCCAGACGTGACAAGAAATAAGGAGAAAAATTATGATCTACAATGAACTGAACGAACTGGAAATCGCCCCGCCCATAGTGGTGAAGCAGGCCGCCCGCAACTTTGCTGCCGCGCTGGTCGAGACGCCCCAATTCAAAGCCTTTGAACAGACCAGCGAGCGAGTACGCCAGGACGAGGCGGCCCAACGCGCCATCGGAGCATATCAGACTAAACAAATGTCGCTACGGGCAGTGCTGATGCTCAACGCCGTGAGCGCCCAGGACCAGGCTGAGCTGGAACAGCTGCGGCAGGCGTTCCTTTCTGATCCCACCGTCGCTGCTTACCTGCAGGCGCAAGAAGATCTCACAGCGCTCTGCCAGGCCGCCGCCAATGTGCTTTCCCAACGCATTGGCTTGAGCTTTACGGCTGCCTGCGGGCCGGGCTGCTGCTAAATGGAGGATGACATGAGCGATTCAACTGTTATGTTGCCGCCCGACTTGCTGGCTGCGACCGAGACGCTGGCCGAGCAACTGCTCAACGCCGAGCCCATCGTTCTGTATCACCAGGCGCAAGCCCGGATGGAAGCCGATCCCCAGGCGCGCGCCTTGCTGGAACGCCTCACAGCGGCCCAGTCCGAGCTGCGCGTCCGCCAGGCGCGCGGCATGGTGACACAGGACGATATAGGTCACCTGCGCGCTCTCCAGCGCGAGGTGCAATCCAATTCCGTCATCATGGACTATGCCGCAGCCCAGCAGGCGGCCATTGCTTATTTGCCTGAGGTAAATCAAGAGATCAGCCAGTTGCTCGGCGTGGATTTTGCGTCGCTGGCCGGCCCGGCGAGTTGTTGACATGCTGGCCGGAAAAACCATTGTCATTGGCGTCACTGGCGGAGTGGCGGCGCACTATTTGCCAGAGTTGATTGGCCAACTGCGTTTTCGATATATGGCGACGGTGCACGCCGTCATGACGCCGGCCGCCACGCACTTTGTCTCGCCGCTGACGGTGGCCGCCGCAGCCGGCACAGCCGTGTGGACCGATATCTTTGAAGACGCTCAACGAGATCCACTGGCGCACATCCACCTGGCGCGCCTGGCCGACCTGGTGCTGGTGGCCCCGGCGACATTTGACTTTATCGGCAAAGTTGCGGCCGGTCTGGCCGATGATCCAGTGACTCTATTGCTTGCTGCTGCCACAACCCCAGTGCTGCTGGCTCCAGCCATGCACGATACAATGTGGGCCAACCCCATTCTACAGCGCAACCTTGAAATACTAAAGGGCATTGGCTACCGGGTCCTGCCGCCAGAGAAGGGCGTGCAGGCCACCGGCGATGTGGGCGAGGGTCGCATGGCGGGTACTGGCGCTATCCTGGCCGCGTTGAGTGAGTTTGCGAAAACTAGTTCAGAAAAACAGAAGGAGTGATATGCCGTTTTACGCTTTTCAGTGTGAGGAGTGTGGTGAAACCTTTGAGGTCCGCGCCTCTATCAAAGAGAAAGAGGCGGGCCTAAAGCCCGAGTGCCCCAAGTGCCACAATAAAAAGATCCGGCAGGTCATCACTGCCGGGCTGGTCATTCGCGGCAGCGACGGGGGCAGCCTCTCGCTCCCGGCTTGCGGGCCGGACGCCGGGCCGGGCTGCTGTTGATGGGCACGCCCGTTATCGTTCAAATCATTGGCTCGCCGGTGGCTTGCGCCGGGGGTGTGCAAGATATACTACGAACGGGTAGGTTTTGGACTTTTCTCCAAGCGTAATTGAGCGTGATGAAAAGTCCAAATTCAGCCCGTTCGGAGTATACCTGGCGTGAGGTGGCTACCTGGACGGCCGGTCAACTGGCCGCGCGCTTTGGCGAAGCAGTGCGGGTGGAATACTTTGACATGTTCAATCCAGCCTGTCCATCATTACCCCCTGGCGCGCAATTGCCGGTGGTGTACGTCAACGGCGAGTTGTTTTCGTCAGGCGGCAAAATTAGCAGTCCAGCCATTCGTAAACGGGTGGAGCAGCTAGTGCATCTCAATGGTCTCTGAGGTTGAGCCGCGCTGCGGAGGGTCAGGCAACTGACAACCTCGCATGCATCATAGTCGGCCCGTGACAAACGCCACCTTGACAGGCGGGTGAGTTGCAATTATAATATATTCGGTTTTTCTAATACAGTGGAGGCGCGATGGATGCTTACGATTCTCAGGCTGAGCTGCTCAAAGCGTTAGCTCATCCGGTCCGGCTGCAAATTCTGGACCTGTTGCGCGACGGCGAGCAGTGTGTGTGTCACATGGAGGCTATGTTGGGGCAGCGCCAATCGTACATTTCCCAGCACTTGATGCTGATGCGCAAGACGGGGTTGGTGACCGACCGCAAGGACGGTTTGCGCGTGTACTATAGCGTGCGCGATTCCAGCGTGTACGCCGTGCTGGATGTGGCGCGCAGCCTGGCGAGCCGCCAGGCGCAAAAACAAGGTCACAGGCTGAATTTTGCGCTGCCACAAACCGGGTCGGAAGAATGCAGTTGCCCCAAGTGCAGCCCGTCCATAGCCCATTGACGATTGATGGGGATCTCTTTTTTTGCGCCATTTCATTCAATTGAAGGAATGTAAAAGGAGTATACCATGCTCGAATTGACCGTTGACAAGTTTACGTTTCGCATACCTGAAGATGTGTATTACACCGATGCTGGCGTGTGGGTCAGGCTGGAAGGCCAACTAGCACGCCTGGGGCTATCCGACTTTGCCCAGCAACGCAGCGGCGACATGGCGTTTGTCGAGGTGAAACCTGCAAACACCATGCTTGCGCCCGACGACGAGTTTGCCAGCGTCGAGACAATCAAAGTGACGATTGCCTTGCCTTCGCCAGTGACGGGCAAGATTGCGCAGGTCAATGCCGACATGGAAGGCGCGCCGGAGTTGGTCAATCAAGCCCCTTATGGCAAGGGCTGGATGGTTATTGTAGAGTTGAGCGATTGGGAAAGCGACAAGGCCAGACTGATGGACGCGCAGGCGTATTACGCGCTGGTCAAGGAACAGGCCGAGGAGGAAATGAAAAAGCAATGAAAGTTGTGATTGTGCCTTGCAGCGGCATCGGCAAAAGCTACGGCACAGTATCGCGCGAGGGCGCGTACATTGTGGCGGAGGATTTGCGCCCAGAGACGACGCAGCTCGTGCCGTTGTCGCTATTAGTATTGGGTGATGAGCAGGCGCGTGCGGATGTGAGCGGCGCTCAGGCCATTACGATTGATGGCTGCAAGCTGGCGTGCGCAACCAAGATGGTGAAGGAGTCGGGCGGGACGGTGGCACACGACCTGGCGGTGCTGGATGTCTTTCGCCGCCACCGCGAGCTCAAGCCGGCCGGCATTGCCGAACTCAACGAGGCCGGGCAAAAGCTGGCGCAAGCGTTGGCGGAAGAAGTAGTAACGTTAGTAGATGATATGCTGGTTACAGAGATACACGGAGACAACAGAGATACACAGAGAAATCCCTGAAATCTCTGCGTTCCTCTGTGAATCCTCCGTGAGGCTCTGTGTAAGAGGAGATACAACATGCCTGATTTGCCCAAGAAAAAAGTTGGTATTGTGGCCTGCTCTGGCGAAGAGTTGGCCGAAGGCACGGTGACACGCATGGCGGCGCTGAGGGTGCTTGAGCAGTTGCGCCCGGATGAAACGGTGACGATTTGCCTGCCGCTGTTTTTGGCTGGTGGCGAAGGTGACCGCGCTTTTGCGCGCTTTTATCCGACGATTGCGATTGACGGCTGTGACAAGCGCTGCGCGGCGCGCGGCACGGAAATGTACAGCGGCAAGCCGGCGGCCAGCATCGTGGTCACCGATGTTACCAGAAACCTGGTTTCTGGGAGAAACCAGGTTTCTTTGCTTGGCACAGCGCGGCGGTTGAACACAACGGGGCAGCAAGCAGTAGAGGCTGTAGCCGAGCAAGTAGCTCAAAAAGTGGATGGACTGCTCGGCATCCAGTGGGATCGCAAGCAAGGCCAAGCGGCTGAAACATCACAGCCAGCTAAAGAAACAGAATCCAAGATTGCCACGTGCTCGTGTGGCTCGGGCATTCCAATTCAAAAAGTTCAAGTGGATGGGCAAGAGGTTACACTCATCGCATTGCCGCTGATATTTGAGCAGTTCCGC
This sequence comes from uncultured Anaerolineae bacterium, assembly GCA_964651475.1. Taxonomy (GTDB): domain Bacteria; phylum Chloroflexota; class Anaerolineae; order Fen-1058; family Fen-1058; genus JBGSMF01. The sequence goes on along the minus strand of CAZYXV010000010.1, from coordinate 138,714 downwards.
GACGCGGGCAAATTGCCTGGGGACGGCACACTGGCTGAGTTGATGCAGACCATCAAAATCTACAATTCCGTTCCTGACGGGCAAGAAGCAGCGTATACCGAGGCGATCTTGCGTGAATACGCCGATTATTGCCAGGCCAGTAACCAGCAACAAGCAACCGGCAACGAGCAATAAGGAACAAACATGTCCAAGACTGCAATTTACAACACAACGGTAACCTGGAAAGGCGAGCATTGGGGACACATCAAGCTGGGTAACGGGCCAGAGATGGACTTTTCTGCTCCTCCCGATGCACAAGGACATCCAGGCGTGCTGACGCCCGAAGATGCGTTCGTGGCCGCCGTCAATACGTGCGTGATGATGATGTTCCTCTGGGCCGCGGAACGCTTCAAGCTAGACCTGGTGTCTTACGAGTGTTACGCCGAAGGCACCAAGCTGATCGAGCTTGACCGCACCGAAATCTTTACCCAGGTGGTACTGCGCCCCAAGATTGTTGCGCGCGCTGGCGAGGAAAACAAAGCGGCCATCGAAAAGCGCGTGCGGCGCGCGCTCGAATCGGCCCAAAAGTATAGCCTGGTGGCCAACTCGATCAAGAGCAACATTATCGTAGAACCGGAGGTAAATATTCTATGAGCGACAAACCCGGCGACGGCGGCTGCGCCTGCAATCGCGATCCATTTGCGGGGCTTCCGCCCGAAATGCGCCCCAAGCGCCAGGACGCCATGTCCGGATTGCGCAAAGTGACGTGCCCCGTGTGTGGGCTGAACTATTGGACGAACCGAAGCACTGCTGTGTGCATTGACTGTGAAAAGAAACAAGCGGCGCCAATGCCAGTTGCCGCTGCGTCGAAAACTCTAATTCAATCAGGAGAAAGAAAAATGCTATCCATCAAAGTTCTTGGTCCCGGCTGCGCCAACTGCGCCACAGTGGCACAAATCGCTCACCAGGCGGTGGACGCTCTAGGTCTGGAAGCCCACATTGAGAAGGTGACCGACCGGAGGGTGTGGCAAAAGTATGGGCTGCTCTATACGCCCGGCCTCGTCATTGATGAGAAACTCGTATGCGCCGGGCGCATTCCAAACCAATCTGAAGTGACCGCCTGGCTGACAAGCGCGCTCGTGTAATTGGAACCAGGTCCTTGCAAGGTTACATAGACGAACAAGGGCGCTTGGTATTCCCACCTGAAATAGCTGCTCGTTATGGGCTGAGGCCAGGCGCGCGCGTTCACGTTGACGAAAGGGCAAATACCCTGCACCTGCGTCAGTCTGCCGCGCACCTGGCCAAAGTGTACATCGAGCCGACCAACGCCTGCAACCTGGAATGTCGCACCTGCATCCGCAATGTGTGGGATGAGCCAATTGGCCGGATGACGGGTGAGACATTTGATCGTATCCTGGATGGATTGCGCGGTTTTAACCCTTGCCCCAGCATCTTTTTTGGCGGCTATGGCGAGCCGTTGGCGCATCCTGGCATCGTCGAAATGGTGGCGCGGGCCAAATCGCTCGGCGCGTGGGTAGAGTTGATCACCAACGGCACGCTGCTTATGCCGGACGTGTCGCGCCGCCTGATTGACGCCGGCCTGGATGCGCTGTGGGTCTCGCTGGATGGGGCGACGCCGGCCAGCTATGCCGATGTGCGATTGGGCGCCGCCTTGCCGCAAGTGATTGAAAATGTTTTTGCCTTTCGCGAGGCGCGCGCGCCGGCCCACATTCCCACGCCGCGCATTGGCATTGCGTTTGTAGCGATGAAGCGCAACGTGGCTGACTTGCCCGCCGTGCTGCGCCTGGGCGGACAGTTGGGCGCGACGCGCTTCCTGGTGAGCAACGTACTGCCGCACACCGCCGAAATGCGCGATGAGGTGTTGTACTCGCGCGTGTTGACCGGCATGGTTCACCTGTCTGCAACACGGATACCGCAAATATGTCTGCCCAAGCTGGACGTGAACGACGCTACCCGTGAGCCGCTTTATCGCGCGATGCGCAGTGGGCGCAGCCTGAGCCTGGCAGGGGCCAGCCCGAGCGAGACAAACGACTATTGTCCATTCATTGAAAGCGGCGCAACCGCTATTGGTTGGGACGGGCGCCTCAGCCCGTGCCTGCCGTTATTACGTAATTACACCAGTTATCTGAACGAGCGCGAGCGCTTTTCGCGCGGCTATGTCATTGGCAACATCAACGAGCGCGGCCTGGCCGATATATGGAACGCTCCAGACTATGGGGCCTTTCGCGAGCGCGTGCAGACATTTGACTTTTCGCCCTGTACCCGCTGCGGCGGCTGCGCCCTATCCGAGGCCAATGAAGAAGATTGCTTTGGCAGCGCCTTTCCCACCTGCGGCGGCTGCCTGTGGGCGCAAGGCATGATTCGGTGTCCGTGACATTTGGATTGGGGGTACACATGCTCGAAACAGCACACGAGATACTCACAGCATACAAATCGTTTGCCGTGATTGGGGTTTCGCGCGAACCGGACAAGTATGGGCACGAGGTGTTCGCCACATTGCTATCCGGCGGCTATACCGTGTATCCGGTCAACCCCAAGTACGCCGAGATCGAAGGCCATACTTGCTACCCTTCGCTTGGCGCTTTACCGGCGCGGCCCGATGTAGTCGTAGTGGCCCTGGCGCCCGCCATCACTGAGCGGATGATGCCGGACGTCATCGCCAGTGGCGCTCAAGTGATCTGGTTGCCGCCTGGCTGCTTCACGCTGGTGGCCGTCGAGGTCTGCCAGGCGGCTGGCGTGCGTGAACTGCATGACATTTGCCCGGTGTTTGCGCTGGGTTCGCTGCGAGCGCAGCCAGGCCCAGATTGACTCAAAAGGACGTGAACATGTTGCGTGATAAACATCTGATGGTGATTGGCGCGGGCAATATAGGCCGTATCTTGCTTGAGCGATTGCACGCCGCGGGCGTTCCGGCCGATCACCTGACCGTGTACGATTCTGATCCTGATCGAGGGCAGACCGCTGCCGCGCAGTTTGGCGTGCGGGTCGTATCGTTGACCGACGAAATGGCCTGCTCCGCCGACGCTGTGCTGATCGCCACGCCGCCCCCAACAATCCCTCAGGTGGTGCAGGCGCTAAAGTGGCTGAGGCCAGGCCAGGTCATCGTTTCCTTTGCTGCGGCGGTTCCCCTGGAGCGTCTGGAGGCGTTGACGCCGCCTGGCGTGAGCGTGGCGCGGGTCATGCCGAATGCCCCCTCGCTCGTCGGGCGCGGGATGAATCCGGTCGCTTTTGGAACGTCGGTTACGCCGGAAGCGCGGGCGCTGGTAGAAACGCTGCTGGCTGCGTTGGGCGAAACCATCGTCGTGCATGACGAGCAAATGAACTGGTGCGTTGGATTAACCGGCGCGGCTATGCGTTCCGTGCTGCCAGTGTTGGAAGGGATGACACAGGCGGGGGTCGAGGCTGGTCTTGAGGTCGAGTCGGCCCAGCAAGTCGCAGCGCAAGTGATGCTAGGCACAGCAGCGCTAGTTTTGCAAACCGGCCTGGCATTTGCCGAGATCAAAGCCCTGACGCCCCTGGTCACAGTTGACGAAGCATGGGTGTCGCAATTGTTTCACGACGCGGCGCGCGCCGCGAAAGACAAGGTGGAGCGAACCCAGCACAAATTGTGGGAAGATTCATAATGGCCGATCTGTTGCAAATCGAGAACATGTCGCTGCGCCGCGAGGGGCGCGACATCCTCCGCAACGTGAACTTGAGTGTACAAGCAGGCCAGATTCACGCGCTACTGGGCTTGAATGGCTCTGGAAAATCGTCGTTGGCGTACACTTTGATGGGCTGCGGAGGCTATGCGCCGGATTCGGGCCGCATCCTGTTCGATGGCCGCGACCTGCTTGGTCTTTCAATCACGGAGCGGGTGCGGCTTGGCATCACACTGGCCTGGCAGGAACCAGCACGCCGCTGGTCATCGTGCGCGATGACCAGACCCAAGTGACGTACGAGGCCGCCATCGGTACCGTCAACCGCAAAGAGTTGGAATCGCTCCTGGCGTGTGGTCTGGATGAGGACGAAGCCGTTGAGTCATCAGGCCTACGTTTCTCAACAACTTTCTATCCTGCGCGCGGTGGGCCTGGTCAGTGGCGAGAAAGAGGATTAGGTGGACAAGCGCGCTATCGTCATCTTGCCCGCGCCGGGCTGTCGCCGCAGCCGCAAGGTGATCGAGTATCTTGAGGCGCATAACATTCCGTTCACGCACATCGAGCTGGAATCATCTGAAGGCCAGGCGCTGGCCGCGCAGCATGACATGCGCGCCTCGCCGGGCATCCTGGTGGATGGCGTCAGCGTCAATCCATTCGGCGTGCTGATCCAGCCCGAGTGCCGCGTGGACGAGGCGACAGCGCAGCGGATATTTGGGAAATGAAAGGATACTAACGATGTTATACTTTGTGATCTCGTTACTGTTGTTTGTCCTATCATTCCTCTCTGGGATGATGGGACTGGGCGTGGCCTTTATTGCCACGCCGGTGTTGGGGCTGTTCGGGTTTGAGCTGAAACACGTGATCATGCCCTGGTCGTTGTGGCTCAATGGCTTGACGGCCATCTCGGGCGCGGTCGCATTCGCGCGCGCCAAGATGGTAGACTGGCGCACCGCCATTCCGCTGCTCGTGATCACCACACTGGTCGCGCCGCTGGGCGTGTGGCTGTTGCAGTTTGTGCCGACGACCATCGTATGGTGGATATACGCCGCGGTGCTGCTGTTCCTGGCTTATCGCATGGCCTTTCCGCCCAAGATGGACGACAGCGTTGCGCCGGTCATCACCGATGGAACGCGCGTGAAAGGCGGATTGCTCAGCGCGGCAATTGCAGTGTTCGCCGGGTTTCTGGGCGTGGGGCCGGGCTTTTTGCTGATGCCGACGTTGGTGCTGCTAGGCTACACGGCGCGCCTGGCTGCCGCCACCAACAGCGTGATTGTCACGCTGCCGTCATTTTCGGCTTTTGCTTCGCACCTGGGCAACGCGCAGTTCGACTGGTTGATGTTGGCGCTCACCTCGATTACGGCCATCGTGGGCGCACAATTGGGGGCGCGGTTTATGGCCCGGCGTGTCAAATCGCTCACGCTCAGTCGCCTGTTTGCGCTGGCGCTGGTGCTGCTGGCTGTGCAGCGTGCCTATCTGCTGCTGAGTTAACCATGTTGATCCAGATTGTCGGCGTTGGCTGCGCCGCGTGCAAACACATGGAAGCTGATGTGCGGGCTGTGGTTTCTCGCCTGGGTCTCGATGCGGCGATAGAGCGTGTGGACGCTCTGGAACAGATTGCTCAGTATGAGCTGCTTGTGCTGCCGGGGCTGGTGGTAGATGGACAAGTCATCTCGGCAGGATATGGAGGGCAAAAGCGCATCGAAAAAGCCTTGCGTGAATGGTGCGAAGGAGGTGCAGCGTGAGCGGACAACCGACAATGACGGGCGCGTGCTGCCCCAAAAGCGACGGCAACATCACCCAACTGCGACTGGGTGAAGGGCACACGGTTGGCATTATGGGCTTGAATGTTGTGTTTGAGCAATTGCTGGCGATGGGACGCAAGCCCGACGAGGCGAGCGATGAAGAACTGGTTGGCATGGTGCGCGCGCAAAAGAATTACATCGTATCCAAATCAGAAATTGAAGCCAAATACGCGGCGGCGCTGCGCCGAGAATATGCCTCGTTCTACGCGCGCAAGAGCAAGTAGGGCAGGTTCTCAACCTGCCTTGCCGTGGGCGGCTGAAATAGCCGTCCCTCTTTTGGCAAAATACCATTCGGAAAAACGAATAAAACTGGAGAGAATATTATGACCAAACACCGAAACAAGCCGCGTTCCACCGGCAAGCCGGCGGCAGCCCCCGTTCAAACCTCCACAAATCGCCGCGTCGTTTTGGCGGCGACCATTGGCCTGGGCTTGATTATTGTGTCGGCCCTCGGCTTGGGGTGGATGGCGCAAAATGCCGCCTCGTCTGCCGCCGCGCCAGTCACGCCGGCGTCAGTGGCCGCGCTAGTCACGCCGACAGTAGTAGCCGCGCCAATCGCGCCGACGACAGTGGCCGCACCGTCAATCAACCCGTCGGCAACGGCAACCCCGCCAACTACTAATCCTATCACCTTGACCATCAAGCGAATTACCCAATTGAGCCAACTTCCACCCGGCCAAGTCGAGCGCGTCGAGGTCGCTTATTTTCATCGCACACAGCGCTGCAAAAGCTGCCAGGAAGCCGAGCGATTGACGCGCAAGACGTTGGATACCTACTTCACCGACCAGATGAGCAGCGGCCTTGTTAACCTGACGACAATAGATGTTCAAGATCCGCAAAACACCGCCCTGACGCGCAAGTACGGTGCAACGGGTTCGTCGCTTTTCTTTGGCATTATCAAGAACGGCGTCGAATACATCTGTCCGGTTAGCGATGTTTGGATCGTGTTGAACAACGAAGCCAAGTTCTTGCCGCTGCTGCGCGATAAAATCAACGCCGCACTTGGAGAGGGTTAATGGACTTTGGCACGTGGATTTATGAAATCATCAACACGGTCAATGCGCCCATCCTGGCTGCGTTCCTGGTGGGATTGCTGGCCTCCATCGGCCCGTGCCCATTGGCGACCAATGTGGCAGCGGTGAGCTACACAGCGAGGCAGTTTGCCAACCGCCGGGCGGTGCTTGCCACCGGCCTGCTGTACACGCTGGGGCGAGCGATGGCTTACGGCCTGGTGGGCTTGATGGTGCTGGCCGCCGGTGAGCAAATCAGCCAGTTGGCCGGCGGCTTGCAAGATGTGGCCGATGTAGCCCTGGGTCCGGTGCTGATCTTGGTCGGCCTGGTGTTGCTAGATATCATTCATCCAAGTGTGACCATTGGCTCGACGTGGCTGGTCAGGCTGCAAGAGCGCGTAGCGCAATGGAAAGGCATCGGCGCGTTCTTGCTCGGCTTTACGTTCGCGCTGGCCTTTTGCCCCTACAGTGCGGCAATTTACTTTGGCGTCCTCATACCGATGGCGCTCAGTTCGGCGGGCGGATTCACGCTGCCATTCGTCTTTGGCCTTGGCACCGGCTTGCCGGTGTTGGCCTTGGGCGTGCCGCTGGCAATGGGCGTGGAACGCGCGGCGGCCGGCCTCAACGCGCTGGCGCAGACCGAACGGGTGGTGCGCAAGCTGGCCGCGCTGGTGTTCATCGGCGCGGGATTGTATAGTTTGTGGCGGCTCGTTGAGAGTTATTAATTTGATGTCCATAATTCAAGTTAATGGGAGGGGGGATGTCTGAAGCAGCGCGCGAGACGCTCAAAACATCAACATCAAATCGCCCGCGCTATATTTGCCTGACGTTGGAAGCGCCGGAAATCATCGAGTTGAAACAGGTCATACTGGATCGCGATGTTCAAGGGGCAGTCGAGCTGTTTCGGCGCGCAATCGCGCCCCGCGTCCAAGAGGCGGCCCAACGGCGCGGCATCGCCCCGGAAGAAACTGGGAGTGACGATGGACGTTTACCTGGATAATGCCGCCACGAGCTGGCCCAAGCCCGAAGCGGTTTACCAGGCCATAGACCATTTTATGCGCGAAATTGGCGCCACCCCAGGCCGGGGCGGGCACTGGCGGGAAGAGGAAGCGCAGCGCATCGCCGACGAAGCGCGGGCGGCGCTGGCGCAGCTTTTCAACGCGCCCGATCCGCAAGGTGTGGCGTTTACGTTGAACGCGACCCAGGCTATCAACATGGCGCTCAAGGGGCTGCTGCGGCCCGGCGACCACGTGCTCACGTCTGCCATCGAGCACAATGCCACATGGCGGCCGCTCAAGGCGTTGGAAAAGCACGGCGTCGAACTTGGCGTCGTTCCCTGCGCCGCCGATGGGACGCTTGACCCATCTGATGTAGAGGCAGGTTTCCGCTCCAACACGCGCCTGGTGACCATGCTACATGCCTCTAATGTGCTGGGAGCGATCTTGCCCATCGCTGAGATAGGCGAGATAGCTCACCGTCACGGCGCGCTCTTGCTGGTGGACGCCGCCCAAAGCGCCGGGGCCTATCCGATTGACATGCAGGCGATGGGCATAGACTTGCTGGCCTTTGCCGGACACAAGGGGCTGTACGGTCCGCACGGCAGCGGTGGACTGGTAGTGCGAGCAGGTGTCGAACTGGAGACGTGGATCGAGGGCGGCTCGGGCTTGCTTTCACGGCCCGACACAATGCCGGAAGAATTGCCCGCGCGGCTGGAAGCTGGCACCCAGAACGCGGCCGGGATCGCGGGCTTGCTGGCCGGGGTACGCTTTGTGCTGGAGCGGAGCGTCGAGCACATCCGCGCCCACGAGATGGCGCTGGCTGCCCGGCTCATCGAGCCATTGCAGGCTGTGCCAGGCCTGAGCGTTCTTGGACCGCAAGACCTGCAACGGCGCACGGCGGTAGTGGCGATCACGGTGGAAGACTATGTCCCCGACCAACTGGCTGCCGTGCTGGACAAGGTGTTTGGCGTGGCGACGCGGGCCGGGCTGCACTGCGCCCCCCAGGCTCATCGCGCGGCGGGGACGTTGGAACTTGGGGCGCTGCGCTTTAGTCCCGGCTACTTTAATACAGCCGAAGAAATTGATTATGCTGTCCAATCTCTCCAGGACGCTTTGTGATCCACGAAGGGCACGAAGAAGCACGAAAGAGTTTAAATATTTAGTGTTCCTTCGTGTCCTTTGTGGACAAAAAGATTAGGGGAAAACGCAGTGACAGAATTGCTTTTAAAAGACGAGGTGTATGCCATCGTTGGCGCTGCGATGGAGGTGCATCGAGAACAAAGCCACCGGCTTGCGAGTCGGGTTGCTCATCAATTTTGGCAGCCATGGCAAATTGGAATGGAAACGATTGGTCCGGTGATGCAAGTAATCCACGAAGAACACGAAGGCTCACGAAGAAGATTTGAAATATTAGTGTCCCTTTGTGTCCTTCGTGGATAAAAAGAAATGGAATGTCTAAAGAGAGAATCGAAAAGACGCTGATTATCTTGGACGAAGACGAGGCGCGCCAGGCAATGCGCCTGGCCGAGCAGGATGACGACGAGGCGATATACCGCTTTGTGCGGGAAGTGATTGCCAAAAAGGTCGAAGCCGCGTTGCGCTTGCGCTGCGGATAGCAGGGGCTGGCCTGAGGCCAAGCCTAAGGAGGCAAGATGTCCAAAGTGAGCGTGGTATTGGACGAGCAACAGCAAGCCGAGGTGCAGATGTTCCTGGCCGACGAGGATGGAGCGGAGGCTCTGCGCTTTCTCAAAGAGGTGGTCTGGGCCCAGGTGCAAGCCGTGCGCCGCAAAGCGTTGCGCAGTCACCTGGAAAACGAGCGCGGGGGACTTTGATACTGATGAGTCTGGTATGGGTCAAGACGGGTCCATGTAACCATGAAATGACAATGGTATGAAGGGGTAAATCTATGACTGGACGAGGACTGGATATGTGGCGCAAGTCGCAGTGCTGCGGCGAGTCAGGTGGAGACATCGTACAGGTGGACCTTTTCGGCAATGGCAGCACGGTCGGCCTGATGGGCTTGACGGAAATCTTTGAGCAACTGTACCTGTTTGGACGTGCTCCCAATGCTTCGGTGCAAGACGAACTGGTGAAAATGGTTGCCGCAAGAAATTACGTGCCACGCAGCGCCGAAGCCCTCTACGGCGCTGCGCTCGTGCGCGACGCGAAGCGTGCAAAATTCTGCGCGCAGAAGAAATAACAAAAACAGGAGGTGTGATGATGCTGAACATCAAGATTCTGGGGCCGGGCTGCGCCAACTGCTACATCCTGGAAGGGCTGGCCGTCGCAGCGGTGCAGTTCCTGCAGTCTCAAAAGCCCGAACTGTTCCAGGGCGCCGAAGTGACACTGGACCATTTGAGCGACCCAGGTGACTTTCGCAAGTATAATGTGCTGCGCACGCCTGGTCTGGTCGTCAACGAAAAACTCGCCGTCGCGGGACGACTGCCGGATGTGCTAGAGATTATGGATGTGTTCGAAAAGGCCCTGGCAAGCAGCGAGGCGAAAATGTCGCGCGCCAGCAATGCAGCGTCATGACGCGAACGCTGTTGGTCATTTTGGCTCATCCCGACGACGAGTCGTTCGGGATGGGAGGCACACTGGCGAAATATGCCGCCGAAGGGGCGCAGGTGACGCTGATTTGCGCCACACGCGGCGAGGCTGGCATTGTAGATATGTCGCCGGAGGACGCCGGGCAAGTGCGCGAATGTGAACTATACGAGGCCGCCAGGACGCTGGGCATTGCCGAGGTCAGGTCCCTGGGCTATCGCGATGGGAAACTGGCGCAGGCTGACCCGAAACAAGTGACGGCCAGGCTGGTGATCGCTATGCAAGAGATCCAGCCCCAGGTGGTGATTACCTTTGGCCCAGATGGCATCTCTGGCCATCCCGATCACGTTGCCATCCATCAACTGGCGACACAGGCTTTTGACCAGGCTGGGCTGCCGGCGCGGCTGTACTACCTGGCACACTCGGAGGCTACCCAACAAGGCTGTGGCATTCCGCCGTCGCCAGCTCAAGATGACAGGCCGCTCGTCGCCGTTGACGTAGGCGCGTACCTGGTGACCAAAGTCAGGGCAATGCAGTGCCACGCCAGCCAGAATCCACCCTATCCTGGCCAGCCTGAAGAGGAAGCAGCTCGCCTGGCCTGCCACGAATACTTTACGCTGGCCCGCCCCGCCGCACAGGATATTAACCCAGTAGATTTATTCCCGGCTTTGGAGGGGCCAGATGTACAGTCTGGATACTACAACGATTTTCTGGCAAACGAGACATCGCAGGAGATATGAGATGACCATGGAATATCAAATAGCCGTGATTGGCGGTGGGCCGGGCGGCTATGTGGCCGCTTTGCGGGCCGCTCAACTGGGGGCCCAAGTCGTGCTTGTGGAACACGAGCGGGTGGGAGGCACGTGCTTGAACATCGGTTGTATTCCCACCAAGACGCTGACCACTTCTACGGAGCTTTTGCGCCAGGCCCGCCGCGCTAAAGAGTTCGGCCTCCTCATTCCCTCGGCGGCGCCCGATTTCACCACCATGATGACCTATAAACAGAACACGGTGGACAGCCTGGTGGGTGGGGTAGAGATGCTGCTCAAGGAACGGAAGGTCAAAGTGGTGCAAGGCAAGGGGAGGCTCGTTCGCCCCGGCGTGGCGCAGGTTACGGAAGGAAACGGCGCCGTGTCCGAGATTCTGGCCGAGCACGTCATTCTTGCTCCGGGTTCTGTCACAGCCAGGCCGCCTATCCCAGGTCTGGATCAGCCAGGGGTGATCACCAGCACCGAAGCGCTTGGCATTGACAGCGTTCCATCACGCTTGGTTGTGGTTGGAGGCGGCGTCATTGGCCTCGAGTTTGCCTGCATTTACGAAGGGTTGGGCAGTCGAGTGACCGTATTGGAAATGACGCCCAGCCTGTTGCCAGGCGCCACGGATGAATCGCTCGCCAAGCGGCTCGCGCTCACCCTCAAGCGGGCTGGCATGGCGATCCACACCGGCGCGAGGGTACAAGCCATTGAATCTACAAGCAATGGCTTGAGTGTTGCGTTTGAAGGCGCGAAAGGCGTTGAGAGCGTAGAGGGCGAGCGTGTGTTGGTGGCCGTTGGCCGCTGGCCCAACACGGACCATCTGGGCCTGGCTGAACTGGGCGTGAAGATGAATGGCCGTGCCATTGCGGTGGATGAGCGCCTGGCAACGAATCTGCCAAACGTGTGGTCCATTGGCGATGCGGTGGGCGGACAAATGCTGGCGCACAAGGCCATGGTCGAAGGCCGGGTAGTCGCTGAGAATGTGACCGGGGGCAGCCGCGCGGTGGACTATCGTTCGGTGCCGAATGTGATCTTTACCCATCCTGAGATAGCCAGCGTTGGACTGACCGAAGTTGAAGCGCGCGACCGGGGAGCAGACGTTCAAGTCGCCCAGTTCCCGTTTTCTGCCAATCCGCGCGCTCGCATTCTGGGTGAACAAGACGGGTTGATAAAACTGGTCTGCGAAGCGGGCAGCGGGCGCGTCCTGGGCGTTCACATGATGGGGCCGCACGTCACGGACTTGATTGCCGAAGGCGCCTTGGCCGTTCAGGTTGGCGCGACGGCGGATGACCTGGCCTGGACGACCCATGCCCACCCAACGCTGCCGGAGGCAATGTTGGAAGCGGCGTTGGGCTTTCGCGGCGCTACCATTCATCGCCATAGCCGTTAGCAAGGTATTTGAATGAAACCATACATCATCAAGCGCAAGTGCCCGGCGCAGAAAGACATTTGCAAAGCTATTGCGGCTTGCCCGATGGGGGCCATCAGTTACGTCAAAGACGCGCAAGAGCGGTTAGGCGGCAAGATTGTTTTTGACTATGATAAATGCGATGACTGTGGTCAGTGCGTGACCGAATGCTGTGGCGCTGCTATCGAGATGCGGTGAGACAATATGCCACAACAATCCCCACACGCGATCCATCCGGTCCATTCGGGGCTAAGGCCGCCGCCGAAATTCCCGCTGATGGCGTCGTCCCGGCAGTGGTCAATGCCATCTACGACGCAACCGGCGTGCGGCTGCGCCAGATTCCTGTCACGCCGGAGCGCGTGTGGTGCGCGTTGAGACGCCAAATAGGGTGAATACCCGTTAGCCGGGGTGACTCAGATTCTAAAATGGAGGTTGTGATGACAGCAGTAAAAGCAGTAATTCGATCCGGGACCTATTATGACTCCGCTGTCCTGATGCAATTGCAGGGTTCTCTGTCAAAATTGCCTGGTGTCCTAAATGCGGGCGTCGTCATGGGGACTGAGGCTAACAAGGCGCTCCTGGCTCAGAGCGACCTGCTCCCGCCAGAAGCACAAGTGGCCCAGGCTGATGATTTGGTTATCGTGGTCAAGGCCCAAGACGAAACGGCGGCCTCAGCAGCGCTGGCAAAGATAGACGACCTGCTGGTTCGTAAATCAACTGCCGCCGGGCAGAGCTATCGCCCCAAGAGCCTGGAATCAGCAGCAGGAATGTTACCCGAAGCTCAATGGGTACTTGTCTCCGTTCCAGGTCGCTTTGCCGCTGGCGTAACCCGTGAAGCGCTGCGCCTGGGCAAGCACATCTTTCTCTTCAGTGACAATGTTTCACTGGAGGACGAAATTGCGCTCAAAGGAATGGCTGCCGAGAAAGGCCTGTTTGTGATGGGCCCCGACTGTGGGACGGCGATCATCAACGGCATTGGGCTGGGTTTTGCCAACCGCGTGCGTCAGGGGCCGATCGGCCTGGTTGCAGCGGCAGGCACCGGTTTACAGCAAGTCAGTTCCCGCATCCACCAATTCGGTGGTGGTCTGACCCATGCGATCGGCACTGGCGGGCGCGATCTGTCAGAGTCCGTGGGAGCCATAACAACCCGCCAGGGATTGGACTTTTTTAGGCGTGATCCCGACACGAAGGTCATTGTGCTAGTGTCCAAACCGCCTGCGCCCAGTGTAGCCGAAAATTTGTTGCGGTCTGCGCGCCGAATTGGAAAGCCGGTCGTCATTGACTTTATTGGTTACCAACCTCCGGCTCAAAAAATGGGCTATTTGCATTTTGTGCAGACCCTGGATGAAGCCGCCGAGTTAGCCGTGAAGCTGGCCGCCGAGACGCCACTTGAAAAGGCCGCCGGCCTGGATCTCGGTGGATTTGCTGCGGGCCAACGCTACCTGCGCGGCCTTTTCTCTGGGGGCACCCTGGCGTACGAAGCCTTGCTTCTGCTTCAAGCCTACCTGCCAGTAGTGTATTCGAACACGCCCCTGAAAAAGGGGCAAAACAAGCTGGCAAACTCATTGGTCAGCCAGGAACACACCATCATTGACCTGGGCGAGGATGAATTCACCGTGGGCCGGCCGCACCCCATGCTGGACAACACGCTGCGTATCCAGCGACTGCGGCAGGAAGCTCAAGACCCTGAAGTGGCAGTCATTCTCCTCGATGTAGTGATGGGATACGGCGCTCACTCTAACCCTGCCAGCGAGCTGGCGCCGGCCATTACGGAAGCCATCGGCAAGGCAAAAGAAACTGGCCGCCGCCTTGAAATAGTCGCCGTGGCTGTGGGAACTGATGCAGATCCCCAAGATGTCGCAGAGCAAATCGAGATGCTTCAGGGGGCCGGAGCCATGGTGCATCCTAGCAATACGACCGTGGTACGTTATGTTGGTGAATTGGCTCAGGCGCTATCTCAAGTCACCGAGGGAACTCACGGAGAACCTTTCCCACCCGTTGACCTGAACATTATGAAACAGCCCCTGGCGGCTATCAATGTTGGCCTGGAATCGTTTGTCGAAAGCCTCAAGGCTCAAAACACCGCTGCAATCCATGTGGAGTGGCAGCCTCCCGCCAGCGGCAACGAAAAACTAGCGGCCATTCTGTCCCGAATGAAAAGCAAGTAGCCGATGAAAGCTCTCTGCTGCAGCTCGGACGACTTTTTGCGGGCGATGGCCGATGAGACGCGCCAGCGTATCCTCATACTTTTGCAGGAACGCGAGATGAATGTGAACGAACTGACCGAACACTTTGCCGTCACCCAGCCGACGATTTCGCACCACCTCGCTATCCTGCGCCGTGCTAACCTGGTCGGCTTGCGTCACGAGGGGCGGCAGACGTTTTACCACGCCAAGCCCGCCTGTGTGACGGAATGCTGCGGCGAGATTCTGAATCGCTTCAACCTTCCCCAGGCCGGGGGAACTGACAGGGAGGTAGATCATGACCGGTGACACAAATATCATCGGGCATCCCGTTCCTCGCATTGACGCGCTGGCAAAGGTGACTGGCCAGGCGCTCTTTCCTGGTGACCTGAGTATGCCAGGAATGCTGCACATGAAAATTCTATTTGCCGGGCGCCCACACGCGCGCATCGTTCAGTTGGATACGTCAAGGGCCGAGACTTACCCGGGTGTGGTGACGGTGTTCACTGCGAAGGATGTGCCAATCAACGAGTACGGTCTGCAACAACCCGATCAACCCGTGTTGTGCGACCCCGGCTCAGATAGGCCTGGCGCCAATGTCGTCCGTTTTGTTGGCGATCAAATCGCGCTTGTCGTCGCTGAGACGGAAAAGGCCGCCGCGCAAGCGCGCGACTTGATTGTAGCCGAATTTGAGGATTTGCCGGTGGTGACTGACCCTGTCGCCGCGATGCAGCCTGGCGCGCCGCTCATTCACCCAGAACGCAGTGATAGCAACGTCTGCGTCCATTACAAGATTCGCAAGGGTGACGTGGCGGCCGGGTTCACCCAGGCCAATGTAGTGATTGAAAGTGAATACCGCTTGCCTTTCCAGGAGCACGCTTACCTTCAGCCTGAAGCTGGCCTGGCTTACCTTGACGACGAAGGCCGGGTGACAGTGCAAGTCGCCGGGCAGTGGCCGCATACCGATCGGGCGCAGATTGCCCATTCGCTGGGCTTGCCCGACGAGCAGGTGCGCGTGATTTATCCCGCCATCGGCGGGGCGTTCGGAGGGCGCGAAGATATGTCGGTGCAGATTGTGCTGGCGCTGGCGGCCTGGCGGCTCAAGCGCCCAGTCAAAATCGTCTGGAACCGACGCGAGTCCATCCTCGGCCACTGCAAGCGTCACCCAGTCGTCATGCGCGCCAAATGGGGCGCGACGCGTGAAGGCAAGCTCGTCGCCGCCGAGATGGAAATTATCGCCGACGCCGGGGCATACATGTACACCAGCAACAAGGTACTCGGCAACACCACCATCGTCTGCACCGGGCCGTATTTTATTCCACACGTCAAGGTGGATACCTACGCGGTGCACACGAACAATATTCCCACCGGCGCGTTCCGCGGTTTCGGCGGGCCGCAGGGCAATTTTCTGGCCGAGATGCAGATGAGCAAACTGGCCGAGGCGCTAGCAATGGATCCGGTCGAGTTCCGAATGCGCAATATCCTCCGCGAAGGCGATACGCTGGGCGTGGGCACCACGCCGCCGGGGCCAATCAGCATTGGCCAGGTGATTGAGGCCGCCGCCGAGGGAGCAGGATGGAAGCGAACGGGAGACAGATGGCGGCGTCCAGGGCGCGCCTCGTCCACTGTATCCCATCGCAAGTATGGTATTGGCTTTGCTGCCGGGTTCAAGAATGTCGGCTTTAGTTTCGGCTACCAGGAGAATTGCTGGGCGCGCATCGAACTGCACGGCGCGGGCGAGATCGAGCGCGTCGTCGCCTATCACGCCGGGGCAGAAGTGGGGCAGGGCACACACACGGTGATGGCGCAGATGGTGGCCGAGGCGATCGGCGCGCCGCTGGAAAAGGTCACGCTAATCGCTTCTGACACGGCAACGATGGGCAACTCGGGCAGCGTGTCGGCCTCACGTATGACATTCATGGCTGGCAATGCGATTCGCGGCGCGGCTCAAGCGGCATTGGAAAAATGGCGCGCCGAGGAGCGGCCGGCCATCGGCGAGTTCAAGTACCTTGCTCCACCTACCACGCCCTTCACAAAAGAGACCGGCCACTCAATGCCCAACTTTGCCTATGCTTACGCGGCCCAGGCGGTCGAGGTTGAGGTGGATACCCGGACCGGTTTTGTGCGGCTGCTGCGCGTTGTGTCCGCTGACGATGTGGGCCAGGCTATCAATCCCAAGATGGTGGAAGGGCAAATCGAAGGCGCGGTTGTGCAAGCCCAGGGCTATGCGCTGATGGAACATTTTCAGGTGAAAGGGGGCCGCGTGCTCACCGATCAACTCAGTACTTATCTCATCCCGACCGTGCTAGATGTGCCCCAGGAAGTCGAGCCGATTATTGTACAGGTGCCCGATCCGCGGGGGCCGTGGGGCGCGCGGGGCGTGGGCGAACTGCCGTTCCTGCCGCTGGCCCCAGCGATCTTGGCTGCAATTCACGACGCGACAGGCGTGTGGATCAACGAGCTTCCGGCCACGCCAGACAAAGTGCTATCAGCACTCAAGCACATAAACCGTCGTTAAAAAGAGAGTGATTATGAAACCAAGTGTCAAAATCCTCGGCCTCAAAAATTCCGAGCGTTTCGTCATCCGCCGCGCGGCAGTATCGGCCGTGGAACAGTTGCGCAAAGAGTATCCTGACCTGCAAGCCGACATCACAGGCATCAAGGACATGAGCGAAATCCTCAGATATACGTCCGTCTTGATGGCGCCCAGCTTAGTGGTTAACGAAAAGCTGGTCTGCGTTGGACGTTACCCCAGGCGAGAGGAAATCATTGGCTGGCTGCGCGAGGCGATGAGTGAGATGGGCATGACGCAAAATGCGTGAGAGGGGGATGATGACATTGGCTAAAACCGCGCTCGAAAAGAGGAAAGCAAAGTGAATACCATCAAAGCGGCTGTCGTGACGGTCAGTGATAAGGGCTGTCGTGGCGAGCGGGAAGATGCCAGCGGGCCATTGCTCAGTCAGTTGATTACCGCTATGGGCGCTCAGGTAACAGCCACTTACCTGATCCCTGATGAGCAAGACCACATCATAATCCTGCTCACCAGGCTGGCTGAAGAAGACGGTTTGGATCTGGTAGTGACGACTGGCGGGACAGGGCCATCGCCACGGGACGTGACGCCCGAAGCGACGAAAAGGGTCATTGAGCGGGAAATGCCGGGGTTAGCTGAGCTGATGCGCTGGGATGGCTATCGGCGAACTCCCTTTGCTGTGCTGTCGCGTGGGGTAGCTGGCATCCGGCGACGTACGCTCATCGTTAATCTGCCCGGCAGCCCGAAAGCCGTGCGTGAAGGCATGGAAGTGTTGGCTCCACTCCTGCCATCCGTCATTGCGCTGATCAGGGATGAAGAGCCTAGCGACGGCCTGTGTGCTCCGCAATAGTGATGGGACGAGGGAAACCAATGCGCGACGAATATCCTATGCTTAAAGTCGAAGATGCCGTGGCGCGTTTTTTGAGTTACTTTCATCCTCTAGAACCGGAACAAGTTCCGATATTGGATGCGCTGGATCGCGTGCTGACCGAGGATGTGATTGCCGAGATGGATATACCACCTATGGCGAATACAGCTATGGACGGCTATGCGGTGCGCTGTGAAGACACCGGCGGCGCCCGGCCCGAGTCCCCGCGCCGGTTGCGGGTTGTCGCCGATCTAGCCGCTGGCTACGTTCTAGATCAGCCCGTCCAACCTGGCACTGCCGTACGGATCATGACTGGCGCGCCCATCCCTCCCGGCGCAGAAGCAGTCGTCCCATTTGAGCAAGTTGAGCACGATGGCGAAGGTATCTTGGTCTTTAAGCGTTATCCACACGGCAGCAACATCCGCGCCGCTGGTGAAGACGTCAAAGGCGGTGAAGTGATTCTGGCTAGAGGAACCGTTCTCAGACCTGCCACGATTGGTATGCTCGCCGCGCTTGGACGTACCCACATCGCCGTTCACCGTCGGCCTCGAGTAGCCATTCTATCTACCGGCGATGAGGTCATTGAGGTGAGCGCCCCCTGGCAACCGGGCAAGATCCACGACGCGAATAGCTACTCCAACGCTGCTCAGGTGCTCAAGTACGGCGGCATCCCGAGGCGGCTGGGCATTGCCCGAGACACAGCTAATGACCTGACCGCCAAAATTCAGGCCGGGTTGGAGCAGGGTGCGGATCTGTTCCTGACTTCGGGCGGGGTATCGGTGGGCAACTTTGACATGGTCAAGACGGTACTGACAGCCGAGGGTGAGATTGCCTTCTGGCGGGTTCGGATGAAGCCGGGTAAGCCTGTGGCTTTTGGAACAATCCGTGGCGTTCCTTTGCTAGGGCTGCCCGGCAATCCGGTCTCGGCCATGATGTCGTTCGAATTGTTTGCCCGGCCGGCCATTTTGACCATGCTGGGCAAGACCAAGCTGGTCAAGCCGACGATTGACGCCATCCTGGTAGACGAGGTTCGACACAAAGATAATCGCCGGCACTATGTGCGGGTCACCCTGCAGGAACGCGATGGCACGACCTATGCCCGGCTGACCGGTGATCAAGGTTCAGGAATTTTGCTCTCGATGGTCAAGGCCGAGGGGCTGGCCATTCTGCCGGAGGAGGCCGACCATGTGCCGGCGAACACGCCGGTCAAAGTGATGATGCTTGACTGGCCGGAGCGCTGAGCAGTGATCAATGCCAGCCGGAATCTCCTGAGGCTGGCCTGAGGAGATGAAAATGACGACCCTTACCGAGACGGCCCTGGAAAAAGCTCACGCGATTTTAGGCAGCGAATGTAGCTCGATTGGGTTGATGGCCTCGCCCGAAGGCTACCCGCACGTGTGGGCGCGCGACAGCATCATCACGTCGCTGGGCGCGATCCTCTCGCCCGGTCACGAGAATTGTTTACGCGTCTCGCTCGAAACGTTGGGCGGACAACAATCCGAGTTGGGCGCCATCCCAAACAACGTGAGCGTAGCGACGGGGCGGCTGGATCACACCAATGCCGGTTCGATAGATTCGAACCTGTGGTATATCTTGGGACATTATATCCAACAGCGCGCGTTTGGCGACGCAGGCTTGTTGCAGCAATCCTGGCCGTCATTGGAACGGGCGCTGTTGTGGCTGCGTTACCAGGATTCGAACGGCTGCGGGCTGCTCGAAGTCCACGAAGCCGCCGATTGGGCTGACCTGCTGGCGAACCGCTTCAATATCTTGTACGACAACGCGCTGTGGTACGCGGCGCTGCGGGCGATGGCCGAGATGTCGCGCGCGCTGCACGTGGACGGTCAGCGTTACGACGATATGGCGTGCGACGTGCGGCACAAGCTGCGCATCGTGCTGTGGGTGGGGTCAGAGACCGAAGGCGAATGGGGGCCGAGTTGTCCCGGTCATACTGAATGGAA
Organism: uncultured Anaerolineae bacterium; assembly: GCA_964651475.1. Lineage (GTDB taxonomy): Bacteria > Chloroflexota > Anaerolineae > Fen-1058 > Fen-1058 > JBGSMF01. The sequence continues at coordinate 119,014 of CAZYXV010000010.1, read as the reverse complement.
ACACACGCTCAGCCAGGTAGACCCGGTGCTGGTCAAGCGGCCCTTCTTTTTGCCTTACGTGGCCTTTCGAGATTTCGGCGACTATTGCGATGTGTTCGGCAATCTGCTGACCATCCTGTTCGGCATCGCCAATCCCGCGCAGGAAAAGCGCATCCTGGATTATCTGCACCAGGTCGGCATTGCCGAGCCATACCCGGTGCGAGTATTGCACCCGGTCATTCACCCAGGCAGCAAGGACTGGCGCGAATATTACCGCAACAACAATCTGAACCTGCCGGAGCAATATCACAATGGCGGCATCTGGCCCTTTGTCGGCGGATTCTACGTGGCGGCGCTGGTGAAAGCAGGATGGCGCGAACGGGCCGCGCAAGTTTTGGAAAAGCTGGCCGAGGTTAACCGGCAGGGCGTTGACGAAGAATGGGAATTCAACGAGTGGTGTCACGGCGCGACGGGCCGCCCGATGGGCTATCCACACCAGGCCTGGTCGGCGGGGATGTATGTCTTTGCGTATCGCTGCGTGGAAACTGGCCGCGTGCCAATCTTTGAAGCATGGGACGAATGATGCAAAAATATCTTGTATTGACGGGGGCAATCGCCTTGATGTTGATTGGACTGTTGGCGTATTCGCCGCTTGTCCACGCGCAAGCCGCAACCAACACGCCGCGCCCCACGCCGACCGAAAAGGCGTGTCATATCTGTGACGAGGGGTTGCCGCCCGAGTCCACGGCTACGTTGAACACTGCCGTGCATGCGGAAGCAGCCGCCCTATCCGCAACGCCTACCCCCGCATCGAGCGGCGGGCCAGTGATTATCTACTTTTTCTGGGGCGACGGCTGCCCGCACTGCGCCGAGGAAAAGCCCTTCCTGGAAAGACTGAAACAGCAGTATCCCGTCAAGGTGCACGCCCTTGAAGTGTGGAACTCGCCGGAAAACCGCGAGCTTTTTATCAAGATGGCCAATGCCGATGGATTCGAGTCGAGCGGCGTGCCCACCACCTTTATCGGTGATCGCCACTGGGTAGGTTACAATGAGCAAGTCGGGCGAGAAATGGAAACTGCGGTCAAAGCGTGCGCGGCCTCCGGCTGTCCCGACGCCGGGCAGGGCATTATCACACCCGCGCAACCTGCGCCCACGCCTACGCTGGTCGCGCTATCTGTTACGCCGGCAACGGTCGCTGCGACGCCCGCCAGCGATCCGCCTGCGCCTTCTCGATCGAACGGCTTTGCGCTGGCCATCGCGATTATGGTCGCCATGGTCGCCGCATTGATATACACTGGCGTTGTCGTAATGCGCAGCTTGCGTGGTTTTCCTCCACGCCCAATGCCGGAATGGTTAGAGTTGGCTACTCCACTCCTGGCCTTGGCTGGTTTGGGTGTGGCTGGCTACCTCGCGTACGTGGAGACCCAGGCTGTCTCGGTGGTCTGCGGGCCGGTGGGCGATTGCAACGCCGTGCAAAGCAGCGCGTACGCCAAACTGTTGGGCGTGTTGCCGGTGGGAGTGCTGGGCGTGATAGGCTATGTGGCGATCCTGGTTACCTGGCTGTGGGGACAATTCCGCTCTGATCAACTGGCGGATTATGCGCCGCTGGCAATACTTGGTATGACGTTGTTTGGCACCTTGTTCTCGCTGTACCTGACTTATCTGGAGCCGTTCGTCATCCGCGCAGTATGCGCGTGGTGTTTGACCTCCGCCATCGTTATGACCATGTTGATGTTGCTCTCTGTTGGCCCGGCAATGCAGATGACCGACAATGAATGAGCATTGGCTGTGCGCACGCTGGCGTAGCAATTGGATTGAAAGGAGATCACATGCTCATCGAGACATACGACCTGCAAGTGCTGACCCCACCATGCGAGCCGGGCGCGGAACGCTTTACGGCCAAGGCACGCCTGATCGCCGACATCCGCGAGATATTTCCCTATCTCAACGCCACGCTGCGCGGCGCCGTATACCTGCCCGACGCCCCGGCGCTGTTGTGGAAAAAGGCTGGGCATAATGTGGCGTTTCACCCTTACGAGATCGCGGTGAGTAATGCCCAAGACCGCGAAGGCGCGCAAAAGGAACTGGATGGGCTGATTGCGCTGGTCAACCGCACGTGGGAACGCCGCGCCGAGATCGAGCCATCCTACGAAACGCGCCGACGCCCTGTGCCGATGCAAGTGTTCAAACTGCTGCCGCAGACCAATTGCAAGCAATGTGGCCAGCCAACGTGCTTTACCTTTGCGCTCAAATTGGTGGCGTCGCAGCAAAAGCTGCAAGACTGTCCACCGCTGTTCGAGCCGCAGCACGCGGATAAACTCGCCGCGCTGCAGGACATCATCATTGAAGACATGCCGGCAATGAGGTAAACTGACCACCGACCGGCGCTGGAGGGTACAATGTCATTCCTGGACTCATTGGTGCTAACCAAAACGCTTCCATGTCTGGCCGAACCCGGCAAAATCATCGTGATCGCTCAACCTTCGCGCAATCTGGATGGGGTCCTGCCGCTGGTGGCGGCGGTCGCACCGAATATCATCTCGTTCAATCCCGAAGCAGGCACTCTTACTTTGCGCCGGCAGCCGGGCTTTATCACGTTCTATCCTGACAAGGTGATGATCACCCAGGTCAAAGACACCGCTGAAGGGCTAGACTTGCTTTCGGCGGTGTGCGACCTGCTCAACCAGTGTTGGGATCAGCGTGACACCATCCAGCCGGTCAAGACCATTCGCCGCGCGCCGCGCCCCCTGGACGTGTGGACGCTGTTGCCGCAGACCAATTGCAAACGCTGCGGCGAGGCCACGTGCATGGCGTTTGCCTTTGGCTTGCTGCAACAAAAACACACCATTGAAGAGTGTCCGGTCGTGGCCGGTGACGCCGCCTTTGCCGACCGCCGCGCACAGCTTGCGGCGTTAGTGTAAAAAAGGACGCTGGTAGTAAGTTATGAATCATCAAACCTTGCTGGAAATATACCGAGACGATTTCCCATCACTGGAAAGACGGCGGAACGATAAACCACCCGTCTATCTGGACAACGCCTGCACGACGCTGGTCCCGCGGCAGGTCATCGCCGCCATCAACGAGTACTACACGGACTATCCCTCCTGCGGCGGCGGGAGAAGCCACCACTGGTTTGCCGAAGAGGTGACCCGCCGCATCGAGGGGAATGCCGAGATGGAGATCAAGGGGACGCGGCAGTCGATCGCCGAATTCATCAATGCCGGGTCGGAAAAAGAGATCATCTTCACGTTGAATACGACCCATGCCATCAGTACGGTGGCCCTGGGCTTTAGGTTCAAGCCGGGAGATGTGGTCCTTCTGACCGATCAGGAACATAACTCGAACCTGCTTCCCTGGCTGCGGTTGCAAAAGTCAGGCCCGATCAAGGTCGCTCACACTGTGGCCAATCCTGGGGATGGCTTTAACCTCGAGGCCTTCGAAGATCATTTCAAGGAAAAGCGAGTGCGCCTGGTGAGCATGGCCTGGACATCAAACGTCACCGGCGCCACCCTCCCTGCCAAAGACATCATTGCCATCGCCCACCGCTATGGCGCCCGGGTGCTCCTCGACGGTGCCCAGACGGTGCCGCATCAGGCCGTTGACGTTCGCGCCCTCGACGTGGATTTCCTGGCCTTTTCCCTCCACAAGATGTGCGGGCCGCGGGGAGTGGGCGTCCTCTACGCAAAAAGGGAACTCGTAGGACGGGGGATCGAGGAATGGGAAGCGGGGGACGATGTCATCGAACCGGCGATCCTGGGTGGGGGCACTGCCGGCGATGCAACCTACGATTCCTATCGTCTTTTGGAGGCGCCGGAGCGGTTCGAGGCGGGGATCCAGAATTACGCCGGTCTGATCGCCTCCGGGGCAGCGGTTGAATACCTTCGGCAAATCGGGATGGACCGGATCACCGCCCACGAGCATCGGCTGAACAGCCACCTGACCGAGACGCTGCTAGGCCGTTACGGCGATGCGGGGTGGTTCCGAATAGTGGGTCCCCAAGAGGCGGCGCGGCGGGGAGGAATTCTGACCTTCGATGTCCGAAGGCCCAATGCCGTGGGGATCGCCAATGAGCTGAACGCCAAGAACAATATTATGATCAGAGATGGCGTCTTTTGCGCCCATTCCTATTTCAATGAGCAATTCGGTCCGAACTGGACCCGCCCCAAGTCGCACCGAGAACACCGGATGGTCTATCGGGTATCTCTGTACCTTTACAATACGCTCGCGGAATGTGATGTCTTTTTGGAGACGCTCGATGAGGTCTTTAAAGAGCGGAGTTATCTATAGAATAGGGGGGGTAGAGTAGGTTGGGAAGGAAATCGCATGGATGAAACAGTCATTAAATATTATCGCCGTTTGCTGAAGGAGGATTTCCCGAATGCCGGTGGATTGGAGCATCCTTCCGTTTTCGTGGAAGCGATCGGCGCAAAGATGATTGATTGCAGCGATCCCGGCAATTACATGCAGCTCTATCTCCAGGTGGCCGACTGCCGGATTGCAGATATCAAGTATCTCTGCGCCTGTGAACCCGTGGCCAATGTCGCTGTCGAGGTGTTGTGTACTCTTGTGAAGGGCAAGACCTTGGATGAAGCCGCCGGCATCACGGAGGAACCCTTTTATCAATTACTGGGGAGCCGGGAGGAAAAACTCGGCAAAAAGGTCCGGGGGCTCCTGGAACTCTTGAACGAGGGGATTGCATGCTATCACACCCAGACCGGTGCAAAGGAGCTTGTCGTGAAGGATGGCGATGAGCAGGGCGATAAACTCAGTTGGGATGGGACGCTGTCCCCATGATCGTCGGGATGGCCCCTAAACCCAATACTTGTAACATGTGGCAGGTGGTTGCCAACCTAAAGCCAGGTGGCGTCCGATTTTCCCGAGGATAGCACCCAGGCTGTGGTGCAGGCTGCCTCGCTGACCGCCGGCATCCTCAAGTCCGATCCCACCGCGACAACAGAGGCATCAAACAAATAAGACTCCGTCCAAGGCTCTCGAACGCGCTGACCTCAACCGGCTGCTGCGCAAGGTGCAACAGTCCGGCAAGCCCATGCACGCGGCGATTGTGACGCTGCTGGCCTGACTGGCTGGCAAAACTACCCGTAGGCGCGCTTTCTATAGCGCGCAGAACGGAACTCACGCCCACGACACGAGTACGCCCCCATCCTGTTCGGGCTGATGACACCCATCTATTCATCGGCCAACATGAGGGAGCGAACCTGGATTACGAGGCAATCTTGCAGACGGCAACCCGGACGCGCACGATGATGGAAATCAATGCGCACCCCAGCCAGCTTGACCTGGACGATATTCACGCGCGCGCTGCGCGCTCGAGCTGGGCTACGTGCTGACCGTCAACTCGGACGCACACGACGCCGCCGGGCTGGACGTGATGGCGTTTGGCGTAGCGGTGGCGCGCCGGGCGTGGGCCAGGGCAGAGGATGTGGCCAACACGTGGCCGGTGGAAAAACTGGTAGAATTTATCCGCCAGAAATAGGGCCTTGGATAGGCTCGTAACACGCAGTAGAGCCAGCGGCCGCGTTATGTATCAAAGGCTTGCTGAAAGTGGCTGGCGATGACCTCGTCAATGCCTTGCGCAAAACGTTGAAAGCGCGCCACGTAATCGCGCCCGGCTTCCGTCAGATGGGCGCCGCCGCCGCCTGCTCCGCCCGTCTGGCGCTCGACCAATCGTACCCCCAGGCTCTTTTCCATCTCGTCCAGCTTGTCCCACGCGCGGCGATAATGCACGTTCATTCGCACGGCGGCCGCGCTGATCGAGCCGGTCTCTTCGATAACCTCTAGCAATCGAACACGCCACTTGCTTAGCACCACCTGGCCCTCGCACTCGATCCACAGATTTGAATAAGGTTTAAGTGGAGTTGACATCATAGGCGATTATACTCTATGAGTGTCTGGTGTCAAGATATGCGATTACCCTTTGCTACTCGGCACCATCACTTGCCTACCTGTCTCATAGTCCCGTTAACTTCCCAATCCTACATGAATAAAGTGTTGGCTGTCTTGCTAGCCTCTCCTCTGATAACGCACGATAACGTATCATAACAATATGCCTCGTTTTGACAAAATTGGCCTTTTGGGGTATTCACCTCAATACGAGCCAGGCCAAACAACGACCAAAAAATTCGCACGATAACATTTTAGTCGCGCCCCGATTCGGCTTCGCCGAATTGCCTAGTTGTGAGGAGAACCCCAATGGTCAAGCACGATTTTCTGGATGCGTTCGACAAAGACCTCGCCCACCAGGGCAAGAGCGACCTCACCCGCCACGGCTATCTCGCCGACCTCCGAGAGTATGCCGTGTGGTTCCAGCAAACCTACGGCGAAGCGTTCAAGCCTGCCAAGATGACTCACGAAGATGTGCGCGCCTATGTGGCGCACCTGAAAGTGCGCAAGCTCAAGCCATCCACTGTCAACCGCAAACTGGCCGCGCTCACCACCTTCTGCCGTTGGGCGCTGAGCGCCGGCATCCTCAAGTCCGATCCCACCGCCGGCATCAAGGGCGTCAAACAAGCCAAGACCCCGCCCAAAGCCCTGGAACGCGCTGACCTCAACCGGCTGCTGCGCAAGGTGCAGCAGTCCGGCAAGCCCTTGCACGCGGCGATTGTGGCGCTGCTGGCCAACACCGGCCTCAGAGTGGGCGAGCTGTGCGCCTTGACGCTGGATGACATGGAGCTCAAGCCGCGCTCTGGCAAACTGATCGTACGTTCGGGCAAGGGTGAGAAATTCAGAGAAATCCCATTGAACGCCGAGGCGCGCCGCTCCCTGAGTGAGTACATCCCGGTACGCCCCCACCCTGCCCAGGCTAACGACGATCATCTCTTCATCGGCCAACGCGGCGAGGCAATCACGTCATCAGGGGTGTGGCGTACGCTGGACAAGTACGCGCGGCAGGCCGGGCTTGAGGATGTGTCGCCGCACACTTTGAGGCATACCTTTGCAACGCTGCTGTTGCGCGAGGGTAAAGTTGACCTGGTGACAGTAGCGGACTTGCTGGGGCACGAGAATATCAATACAACAGCGCGGTACACACGCTCCACCGAGGCAGATCGAAGGGCGGCGGTGGAAAAGTTGAGCGAGCTGTGAGGTCAGGAGGGAGTCGCCAGCAGTGACCTTAACGCGTCGATACGGCCAATAGCATGGATCGTTGGTATGGGCTGGCTGTTGGGAGTAAGGTTGTTACAAGGCGCGCTCTGGCAGAGCAGGCATGTCCTTGTCCACCAGATTGACAACCATGGCGCGACTTGCTTTGGCCAGGTCTTCAGGCGTGAGAATGATCTCGTTTCCCCATAGACCAGCGCCAACACCCAAGACAGGCTCAGCTAGCAAAGAAACGTCTACAAACGAGCGAAAGCCTTCGGGCTGCCAGGAAAAAGGCGGGATCGAGCCAATCTCATAGCCTGTAGTCTCTTTGACAGCCTCGGCGCTTGCCAGTTGTATGTTGCGCGAGCCAGCTACCTTTTTCAGGTGGCGCGATACGATGCTTTGGTCCCCGCCCACCATCACGAGCAACCTCTCGTGGCAGTCTGTTTCAAAGATGAGCGTCTTGACCATTTGATGTTCTCGATAGCCTAATGCCCGGGCGACCTGGGCAGCACCCTTGTCTGTGCTCACCGGAAAGGTCGCCTTTTCATAAGGTATACCGAGCTTGTCCAAGTATTCATGCGCTGGCAAGTGAATCATTGTTGTAGCCTTTTGGCTCCCTGCAGATGGTCACTCTTCTTCCAATGCTTTGAGACGACGCGGCGGGACGACAATACCCTCCATGCGGTTAACGGTTGTTTCGAAATGACCACATCTGTTACTCCTGCACTTCCCTTGGATCCTCGCGCGAGCCCGCTTTTTATCTGGTTGGATTATACACCATCCATACATGCCTTGCCAATTTACGAACAACGATGGGTACGGTTCACCCCCGCGCGTGCAGGGAATACGATTGTGACGCTGCTGGTCAATCCCCGCCTGAGTACGCCCCCACCCTATCCAGGTCAACGACAAGCATCTTTTCACCTGAATAAAGAAGATGAAGGGGATTCAGGATTTTGCTTCGAAATCCCCGAACCCCGGCTGGTTGCAGTTTAGGCATTGCGGGGTAAAATAGACATTGGGAGGTGTACTGTGTCTAATGTAATACCTATGGGCGTGCCAATCGAAATGGCTGAACGCAACCTTAAAGAGTTGTTGCAGCGTCTCAACCTGGGAGAGTCCATCACTCTGATAGGCCCTGAAGGGACGCCGCTGGCAGTCATGGTTTCACTCAAGCCTGCGCCGGTTGAGGCCAAGCCCACCTCAGATTGGGAAGCCAGGTGGGATGCGTTGGCGCACAAGATCAGTCGCGCCTGGAAGAGCGACAAGGGCGCAGTGGAAACCTTGACAGGGATGCGGCGATGAATTGCACCATAGATGCCAGTGTCTTTGTCGCGGCCGCGCGAGTCGAGGAAGAGCACTATGCTGCCAGCCGCCAGTTTTTGCAACGGGTGCAAGCATTGGCCGTAACGGTGTTTTGCCCTACCCTTGTTCTGGCCGAGTGCGCGGCGGCGATTGCCAGGCCCACCGGCGATGAGGCGCTGGCTGGAGAAATTATCACGCTGGTTCAAGACTTCCCTGATATGCGCTTGGTCGCGATTGAATTGCCCCTGGCTCACCAAGCGGCGCAGATTGCTATTGCACATCGTCTCAGAGGCGCAGATTCGATCTATGCTGCGGTGGCTGAGCTATGCCAGGCTACATTGGTCACCTGGGATGAGGAGATGTTGGATCGCTGCCGGGCTGTTATTCCAACGTTCACGCCAACAGAGTGGATAGAACAGAGGGGCAACGAGTAGGGCAGTCTGGAATAATCCCCTCGGCTATCAGCTCCAGAAGCGCCCCCTGATTTTCCTGTACCAGCCGCTCTAGGTAATTGATCACGGCTGCCGTCCGGGCGGGAGAGAACCGACGCATTTCCATTTGCTCGTCGAGATGGCGGCGAACCCTCGCAACCCCACCCGCAGTAAGCCAACTTCTCAAATCATCCACAGAACTGCCTACCTGTCTGAAGCGATCCTCTTCCAGTATCCTGAGCGTATAGCGGAAGCTATTCTGGAAAAAATCTTGCCATCCGTCACGCTCCAGATTCTCTATCAGGGACATGATATTCTCCGTTTGTGGTTACTGCACAAACGCGCTCATCCTACCCATCATGAGCACGTTAAACGTGCTCATGAGCGCGTTTAGACTTTTCGCCACTGTGCCGAGCGGCCAGTGCCCAGGCATTGTACCTGCCCTTGCTCGCGCAATTCCTCCAGCACTCGCCGTATAGTCGCCCGGCTTACGGTTGGGCACATCCGTTCCAGGTCAGTAATGGTAAACGTCTGCCCGGCCGCAAATGTCTCGATAGTTGTGCGCACTGACTGCCCTTTGGCTCCTGGAGCGGCCACCAGTCCACCTACCTGGTCTTCAAACTGGCGATAGGCATACACAATGACGCTGAGACTGTATTGATGCCAGGGCGTCATATCGTGCTGCCCGGTCTCCCAACGATTGCTCGATTTCCACAGCGCCTCGTAATAGGTTTCCTTGGTTTGCTCGATGACGCGCTCCAGGCTGATGTAGCGCCCAACCTCATAGCCAGCGGCATAAAGCAGCATCAATGTCAGCAGCCGCGCCATGCGCCCGTTGCCGTCCGTAAAGGGATGGATACACAAAAAGTCGAGGATGAAAGCATTGATAACCAGCAGCTTATCCAACTGTTCGCTTTCCCACGTGGACGCCAGGTGATGGCATAATTCTTCCATCGCGTCAGGCGTTTCATCGGCCGGCAGGGGTACAAAGCGCACCACTTCGCGCCCGTCGGGAAGCGTTTGCCGGATTACATTGTCGCGCTGCTTCCACTTGCCTCCCTCGCCGGGCAAATAGGCATACATATCGGCGTGCATAGCACAGATGGAATCGGGCGTGATCGGCACAGCAAGCTGGCCGGTGTGAATCCGCGCCAGAACGTCGCGGTAACCGGCGATCTCGCTTTCGGAGCGAGTTTCGGGAGTGGCCTGGGCCATCAATGCTTTGAGGCGATGCGGCGGGACGACGATGCCCTCAATGCGGTTAGATGCCTCGGTGGATTCGACAATTGCTACCTGGCGTAACGTCTCCAGCACTTGGGGAACCTGGTGTTGATATAATTCTTGCCGGCCCTGATAGCGCCCCAATGCGGCCATCAGATTGGCTACAGTCACATCAACTGGCTCAAGCAAGCGATTGTTTCGAAATGACCACATCTGTTACTCCTGCAATTCCTCCCCTTGAATCCTCGCGCGAGCGCGCTTTTTATTTGGTTGGATTATACACCATCCATACATGCCTTGCCAATTTACGAACAACGATGGGTACGGTTCACCCCCGCGCGTGCAGGGAATACGATTGTGACGCTGCTGGCCAATCCCCACCTGAGTACGCCCCCACCCTATCCAGGTCAACGACAAGCATCTTTTCACCTATCTGCCGCCAGGTAGATTGGTCAGCGCGGCGAGGCAATCACGTCATCGGAGGTATGACGCATACTGGGCATCCCGCCTGCGCCAAGCGGGGTACGCGCGGCAGGCCGGGCCATCCACACGCTTCGCGGGCGGTAGCCGCGAGAACATTAACCTGGCTGCCGCCAGGCAGGCACAACGGCGCGGGATGGTCGTTCTGCGACCACGCAGCACCATGGCGGATCAAAGGGCGGCGGTAGAAAGGCTGGCGAAATAAAAAGGCGCTTCTCGCTTCGTAAGCGAAAAATGCCTTTTTGCCGGAGCGATTTAACGGTTGTCATTCCTCGCAAGAAATTACGTCAAATCGCCTTCAGAAAACGCGATTCCAGCACAATACTCCGTATAGTGCATTCTTCAGGCAGCGTCTACACCACTTATCGCCACATCAATTCTCTGCCGCACCTCCTCCGGCTTGCGGGCAATGGCATAATCCCAGTGACCATATTGCCCATCGGCATTGACGGCATTCACCCATCGCAGGGCTGCCTGGGTTTTGATGTCAGCGAGCTCGTCGTAGCCTTTTGTTTCCAGGATCAGATAGTAATCAGGTGCAGATTTGAGGCGTAGAATAAAGTCTGGGACGTAATCGTGCATCTGCCCGTTGTACAGGTAGGGGATAGCAAACCCCAGTCCGGCATTCTTGACAAACGCTTCCACACCGTGATGTGTATCAATGGTATAGGCCGCCGATTGCTCCCATTGTTTCGTGTCAGCAATCATATAGTTCAAGTGAGAGTGAACCACCTCGCGCACATCACGGCTTGTCCATAGGTCCACGTCCCCCGTAGAGCCGGCTCCCCGGCTAACCTCGTACAATGGCAACTCGGGCACTTCGCCTTGTGAGGTATCAGGCTGAATCGCTTCCACCAGCCGCTCAATCACCCAACCATAGTAAGGCGAGAGAAACACGTCGAGTAGGCTCATGGGCTGGATAACGGTCACTTTTTCCTTGAGGTAATGCCTGGCAATTGTAACGATCTGCGGAAAGAGCACATGCGGCGGTACCTGGCAGCCTGGTTGCTTGACGTAATCGCGGGTCAGGTCTTTAGCCAGCTCAAAGACTAGTTCTTGTACGCGGCGACCTGAGCGATAAGGGTTGAGATCAACGCTTACCAATCGGCCAGGGCCGATCAAGGATGGCCGCCCCTGGTTATTTGGCATCACAGCCTTCATCTGCACTTCGGGCGGGATATTCAGCGGGTCAAGGATGAGCGGCGGAGCCAGATTCCAATCCACTGTCACCCGGTTGCGAATTGCCTGCCGATAGCCCTGGACACGAGGAAACTTGATTTCGTAGGAGGCCTTTTCAGGTATAGCGTGAACATGGTAACGTTTGACCGGCTGCGGCGCAGCCCCAGTGGGATTGATCTTGAAAGGGATTACTTCAAAAGGCACGCCGAAAATTTTGGCGACTTCCTCAGTGAGTTTGCCATCCTCGCTCACATCGTAATTTGTTCGTCGCAGTCCACGCCCGACTACCTGCTCACATAACAGTTGCGACATAAATGGTCTCAGCCCAACAATGTGTGTGACGGTGTTGCAGTCCCACCCTTCGGTGAGCATGCCCACACTGACAATGCAGCGCACATCACGCCCTGGCGGGTGTAGGGGACGATTCAACTTTTGACCCAGTTCTTCAAACCCTTCAGGATAAATTGGCTGTCCCTGTGAATCGCGTGGCCAATTGATCTTGCCAACCGTGTCAAGTGTCAGACGCATCCACCTGGATTCATCGCTCTTGGCCTCGCCAGTGTCGGTCTCTTGAACTACCTTCGAGTCCACCCGGATGGTGTATGTATTGCCATTTGTGTTGCGAAAACCGGCAATACCTGCACTTGGCACTCCAGTGGGAGACTTGTCCTCAGCCAGCCAATCATAAATCACTTTGGCGATCTTGGTATTTTTGCAGACCAGGATAAACACAGGTGGGCGAGGGTCGTCGCAGTGTTGTTCCCATTCCTGTCGCAATTGTTCCCACAATCCGCCAAGCAGGGCAATCGGCGTGTGCGCCCACTTTAGAATCGCTTCGGGTTTTGCACTGCCCTTTTTGCCCCCCCGCTCAGCCGGAGTCAATTTGGTCAGAATCCAGCGCCAAACGTTAAAGTAGCCTGGCATGTCGTGGCCCGTCGTATCGCGTACAGCCAATTGTGGAATCTTGACCAAGCCGGATTCAATTGCATCGGTCAGGCCAAAGTCGCACACTACCCAAGGAAAAACACGGTTAGTGTCTTGTCCTACCCGGCCCAGGTAGTATGGTGTGGCTGATAGGTCAACGCAAAAATTGATGCCGTTGACTTTATTGACCCTATCCAGTCCATCCACCCACACAGTGGCCTCTTTGAAAAATTCTGCGCTTTCTTCTTCTTCGCCAAAGATTTCCAGTTCTTCAACTTCATCCGGTTCTGGGCGGCGAATGCGATAAGCGTGGTGCGCTTCGTCGTTGAAGACAAGCAGATTTTGCTTGCTACCAATGTCACGGCCCAGCACGCGATGAACCAACGCGGTGTCGCTCTCGATGTACTTGACTGACTCAACAGCGACTTTGGTCAGGTGTCCCTGGCTATCCCGGTCTTCGCTCAATATCGTCAACAAGCCCGCCGCAACCTGGCGGTCGAGTTCTTCAAGCGTGAGATAGCGTCTCCCACGTGCGGTAGTAGTTTTGGTCCCAATTGTGATGGTTTCGCGTGTGCGGATGGCCACGCCCGATTTGTTCACCCTGGCGCTCACGCCGCCGCTTTGTGCGCCCTGTGGCTCAAAGACGTGCCAGTTGGTTACCAGTACCCGGCCCTTGGTCAAATCAGGCATCAGGTGAGGCGATACCAGGTCACGGGTACGATAGAGGCTGGCTTCGCCGCGTGCGGGATCAAGTTCACCCAATCGGTTGCGAATAGTAACGTTGGGACAAATCACCAGCACAGCCTCAGAAAAGCGGCCATCGCTGCGATTATTCACTTTGTTCAAGATGCTCCACGCCGCCAGCATGCCCATCACGGTTGTCTTGCCGGTGCCGGTTGCCATCTTGCAAGCGTAGCGGCGAAAGGCTTTAAATCCCTCGGCCTGGGCATCTACGCCAGGTTCATCGAACGGAATCTCGATACCCTGTAAAAAATCAGCTCGCGCTTCGGTGAGAAAAATGATAGTCTGAGCTGCTTCGAGTTGAGCAAAGAACAAGCGATGCTGTCGCCCTTCGCGCTGCCAGTAATTGAGCAACTCTTGCGTGGTGCGGGTAACGCCACCCTCGCCGCGCAATGCCAGGGAACGCCATTCGCCTAGTCGCTGGCGAATGAGGTTGACGGTGACAAGTTCTTCCCACAGCCCCCTCGCTTCGTGCTCGCTGGTGCTGAGAGAGGCCTTGGGGTCCCGGTAGAAATAGCCCGCCGGCCGGCGGCCATCGCGCTGTTCAGGAGGCAAGCCTTCTTCAAGATTCCAATAGTAAAGCGGCTCCTCGTAGGGTGAATTGAGAATGGGTTCGGGAACTTCGTAACCGCTCATGTGTTACTCCCGGCACTAGGCGTTTCATTGGCGACAATAAATTCCACGCCGGTCAGCTTGTTGTGAATAGCATCCAAAAAATGGGCAAAATCCTGCGCTGACGCCAGATAGAATCGTACATCATGGCCACTATTGACGAGTTTGAGCTCAATGTGTGAGCCAATCTGGTTGATCCAAAATGCCTCGTCATCATTGAAATGTCCGGTTTGCCACACATACGCTCTATTAGGACGCGCCGCCACTGTCCATCGGCGCTTGCCATGATGACGGTAATAGAGCGCACGGTCGCGTAAATAAGCTTCGGCCTGCCTGCCGGACAACTCTTGTCTGAAAAACTCGACAATGGCCTGGTCCACTCCCTTGAGTGCATCTTCCCAATCGGCGTACTCGACTGGCTGCACACCACGCAGCCGGCCGCGCCGCGTGGCATGCTGCGTAATCTCTGGCGGTGGGTAGATGCACGTGCACGTCAAGAATTCGGATTCATTATCTGCTGAAAGGGCCAGGCGATAGCAGCGAATGTCCATGCTATAGTTTTCCGTAAGCCATTCGGCTGTGGCCAGAACCTCATAGTCATAGTCTTCGGCCACCAGTACAACACGTTGGGACTGGTTGAGTTCGGCAATGTCTTCCAGCAAGAACTGCTCGACCTCTTCCGAGGCTTCCTCAGTGGATTTGGCAGCTAATTTGACTCGCTCAGCAATCAATCGCTCCCGATCCCATTTGGATACCATGGTAGCATAAGTAAGCGCCTGTAGCAGTTGCAACTTGTCAGTTCCCCGTTTCAGTTCAATGACCACAACGGCTCCGTGCTGATCAATAGATATCAAGTCAATTCGATCCTCAACGAAATCCGCAGGACGCACCTCTTGCCCGATGAGCAGTAGTGTTTCGCCCATCTCTGCGAAAAAGGCATCCGGGCTGTTGCAGATCATCTGCTGAATATCGTAACGCTCCTTAAAGCCCGCTTCAGGCACGGAACGTTGGTCGAGTCGCTTGAGTTTTTTGGTATGGCGGTCAACTCGCAGCATAGCCTAGACCTCCTCAAGACTTTTAACTACCAGCAATTCATTCCCTCGGTCATCAATCACTTTGACCGCCACCTGCCCATACTCGCCCGCCTCGAATGGCTCGCTGAGCGTGCCGGCCAGGTGATCCCATACCGAATCTTCATACACGCCTTTGAGCGCGCGCTGAAGCGCATCCCACGCCGCCGTGCGCGGGAAGAAGGCCTGGCCAACGTGGAAACACAGATTATTGTAATCAGTGTCTAGGAGCCACACTGGCACATCGTTGCCGTGGCGATGCTCTACCTCCATTGTGGCGGGATCAAATACATCCAGGCCAAGCAGCTCGACTTGATATTGTTTGGGTGTGTCAGGTGTAGCATGTTTGACTTTTACAGGGTGAATCTTGATTTCTGGCAAGCCACACACGCTGAAAATCTGGCTGGAGCGCATATTCTTGAGCAGGTCGCCCATCATCAGATCAGGCGTGGCCTGGATATACGTGGCCGGCACACCCACCGCCGCATCGCACTTTTCCACCAATTCGCGTGCGTTGGGTTGGATGGCAAAGCCGATCACGTACAAATGCGAGTAACTTTTAGCGTGGGCTTCACGTGCGGCTTCATAGACCAACTTTTCGCTCACGGCGCCGTTTTCTGGCCCAAAGACGATGGCGACGAGCTGCCCTTTCCCTTTGCCTGTTTCGCCAACGAGAGCTTCTGCTGATAAGGCCAGCGTCTTGGCCGGCAGGCGCACATTTGCCAGCGTCACGGTCTTACCGCCACCCACGTGCAGCACGGGTGATTTGCGCAGCACTTCCAACATGCGATCAACAAACGAGCCATAGCTTTGCGCCGCTTCCGCACCACTGTCTTCTTGCCCATCGCCTTCCCAATCCACCGGCGTGGGAATGGTCGCCTCAAACGTAAACGGCCCAGTGACACGCGTGACCTTGCCCAGTTCTTCGGGTCGATCTACCAGCACTTTTTCTTCGGGCGGTTCATTTTGAGCAATAGACTTGAGTGTGATGTGCGGCACAATACCGCCAACTTCTTCACCCTTGCTATTTTGCTTGCGCTTGTAGACAAAGCCTCCCGCCGGGCCGCGTGACTCGTCCTTCAATTCATAAAACGGGAATGTCGCTGTGAGCAATCTTTGCCGCGCCAAGGCCAGCGGCACGCGGCTCACATCAATCGTAATCCAGCGCCGTCCCCATTGCTCGGCCACATAAGCCGTAGTGCCACTGCCGCAGGTCGGGTCGAGCACCAGGTCGCCAGGGTCGGTGGTCATGAGAATACAGCGTTGGATTATTACGAATGATGTCTCAACAACATATTGCTTACTTAAGGCCGCACGGGTATCGGCCCAAAGGTTGTTTATGGGCTGAAACGGGAAATCATAGTGAAACTGCACAAAATAAGGTAGTTCACCAATTCGTATTAATCGGTTGTTCTGAATCAGGGTTTCCATGCCTTGTTTATTCGTCCGCCAGCTTTTCTTGGAAGTAGAATAAACGTGGCCATCAAATTCAAAATCATAAATGCACGTCGGAGTATAGCCCGATGAGTAAAGTGCTCCTCTAGCAAAAATCTTCCAGTCAGTAGGCAGAGTATGCGGACGTTCACGCTCTTCAAGTGTCATCTTGCGTCGAACACCGGTTGGCTCTTCAACCCACGTATATTCGGTTCCGTCACCAATTTCTTTTTGTTCAAATAATTGGCGGGATTTGAGTCGAGAACGATCTCGTGCATACCACAAAATATAGTCGCAGACTCCAGGAAGCCCACTAGCACCTAGAGGACTAGATGTTCTGTATGCGATGATTGATATAGCATTTTCTGATCCAAACACTTCATCCATCACTTCACGGACATGGTGAACATTCTCGTCACCAATCTGCACAAAGATACTGCCGCTTGGCGCAAGCAAATCACGGCACACTAGTAGCCGGTCGCGCATATAGGTCAGGTAAGAATGTAGTCCCAGTTCCCACGTGTCGCGGTATGCCTTGACCATCTCTGGCTCGCGTGTCAAGTCGTCATCTTCGTTGTGCTTTACATCGCGCCTGCGCACAAAGGGCTGAAAGTTGCTACCAAACTTTACTCCATACGGCGGGTCCATATAAATCATTTGCACCTGACCGCCCAACCCTTCATATTGCAGCAACGAGTTCATCACCACCAGCGAATCGCCTAGCACCAGGCGATTAGTCCAGCCATTGGCATGCTCGTAGGCGCGCAGCACCTGGTCGTGAATCGAGTGCTGCGGGTCACCAAACAGATCGAACATTGAAATCTGCTTGTCACGCTTGTGGCCCTTGAGGGTTTCCAAAACCGCCTTGGTAGAGAGTCGCTCGTGAACGAATAGTGGCAGTGTGGGCACATCGAAAGATAGCCGCTCAGCCTTGCCGGCCCAATTAAGGAACGGCCCAGAAATCCGTGCCAGCAAGTCGGCTGCTTCTGGCAAGCTCTGCACGCTGGCAACAACGTTGCCGCGCGCATCTTTGAACTGGTGCACGGCTGCGGGTTCGGCAAAGCTCTTCGGATCACGCATCAGGCCAATGAGCCATTCGCCCAGTTCGCGCGCCGGGTTGCCGCCATCCCACTCTAGCACAGGCGCGAGCGATGAATCATAGCGATAGATCTGCGGCGGCTTTTTCTTGCGAAACTGCGCCTGCGTGCCTACATCGGGACGCAGCAGGCTGTGGGCCTCGGGGTAGCGATAGTTTTCTACGGGCGGGGCTGATGAGGGCTTACGAGTGGTACGTTTTGGCATGTCTGCTCCTAGCTTTCAGTACACAGTTATTTTCGGCCAAGTTGATCCTCATAGACTCAAAATATGATAGTATCGCTGAATAAGTGCGTCCCCTGGTCTATCTTCACCACCCACTGCTGTGTAAAGCCCAATGGTAAGTGCATCCGGTAGATTTACGGCTTCACAGGCACGTTTGTTTGATTGAATTATACTACGTTCATTCCATCTCTAAAAACAAAACAACCTGGCCCTCAATGGAGAGGCTAGACTGTTGGTTGATTTCCACTCGGTTCAATTCTGCTTCTTGGCTAACATCCATTCCCCTGCGTCTCCCAGCCTGGATGTTTTGAAATGCTGTTCAGAAACCTAGCGCGAAACTCGATGCTCCTCAAGCCACCGGGCGCTTTCGGCGCGAGCCTCTGCTGACTGATGCTTGGACTCTACCCGTAGTTCGTGCAGGGCACGTAACAAATCTTCATCTGTGCTGTACTTGAAGGGCATCTGAATGAACACTCGCCAGCCATCCACATCCAGTGCGCGCAGTAATGTTTCACACATTGCCTTCTCAGCCATGTACTCAGCGCGCGATTGGGACTCTGTCCATATTTTCTCTTGACTCGCGCAGATACCCAGCCAGGTGCAGTACCCGGTTTCCACCTCTTCGTACCCGTAGCGGGCGCGGATGACTTTGTGCTCCTGGAACTTGTTCAGAATGGCGCTGTGATCCCATAACTGCTGGGCAAGAGCTGATGCCACCGGTCCTTGCAGATAAGTTGCTACCGAGCGGACGTAATACCGACCCATTCTCTCAAAGGGCATCTCGACATCAGCTTGTGCCGGATTTATATTCAACTCGCGCGCCAGCATGGTTGGCGTATAGTATTCCTTGTCAAAGTACCACTTTTCCCCAAAAGATATCTCTTGTACCTCGGAGTGGTAGGGCACATATTCAACTTCGATGAAAGCGCGGTAGGTGATTCGCTTGGGTTCCAGATCTGCAGGATCAATCCAATAGGGTGTCAGATCTTTCTTGGGCAATGCGGCGATCTTGGCCTTTTCTTCGGCCCACTCACGCTCCCAGTTCTTTTTCCGTTCTTCATCCTCGGCGCGCAGTATGGGTATTTGCTGTTCAACCCAGGCGACTGCATCCTCAAGCCGGACGAGGCGGTTGTTATGTTTCGGCCAACCAGGCCGCTCAATGACCGCTAACCACCAAAATCTATCATCGCTGAGTGCGATTGTTCCGCGATCGGGCGGCACGTTGCAGATCAATGCTGCCGGATAGTCCTGGCGCACCCAGGGAAACTGGCGACCTGCTCCGTCGAATGTCCTCAAATCCTGCCTGTGGAGGAACTCGACCATTATCCTAAAGATTACCTCGTTCGCTTTCCGCTGCAGCGATTCTTCTTCGTCAGCCATGCGGCGTAATTGGGCTTCGTTGGCGTGCAAATAGGCAAAGAATTCTTTAGCAGCGCTGCCGGTCAAGCGTAACCGTTCCTGCTCATAGAACTTGGGTTTACCTTCTGGCTCTTTTGTCGGCGGCTCTGGCTCGGCTTCCTTTTTCTTACGCTTGCGCTTAGGCCGCGGCTCATCCAAGGAGAACTGATTCTTGTGCCGCTCGACTATTGCAATACCCTGCGTTTTCCACTCGTCATTTGACTGGAGTTGCTTTAGCAGCTCGATGGCTTCACCGGCCAGTATCGCACCGATGCGCCGGGCGACGGGGTCCCACACCACCATGCCGCGCCGGAACCAGGTGTGCCACTCTTTACTTTCAACCCATTCCGGGCAACCCTCTGGTCTCTCTTTTACTTCGTATGAATGCTGGCTGTGGCCCGTATAGATATGTGCGCCCCAGGTCAAGCTTGAATGCGACGCCAGGATTTCGGCGGGCCCGAAATCGTTGTCTTCGATAGGAATCATTATGTCGCCTCGTGAGCGCCGGGGCTGCGCCAGCGGCGGTGGCGGGGGTGTAACGACCGGCTTGCCACAGTGGCGGCAGAATTTGTCGTTCTGAGAAATTGTCTTTTGGCAGTGTGGACAGTCCATGATTATACTCCGATGGTCAGGTTGGGTTGAGAACCAAACATCCTCAAGGAGGTAAGTCCATGTTGATTATCAGGGTACACTTTAATCGCCAGGCTGTCAAAGCCCTGGAGAACTTGGGAATCCTGCCAATCTTTGCCAATCTTTCCCAATCTTTCCAAACGTAATTTTGAGCCAAACTGTGATAGAATAATAGCCACAACAAGGGCGCGCGTCGCTCACATAGTTTACGTTTTTGTCAACCTGGTGTTATACGTTGACCCGCCAACCTGACGGGTAAATCAAGTACTCTTGTACTTCAACTGACCGGAGGACTGCAAAGGGGCCTCACGCCTGCCGATGACAAGGCAGGTGTGAGGCCCCTTTTAATTTAATCGGTAAGTGATTGCGCTTTAGGCAGAGTGTCTGCTCAGCGCATCGCGGCACTTTAACAACTGAATTAGTGGTGACAGGACCAAGAAGCATAACTTGATGCTGAGCCTGGCCAATGGCTGGCGGCGCGGCGGTTAAACAAAATGTCCGCCATCAAACAGGCGGACGGCTGGCTTATCATCTCTGCCAATTCAATCCGATTTGAGCTGCCCTTTCGTTACTATCAGATGTGCCACAACGTACACGCACATCGCGGCGGCAAAGATGATATAGGCATTGCGCATCCAGTCAAAAACAGACACGTCAACGACAAAAAGCCGCAATTCCAATCCGGCCAGAAAGAAAAGCGCTGGCAGAACATCTATCACAGCAACAATTATCGCTATCTTCCAGATTGGCCATAGGCGCAATCTTTGGCCAAACGCCTCGTTGTATGCCCATATTCGGGCAAGCACAACACTTGCCCGAATCCATAAATCGGGGGGCAGCGATTCCACTCTATTGAACTGCAGGGGCCGGCTTTGCCCTTGTCGCTTTTTCTCTTTTGACTCGTGCTCGCTGTTCTGCCTCATCCAATATTCTCTCAAATTCCTCACGCTCACTGCCTGAAAATTCTTCCCAGTGCTTTTGAATCTCAAACAATAGCGGATCGGGACGCAACAACCCTAAAGTATCATAAACTTCCATGCCCAGCTTCTCGGCCAGGAGCAAAGCATTTTCTTGATTGGGTTTGCGTTGATCGTTCATCCACTGAACAACAGTAGACTTGGCAAAGCCTAACCACTCGGCAAACTCAGTAATGCTTTTTCTGCCACCTTGCTTGAGTTGCCATTCCAGGTAACGCTTTTCTATCCAAACTGAGAACTCGCTCTTCATAGCGTCTATTCTAGCATAGGTTTGCGCCTTTAAATCCTCCTATTGACAACTTGGACGCTACGATATATAGTGGACTCACACTGTAAACAAAATAACTCAATGTGAGTTTAGTATATCTGGAGGTATATATATGGTTCCGTCTTCGACTATCGGTCAAATCCTCAGAAAGACCCGCTGTGACCATAAACTGACATTGGCCCAAGTGAGTGATATTCTCGGCGTGTCGAACCAGCGCGTTTCCCAGTGGGAAGGTGGCGCTGATATACCCCTTGAGCGCATTCGCGAATGGGCAAGTGATGACCGCCTGCCCGATTGGGCGCGCGTGATGGTGCATCAAATGTGGCTAGCTGCCGTTCAGCAAGACCAGGCGCGAATCGGGTCGCAAATCGCTGACCTGCAAAAGCAGCTAACTTTATTGCTATCAGCATAGTATATCGCTTCCGGAGAATTCAAGGTAATGCTATGAACAGCAAACAAGCGGCTAGTGGCGTAACAGCAATCGTCATAATCCTGGTTCTGAGCGGTATATGCGCTGCCAGCGTGGGGCTGTTTGGCATGACGCTCGATCTGTCCAGTGGCCGCATCTACAACCCAGAGGCTGAAGCCGAGGCAACGCGCACGACGCTGCGAGCGTTAGACGAATCGCGTGAGCGCCAGGCGCAGCAGCAGACCCGGGCACGTCAAGCTGAAGTTGAGGCCGAAGCAGCCGAGGCGGCGCGAGATGCGCTGGTATGGCGCAATCGTTTGTTGGCGCTGGCTCTGGGGTTGGGCGGGGGCATCGTGATCTGCGGCGGCGCGCTGGCTCTGGTGACCTGGGCGCAGAAATGCGCCGCAGTCATCTATCCGAACGCCAGCGGGCAGTATCCGCTGGTGGTCACGCGCGGTTGGGGATGGGCCGCCTTGCACGATCCTGCTCGTGGGCTGGGGCCGGCCACGGTTTATCAAACCCCCACCCTGCTCGACCAAATAGCCGAGATTGTCCTCGCCATCCAACAGCGGCGAGCGCCGGCCTTGCCGCAACCGGAGGCGTCGTTTCCGGCGACGGCCGATAACGGCACGATGTTGCAGATTGCGACCCAGGCGCAGGCCGGCCAGGTGGCAACGGCGCAAAACCGCTGGCCCAAGTTGCCGGCTGTCGTCGGCGCGCGGGTCAGTATCAGTGAGCGTGGAATGAGCGGGTTGGGTGATTCGCCTGCATTGCCGGCGCCGGCCTCGCGGATGCCGCAGGTTACGACAGTTATTGACGACCCGGTTCGCATGGCCAACATGCGGCAACACTTGCTAGAGTGTGAGCGATGAGACAAGTCGCGTGGCTGCTGGGCGGCCTGGCTTTTGCGATAGTCATTGCCGCTCTGTGTAGACCTGCTCCCATGCAAGCCCAGAGCGGCGACCCGTGGGGCACCCTGGCTACCATCGAGACGTTGGCCACGCGGAGCGCGCTCGACGCCTCTGGCAGTGCGGCTGGAGCACAAGGTCAGGCGGCGCAGGCCGAAGCGGCGGCAGCCGCCGCCCGGGCGCGGGCCGTGCAGCAGGCCGCGGCAGCCACCCAGCAAGCCGCCGACTATGCCAATGCGCAAGCGCAAGCTGCCCAGGCCACGCGAGATGCGATAGATGCCCAGGCCACGCGCGCCGCGTATGAAATGGCATTCGAGGACAGCAAGCGGCGATCCGACTTTGGCGTGTTCTTGCTTTACCTGGCAGGCACTTTGGCAATGATAGTGGCATTGGGATTTGTCGTTACCTGGACGCGGCGCTTGATGTCCAGGTCGCAAATGCCCACCGTTGACCCCCGCGACTGCACGGAGGTTGAGCAACTGCCGCGTGGGACGGCCACTTACCAGCCAACCGAGCAAGCCGCGCCGATCATCATTGATGCTGTACCCATTGGCGGCGCAGCGCCGGCGGCAGAGACGCTCTTCCCGGCTTTGCCTGCGCCGGGAGATCGAGGCATTAACCGTGTGACTGTGATTGACGCCCCCGGCGCGGCTGATCTACTGCGCGAGTACATCGCGCGCTATGGAATTGGGGCTGACGATCCGCAGGACGATGGTAACCGTGAATAACCAAGCAATCCAAAATCAAACACCACGCTTGCCGGCAGAGATGACGCGCACGGCGCAAAGCTATGGCCTCAAGATTTTGTCGGCGCTCGATCGCCTGGGGTTTGTTCACGAAAACCGTGATGGCACAGTGTTCGTGCTACGGTTTTCTGAGACAGAGGTGTGGTACGACCTGGGCAAGCCGGCCTATTTGAGATACGTCATAGATGCCGAGCGTATGTGGCACTTTTCGCCGACAGACATTGCCAAGCCGCGCGTGGTGGCGGCTCTTCAGATGGTGTGCCGGCAGCCCGTTTGGGTGACGAATGTTGATGGCCTGGCAATCACGGTTGAATTGATGCCGGGGAATACCGCCCAAGCGCATCTTCCGGCGCGCGCCGACCTTGATCTGTCCACTCGACCGCAAAACGGCGATCTGATGATCCCCATTGGCGTGAGCCGGGGCGGGGCGCTGTGGCACAGTTTGCACGAGGTCGGCCACATGCTCATCACGGGCACTACTGGCTCTGGGAAGACGACGTGGCTACACTCGGCCATTGCCGCGCTCGTCACTGGCGCCGGGCCGGAAAAGCTGCGCCTGGCGCTGATTGATCTCAAGCGGTCCGAGATGGCGCTGTGGGCCAACGTTCCACACACGTTTGGCGAGTTGGCCTACACCGTCAAGCAGGCGACTCAAGTATTGGGTGAGTTGGTCGCCGAGGTCAACCTGCGGGGCGACACGTTCACGGCGGCCGGCGTGCGCGACATCGCCAGCTACAATCGAATCGCGTCCGAAAAGCTGCCCTACATTGTGTGTGTAGTTGACGAGGCGCTGGACTTGCTAGAGTCGGCGGGGCCGCGATCCGAGTTGGTTGGGCATCTCAAAACCGTCGCCATGCGAGGCCGTAGTGTGGGCGTTTACCTGTGGATGGCGAGCCAGCACGCGGCGTCCGTCACCGGCTTGCCGCGCGTCGTCTCGACCAATCTCATCACGCGCCTGGTCTTTCGGGTGCTGGATGGCCCGGCCGCCCAGTCGGCCGGCTGCCCTGGCGCCCAAGATATTCCCAAGAATCGTCCAGGTCAGATGTTGGCCAAGCTCAACGCCAGGCCGATTGAAGTCCAGGGCTATGCTTTGCGCGATGGGGTGCTGAAAGCGATTGCGCGCACAGTAGCAGGCCAGACAGTCACTGCGTCTGCCGGCCCGGCGCTCTCTGAGCGGGAGGTTGCCCTGGTGCGCTATGCAGTCGAGCAGTTACATGGAGCGTTTGTGGTGGGCAGACTGACCTCGGCCAGGTTGGATGGATGGAGCGAGTGGGGGATTCGCAGGCTGGCAGAACAATGGGAAATCAAGGGGTGGCTGACCTCGCCGCAGTATAAGGGTGGGGCGCGCCACGTGACGCCTGAATTGGCGTCATTGGCCGGCGTGGAGCTTTGATTTGTTCAAGAGGGGTGGGTTTTGTGCATTTGGGGCCTCATAGCCTCATAGCTCTCATAGCCTCATAGCTCAAATCAAGCACAAATTGCGCCGCCGGGCGCCGCTTCTGCCAGGCTGTGGGGGATGCTGTGAGTATCATTCACCCTGCTACGAGAGCTTATGAGGGGTGCTGTGAGAGGGTTGTACGGATTAATCATTGCCTGCCGGGCGGCAGGCACAACATACAAAGGAAGGCAAAATGAATCAAGATATTCGAAAAATCTGTTTGGACTTGGGCAACGGCAATATGAAGGCCGCAATGGTCATAGAGACGCCGGTAGTAGACGAGACCGGCGAGTTGGTCAAGGGCAAAGACGATAAACCCGGGACGGAAAAGCGGCTGGTCACGGCAGTGCTGCCCTCCCAGGTTGGAGTGGGCAATACCAACCTGGGCATTCTCGACCTGGGCGGCTTTGACAAAAAGCCGCGCAAGAAGAAAGACGACGCGCTGCCCGTGGCGGTACGCTTTGATGGCGGCGATTACCTGGTCGGACACAACGTCGCTCGCTATGCCCGCCTGCTGGAACGCCTGGATGCCAACAAGTATACGGACTCGATCGAGTTGCGCGCCCTGACGTATGCGTTGCTGGCGCAATTGCTCGATGGCGGCTCGACCGACGTGGCGGCCATTGTGGCGCTGCCGGTTGAGCTGACGCTGGCCGAGAATGCCAAAGAGACCGTCAAAGGCATCGAGGACTGGCTGCTCGGCGAGCACCATTTCACTTATGATGGGCGCGTGGCGCACGTCACCGTTCACACTATGCGGGTGATGGCGCAACCAGTGGGTGCGTTCTTTGCCTGGGGCCTCGATCTCGATGGGCAATGGGCGCGCGACGAGAGCGATTTGACCGACGCCACAGTGGCCGTGATTGACAGCGGCTTTAACACGCTTGATTTGTTCGGCGTCAGGCAGGGGCGCATCGAAAAGAGTTTTGCCGGCGGCAAGACGCTGGGCGTGCGCCGGGCAGCGGAAGAGATCGCCCGCGCGCTCCTGGCGCGCTTCGGGTTCGAGCCGTCGCTGGCCGAGTGCGACGCCTATATCCGCGCCTACCTGGACAAGCGCCCGACGCTCGTCATTCGCAATGGTGACAAGCACGATCTGAAACCCATCATCAAGCAAGCATTGGGGTCGTTGTCTACTCACACGGTGGGCTTTATCGAGGAGGCATGGGGCAAGCCGGACCTGTCCTACGTGTTGCTGACGGGCGGCGGAGCCTTGGTGTTGGATGTGGCGTTGCGCAAGATGTTTCCCAACGCGCACATGTTGCCCGACCCGGTCACGGCCAACGCGGCGGGCCTGGCCAAGCTCGCGCAGCGCCCAGGTGTATTCAAAGGATTGTAAAGCGTTCCCCGTTTTCTTCTAGGGGAAATGGGAAAACGCGATTTTCTGCGAGGAAAAAATGGGTGGAAAAAAAGGCCGCTCCGGGCGGCCCAAAAGCACCTTATATGCTAAAGCCTATTGGATCTCGCTCTCACCACGCGATAGCGATCTGCTGCCATTTTTCAAGCAACTTGATCAGTTGCCGCGTGACCAGCGCAATACCGCCCTGCTCGCCGCCATTCGCGGCGGCACGGCGGCAGGCCAGGCCGCTATGGAGAAACACTCTGAAAGTCGCAAAGCCAGCGTTCGGCTGGATGCGTTAGTAAATGATCTATAGAAAGGAAATTTAATGTGCTAAAACCAATTATATACCGACCAACTTGTTCCAATGGAGAGGGGGTGAATCATGCCCATGCCAGATGATCTTGCTTTTGACCTGGGCGAACACAAGAGCATGTTGGAAACCAATCCGATGCTCGGGGTGATTCGCTCGGCGCTGGAAGCGCAAGCTCAAAAGACAGCTTTTGCGAGAAAAGAGCGCCAGGAAACGCACAATCACATTGTTCGGATTGCCATGGCGCTGTGCCGCAAGGGGTTGGATACCGTGAAACGGAAAATCCCCGGCGAGCCCGAGGACTGGAGCAGCAAAGCTCTGGCTGACCTGATTATTACAGACGTGGGCAACATTCTGGACATGGTGGACATGGGGCTGCTGGAGCCGGGCGCGTTGGCTGATCGGGTCACGGAACTGCAAGCGGCGCTCGATCAAGCGCGAGCGGAGCTGGAGCAAGCCAGGCGGCAAACGCAATCGGATGCGGCGCGGATGGCCGATTTGCAGCGGCAGGTTGAGACGGCTGTTCAGCAACGCCGGATAGCGGAGCAGACGGCGAGTAATTTGCAGCAGCGTTGCAATGACCTCCAAGGCCAACTGGAACAAGCGCGAATGAAGCCGCCATCTCTTCTGCCCACCGTGGCCGGCGGCGACGCTCCATCGCCAGCGCAACAAGCGGCGTGCGGCGTGCCCCCATCTGTACCGGTGGCCGGGCTGCCCGACTGGATTCAAGCCTGGCGGCAATCCGAGTCATTTGAAAAGGATCTGACGTTGCTGGAGCTCATCGGCAAGACGGGCGAGTGCCGGCGGAGTAGATTGTTGAATGAAGTGGGTGGGCAGTTTTCGATCGTGGCCAGCGCGGCCAGCATCAAAAACACAGTTAAACACCTGCACGCGTATGGCGTGATTGATATTGAAAAGCTTAGCCAGAGCGGCGGCGGTAAAGCCCAGGGGCGATTTCCCGATTTGCTGCACCTGACGGCCACCGGGCGCAATGCGTTTCGAGCCTTGTTCTTGCAAGAGCCCAGTTTGCTATACGACCAGCTCCTGGCCCGGCACAAAACACCCGAACACCTCTATCTCAATCTCGAAGCGGCTGACTTGCTAAGCGAGGCAGGCTATTCTATAGATTGCACACCGCTGCCGATACGCCTGGACGACGAGAGTATCTTTGATCCTGACCTGGTGGCGTGGACGCCAAGTGAAACGCTGTATATCGAATGTGAGCGCCACACCGCATACAAAGACGCTGAGGATCGTGCTCGCAAGTGGGCCATTACCGCTCGGGCGACGGGGGGCAACATCTATATCATCACCCTTGACCGCGCCGGCATGGACGCAATACAAAGCGAGGTGGTTTACGCTCTGCGGCAACAAAAGCTTCAGGCCCGCGTGTCGGTAACCAACATTGCGGATTTGCGCGCCGGGAAGTATGGTCAAAACGAATCTATATGGATCAGGCAATCGTAACAGACTTTACACAGTCCCGATACACAGTCCGCAAGTTCATAGTCCTGGCCTATGAATGGTAGGGGGCCCAATTTTTCACAGTCCGCCGTGTGTGTGGACCGTGGACTGTGTAAAGCAGACGGGGATTGAGGTGAACAATGCAAACAAGGAAAAGCGCGGGGGCGCTGCCATCAGCGAGAGTCGCTGGCAACAGCGGGGGCAATGCAAATCAAAGAGTGCCGTTGCCAACAGTGAAAAACTCGCTGATTACAGCGGGAACAAAGCAAATCAAAGAGTGCCGCTGCCATCAGCGAAAAACTCGCTGATTACAGCGAGAACGAGGTAAATCAATGCACAACAACGAGGTTGTGATTATGACGTAACAAGTATGATCGGCACTTTCCGGCCACGGGATCAGACGAACGATGAGGTCTTGTGTGGCGCAAGACCTGAAAAAAATGCCCAAAGATGGAGGACGCCATCTCTGGGACAGAACACAGAAAGGACACCTATGTTCAGTCTTAATTATACCATACCCGTCAACCCCGCCGGCGGAGGTGGCCGATGAAGCGCCATTCACGAATGACGCGCAACGAGGCTTTGGCCTTCGGGCGCAAGCTCGGCGCACCCCGCGGCGGCCAGGCGGTCAAAAGCAAGTCGGCCCCCGCTCGCTGCCCACGCTGCGGCAAGCAACTCAACGGACGGTCCTGGCATTCTTACCTGGGGCACCTCGGCCTGCACGGCCTGGCCGACCGTTACTTTAATGGCGATCTGCAGGCCGCTCAAACTCGCCTGCGACAAAACGGCCTGGCCCGCCAAGATCCCGCGCCCTGGAACGGCGCGTTTCCACCCTATCAGCCTGTTGTGGAGGTGATCAAATGACTACCTTGATTGCCGCCTACACAAGCAGCGGCGACCGCGGCGCTGTCTGCATTGGCCGCTGCGATGCCAAATGTTACGAGGCCGCCGACTCAGAGTGCACGTGCATCTGCGGCGGAATGAATCACAGCGCCGGCCAGCAGAAAGCGACAGATAACACTCGCCAGATGGCCGAGCAATGGATCAAAGACTACTCTGCCGCCCACTCGCTCGGCAGTGGTGTTCAATGGGACGTTCCCGCCGCGCAGTTGGCGCTATCTATCTGAGATCAGGAGAAAAAGTATGCTTACCAGACGTTTACAAATTCAAGTCATTGCCGATATGTTGGCGGGGCTGCATCCCCAAGCCAAGTTGAGCGACTTTCACGAGCCGCTCAAGACCGCCTTCAAAGCGGTGCGAGACGCGCCGCCCGACGCGAAAACTCAGGCGCTGGTTCAAGTCCTGACTGCTTGCCAGGATGGAAACATCCTCATCGGCCAGATTGTGGCAGCCGTGCCTGGCGGCAAGTTGAGCTTTCCTTCTCTCAAAGACCTGGCCGCTGACCTGCCCCCCATTGAGTGGCTGTGGCGCAACTGGATCCCGCGCGGAATGTTATCCCTACTGGGCGCGATCCCCGGCGCGGGTAAAACCTATCTCGCGCTCGATCTGGCCTGGCGCCTCATTGCCAACACCACCTTCCCCGATGGTACGCCTGTCAACATCCCTGATGCCTGCGCGATTTTTGTGGACGCTGAAGGACTGCCTCAACTGGTTAATGAGCGCGCCGCTGCCTGGAAGATGGATACCAGCCGCCTCTACCTGATGACGCCGCCTGTCACTGAAGTGCTCGACCTCAACCTACCCACCTACCAGGATCATCTCATCGAGATGGTGGTCACCCTGAATCCAGCGCTGGTGGTGATAGACAGCTTATCCAGCATCAGTTCAAAGGGCGAGAACAATGTTGAAGATGTGCGCAATGTGTTGGCGTTTCTCAGCGGCCTGGCCAGCGATGCGCATACTGCCATGTTGCTGATCCACCATCTCCGCAAACGCAACGGCCTGGCCGCGATGGACTTGCTCAGCGCCGATGACTTTCGCGGCTCGTCGCACATCATTGCCATGGCCCGCAGTATCTTGGGCTTGAACATCATTCAGACGGGTGAAGAGCAGGACCGGAATGGTCCGCGCCGGTTAGATGTGCTCAAGACAAACTTGGGCGGTTACCCCAAACCGATCGGGATCGAGTTCCTGCCGCTTGAACCGACGGGCGTCTTGTTGCGGTATGGCGATGCGCCCGAAAAGTATCAGCCCCCCACTGAGGAGGAACATTGCGCCGAATGGTTGCTCCAGACGCTCAGGGAAACTGGGCCAATGAAACCCAAAGACGTAATCCAACTCGGCAAAGAAGTGGGCTACCTGGAAAGAATGATTTACCGCGCCAGGGGCTCGCTGAGTGATCAAGTCCTCAATACCGCCGGACGCAAGAATCCGGAGAATATGTGGAAGGTGCTATGAGACCCACGCAATATTATTTGACTCATTTTAACTCTGACACACTGACAAGACTGCACTCTGTCATGGGTGGGGGGCGTTCCAAATTGCTGCAAACCCTTGTCAGTGTGTCAGAGTTACGAGGTCGTAACTTTGGATACCCAGCAACTCCTTGAGCAAATAGACTTGCGCCACCTGGCTGAGCAGGCCGGAGCGCACTTTAACAACAGCAATCGCAGTCGTTGCCCACTGCACAAAGGCGACAATCCAACCGCGTTCAGCGTGTATCATTCGCCGAATGGCGCCTGGCGCTGGCACTGCTTCACCGGCTGCCCGGAAGGCGCCAATAGCGGCGACGCCATCAGCTTTTATATGCGCTGGCACGACGTTGACTTTAAAACCGCGGTCAATGAACTGGCCCGGCAGGCCGGCATTACGCTTCAGCCAACATCTGGCGCCCTCTCAACTCCTTCGCCCACATCGCCAATGGTTGACTCGCCGGCCCACCCGCCCAGTCAAATATGGCGCCAGCGCGCCGCCGAGTTTGTTCAGTATGCCCAGGACACCCTGTGGAATCCATCGGGCAAAGAGGCATTGTGCTACCTGCACGCCAAGCGCGGTCTCACCGATGACACACTCAAGCAATTCAAACTCGGCTACAATCCGCGCGATCTGCATGACCAACCACAGAAATGGGGCTTGGATGGCAACCCCATCTGGCTGCCACAGGGCATTGTTATTCCGCATCTGCGCGGCGAGGTCACCTGGTTCGTCAACGTGCGGCGGCCTGACGCCAGTGGCGCGCCCAAGTACGCCGGGCCACGTGGCGGGGTGAGAGGCTTGTATGGAAGCAACCATCTGCGTGGCCTGCCCATCTTGCTCCTGGTCGAAGGCGAGTTTGATGCCCTGCTGGCCTGGCATTCTGCCGGTGATATGTGCGACGTGGCCACGCTGGGCGGAGCGCGGCATCGCCTCGATGCACACGACGCGGCTTTGCTTGCCCCCGCCTGGGTGATCCTGGCCGCGCTCGACAATGATGCTGCCGCCGACAAAGGCCGAGCCTATCTGCACTCTGTCTCGCAGCGCATCATTGCCGTCCCTCCCCCAGCGCACGATCTGACGGATTACTGGTCCGCCAGCGGTAACTTGCGGCGATGGATCGCTCACTTGGTTGTGGAACAGGCTGAAAAGGTATTGCCCGCGATAGATGACGAGAAGCAGCCCGATGCCTTTGTTCGCTGGCTAGAGGTATACACGCTTGCCCTGGAGGCGCGTCAATGAGCAAGAAGCCGCGTATGACCCGCGTACAACTCTCGCGCCTGCCGCGCTTGCTGTGGATGAAGTACAGCCCGGCCGAACTCGCCGCCGAGATCGGCATTACCATAGATCAAATCTACCGCAGCTATATTCCGACGGGTTGCCCGCACCAGCGAGATGAGGGTGGTCACATCTGGATCGTGGGGACCGAGTTCCGTGAGTGGGCATTGCGCACCTTCAAGCATCAAGCCGATGGTCCCACACTGGCTGAAGATGAGGCCTACTGTTTCCGATGCGACAAGCCCGTCAAGATCGCGCAGCCGGTCGTAAAATCTACCAATCGGTATTTGGAACTGGTGGCTGGGAAATGCGCCGAGTGCGGCGCCAAGGTTCACCGGGGGAGAAAGAAGAATGATCAATCGAAGTAACTATAAGGCCGTCAAGGAATATCTTGACTATCTGTTCGCCGTCGAGCAAAAAGACCCGCAAACCGTAGATCGCATCTGGGCCAGTTTGCGCCATTTGCTCGAGTGGGCCGATGAAACACCCTTTGCCGATGTGCCGGATTTAGCCCGGCAAACCTTCCCGCGCTATCTATCCCGGCGCGATCTTTCCGAATCGAGCCGCGCCAAGGCCTGCGGCGCGGCCAAGCGCCTCCTCACCTGGTTGAGGATGGACAAGAAACGCGGCTATGCCAAAATCACCGAAGCCTGGTTGGAAACGCTCCGCCCCCTCAAAGCGCCGCCGGACCCCAAGGAGCACGATGGGTACACTCTCGAAGAGATACGCCAACTGACCAGCCAGCCCGCTGTCACGTTCACCGATATCCGCGACCAGGCCGCTGTGGCGCTCATGTTCATCTCTGGCCTGCGCGTCCGCGCCTTGGTCACGCTCACGCTCGACTGCGTTGATCTGGATAAGCGTGAAATCAAGCAATGGCCCAAGTTGGGCGTCAAAACCAAGGGCGGCAAGCACGCCACCACTTACTTGTTGGATATTCCCGACCTGGTGCAAGTCGCCGCTCGTTGGGATCACATCGTTCGCACCCAACTGCCCCCTTCGGCGCTCTGGTATGCGCCTCTCGCCACCGATGGCATGAGTTTCCTCGACTCGCACGCGTCAGGTGAAAACCGCCGCGACAAGGTGGCCAAAGGGCTAAAGCGGCTGTGCAAGACGGCGGGGGTGCGCTATCGCTCGCCCCACAAGCTCCGGCATGGGCATGCGGTCTATGCGCTCAAGCAAGCCCAGGATGTTGCCACCTACAAAGCAGTCAGTATGAACCTGATGCACGCTGACTTGTCGGTCACCGATGGCATCTATGCCGTGTTGAACCAGGAGGATGTGCGCGAGCGGATTGCCCGCCTGACGCAGCCTCACATCGAAAAAGAACACAAAGAATGAGCAAGCCGGTTCAGATCTCTATTTATCCCATGAATCTCGAAAGCGCTGCGTGCAAAATCATCCTCGGTGATGCGCGCCAAATGGATCTGAGCCAGTTTGGGCGTTATGGCGTCATTATCGCTGATCCACCCTGGCCTTATGACAACCCCAAAAGTCACCAGCCGCGATTAGGCGGCTATACCTATCCAACGATGACGATGCAAGAAATCCTTGCCATGCCGGTGCCGGCGCTGGCCGCCGATAATTGCATCTTGTTCTTGTGGGGAACTGGCCCCAAGATAGATGAAGCTGTCGCAACAAGACGAGCCTGGGGGTTCAAGCCAATTACAATGTTCCCGTGGGTGAAACTCACAACGAGTGGCCGCCCACGTTATGGGCCGGGACATTGGGTCGCCAGTTGCAGTGAGTATGTTTTGATTGGCCGGCGTGGCAAGGTTCATCCCCCACATCCGCCGCTTTATCTGGGATTGCTTGGCCCAGCACTGGGGCACAGCCGCAAGCCCGAGGCTGTTCACGATCTCGCTGAGCAGTTGCCCGGTCCTTATCTCGAGTTATTCGCTCGTCGCCCTCGACCAGGTTGGACGGTGTTTGGAGATAGCATCGAAAGAACAGAATAGCAGCGTTTGAGGCGGCCTGACAGATCTTTTTTATTCTGTCCGGCCTTAATAAAGAAGATAAAATGGCACTTGTCGCTTCGAAAGCGACAAGTGCCATTTTGTCGGGGCGAGAGGACTTGAACCTCCGGCCTCTGCGGCGTGAGTCATACTCGTATTCCGCACCATTTTTGAGGGGTTGGCATGTCAAAAACCTGTCCTGAGCGCAGCCGAAGGAACGTGGCAGGGCAAATAAAGCAGACACGGCAGAATAAAGAACTGGACATTGGCGAAAAGCAACCTTAACAATATGAAAATCAGCCACGTGACGGGCCGCCAATAGACGCGCAAAAGCCACTGGACTTACCTGGTAGATTAAGTCCATAGAACTTGCGCGTTGGCAGTCTATCGGAGATCGAGCTTGTTAGGCTTGCAGACGCAGGAAGCGCTGTAAGACCAGGGCGATGTTCCCGGTTTCTGCTGCCATCTCGATGGCACCCGTCAACCAATCGATGGCATGCTCGTCTCGATGCTGCCGGATGATGTCGCCGTATGTGTTGATCTGAGCCGAATGCTCGGCAACAAAACGTTGCTCGATGTAAGCCCAGGCCACATGAACGACGACGACGTATTTGTCCACCGCCTCGTAGGAACGCACGCGAAAGTCGGCCAAGCCCACTTGGGTTTTGAGGTAAAAGTTGATGACCTCGCACGACCAACGCCGGCTGTAACCCTGCAAGGCCCATTGGGCCGAGCGAGTGAGATCCGTACTCATAAAGTACGCCAGGGCTTTCGCCCTGGGGTGCCGTTTTGAGAAAAAGACGCGGACTGGATCGGGCACACCAGTGAGATGACCTGTGGTCTGGCGTATGAAGTAGGAGGTGCGGTGCCCATCCGCAGCGGCCACTTGCACACGAGTGTACCGCCTGTGCCTGAGAGCGTAGGCGAATTGGTCGAGGCGTGTTCCATCGAGCTTGCGATTGTCCTTGAGTGCACACGTGACGTGCCAGCCTTGACGGCGGACATAATTGATCAAATCGTCGGAGGCATACCAACTGTCGAATTGCACATAGACACGCCCGCCTTTGGGTAAGAGCGGATGTAAGGCCTCCAACACGGCACGGGCGATGTCGTTCTTGCTGCGAAAAGGCAGGCGCTCCTCGCGAGGCCGATGGCGATTGAGGCGTCGCACGGTTTTGGCTCGCAAGTAGAGCTGCAGGTCGACCGTGGCCACAATTGGCCCAATACAGAGAGTGCATTCGAGATAGCAAAAGCCGTTCTTGTAGCGCGCTTGGGTTTTGGTGCTTTCGTTGTGGTCGTGAAACCAGTCCACAGGTTCCAGGCAGCGCGTCTGTTTGTCTTTCTCGCCCAGGGAGTCGTCGATATTGAGACGAATGACCTTGGGGACGCCCATGCGCTCGGCTTGGGCAATCGCCCAGGCCACTTGATTGGCGCGCAGGGCGGCCCGCACGTCGTTGGTCGGCCAGGGACTGATGCGCAGAAAATCGGCCAGGTTGGAAGCATCGGGGGCTTCGATGAATTGGCGTTGCAGGGCCGCCAGCGTTTTCTTGTCTTCGCAGACCAAGAGGGCGTCGGCTAGATTGAGAATGTGCTGACGCTGGGGGTGAGATAAATCGACGTTCAGTTGATCGATGAACGCACATAGTTTTTCAGAATTGTGTAAAATATGGGTGAGCATGGGATGACCTCCTGTTGGAACAAGTAGTTTAGCTTTTTGCTAATTCTACTCAGGAGGCGTCCCGTGCTCAAGTCACACATTTTTCGCCAGAGTCCAGTAAAGAAGATGAAAGGGTTCAGGATTTCGCTTTGAAAATTCAAAATCCTGGCTAGTTGCAGTTTAGGCATTGAAGTTTAACCCAACAGTCCCCAACCATTCTCCACGCGAACGCCTGCATGGCCCACATTGGACAAAAGTTAACAAGTGTGGTATACTAGCTTTATAGTAGGATGTAGTAATTCCTGTTTCGGCTGACAAGCGGTGACCGCCCAGGTATCTTCTGCCTGGGCGGTTTTTGTTTTTTCACCGATACGCAGATCACTCCAACCTACATATTTCGATGAAAGGAAACAAAACAATGAGTGAACGAATTACCGGCACCGTCAAATGGTTCGATGCCAGCCGGGGCTATGGCTTTGTGGCGCGTGAGGGAGGCACGGACGTCTTTGTCCATCAATCGGCCATCCGGACCGAGGGCTACCGCACACTTGCAGAAGGCCAGCGTATCGAGTTCGAGGTCGAACAAGGTCCCAAAGGCGCCAAAGCCAGCAACGTCGTTGCACTGTAAACAGACCATCAAGCGATATTCACCCATAGCACCGAACGCTGCACCCGGCATTCGTCCCTGGGCAGCGGTCAGTCGCTACAAGCGCACCGGGCAGACACGCCCGGCAGATAAAAGGAAAACTAGCATGAGTAAGAAATTGTATATCGGCAACTTGCCGTACAGCATCACCGAAACCGCACTGCGCGAAATGTTTACCCCGATGGGCGTGGTGGACAGCGTGTCTATTATCACCGACCGCGATACGGGCCGGCCAAAGGGTTTTGCCTTTGTCGAGATGGCGGACGATGACGCGGCTAAACAGGCGATTAGCCAGATCAATGGCAAAACGCTCGACAGCCGGTCAATTACCGTTGCCGAGGCTCGCCCCCAGGTACAGCGATCCGGCGGCGCTGGCAGCCGCGGCGGGTGGGGACGGCGTTAGCCAGTTCAGCCCCGTTGTTGGCGCGGACTCGCATGTCGCGCTTAACGCCAGTAAGCCAACGGCACGCGTCTGAGCGGGTGTGATTCACCTGCAACAGGCAGAAGGAAATAACGATGAGTTTCCAGCAATTGCAGCCGGGGGACCGAGTTTCTCACCCCGCGTATGGGTTGGGTGTGGTCGAGAGCATAACTACCCTTGACCAAGGCGGTCGAACCACGGAATTTTACTGCGTCCGCCTGACTAAAGACAGTTTGTTGACTGTGCCGGTTGATCGCGCCGAAGCCCTGGGGCTTCGCCTGATTGTCAATGGCCTGGCAGCCATCACGGCCTACCTGCGTGCGCCCATGCATCCAATTCCAGACAACAGCGGTGAGCGATTCAACTGGCTCAGGGCCTGCTGGCATGATCCACAACCGAAAGCCCTGGCTGAGGGAGTGCGCGATCTGATGGGCTGGGGTCGCACCCACAGGCTCACACCATCCGACAAGCGATGGCTGGCCAATGCCAGCGAACGCATGAGTGCCGAAGTAGCACTGGTAGATGCTATTGATGTGTACCAGGCGCAAGAGGTAGTCCAACGAGCAATTGACCTGCTCAAACCAGCCGTTGCCTGACATTACGAGCTTGGTCAGTATTCACAGCCTGATCAGGCTGGCCGTGCTCACTGCGTCCATTCGTGGTTATATACTATGGGATCCATAAAGACGTTTGCGCCACCCCGCCCACGCGCGCAGGCTCAAGGACTATTTGCGGCAGCCGCCCATAGGGGGGTGTAGGCAGCCAGGCGGAGCGTTGATAAGAGAAGGAGACCTGCCGGACAGGTCGAGGTGCTGCGCGCGTGGCCCCAAGTGGTCAAATAGTGGGAGCTGTGGTATAATCTAATTAGTAGGATGTAATAAGCAAGTTTCTCTTGATCTCAATATCAAACGCCTGGGCTTGTTTTGCCCGAGCGTTTTTTTCTTAACTTGTCACACTCAACCTACCAATTTACAGTAAAAACACAAGGAAATACATGACAAAACAATTACGAATCATTCCCCTCGGCGGTCTGGGTGGAATTGGAAAGAATATGACCGTATACGAGTATAACCGCAACATGTTGGTCGTTGACTGCGGCGTAATGTTCCCCGCTAACGATATGTACGGCATTGACCTGGTGCTGCCCGATTTTGATTACGTCATCAAGAATCAAGACAAGCTGTGCAGTATTGTCTTGACGCACGGTCACATGGATCACATCGGCGCGCTGCCGTATCTGCTACAGCAGGTCAAGACAGCCATTTACGGCACGCCACTGACACTGGGATTGGTTGAACGGCAACTCGCTGAAAAGAACCTGCTTCACAAGGCAGACCTTTATGTGCTGCATACGGCGAGCAGGCATCAGTTGGGCCCGTTTCAGGTCAACCCATTTTCAGTGGCCCACTCTATCCCAGATGCGGTGGGGCTGGTGATTGAAACACCCGTTGGGAAGATTGTCCATACAGGCGATTACAAGTTGGATGAGACCCCAGCCGGCGGCCACACCACAGATTTAGACAGCCTCCGCAAGCTGACCCGGGGCGGCGTGCTGGCGATGCTTGGCGATAGCACCAATGCTGACAAGCCAGGGCGTACAGAAACCGAACGGGTTGTGCGAGACACCCTGGATCAGTTGTTTCTCCAGGCAAAGGGACAGCGCATCATAATCGCTACGTTTTCCTCTCTGCTGGCACGCTTGCAAGAGATAATGAATCTGGCCCAAAAACATGGCCGCAAGGTAGCCCTCACCGGGCGGAGCTTGGTAGAGAATGTCGAGCTGGCCCGCCAGTTGGGCTATCTTCAGGTGCCCGAACATCTGATTGTTGCTGCCCCAGAGAGTGTAGCACCAGACAAACTGGTGATTCTCTCGACCGGTTCACAGGGAGAACCGCGTTCGGCACTCGACAGGATGGCAAACAGAGATCATGGCCAGGTCAGAGTCGAACAAGGCGACACCATCATCATCTCCGGCGGCGCAATTCCGGGCAACGAGGAGGATATTAGCCGGATGATCAACAAGCTCTTTGAACAAGGAGCAAAGGTTATCTATGGGGCAATGGCAACCGTCCACGTCTCGGGCCACGGAAGCCAGGAAGATATGCGTGCCATGCTCAAAACAGTCAAGCCCAACTATTTGATCCCGGTGCACGGCGAACCCCGGCACCTCTATCTGCACAAGCACCTGGCTCAGGAGGCTGGCATCTCGCCGGAACGTGTTTTCATCCTCAAGGAGGGCACACCCTGGGTAAGCGATGGGCAAAAAGCTTGGACAGAGCAAGCCATGCACCTGGACGATGTATTGGTTGATGGACGATTGATTGGCGAAATCGGCGAGATTGTGATGCACGATCGC
Source organism: uncultured Anaerolineae bacterium (assembly GCA_964651475.1). GTDB lineage: Bacteria > Chloroflexota > Anaerolineae > Fen-1058 > Fen-1058 > JBGSMF01. The sequence goes on along the minus strand of CAZYXV010000010.1, from coordinate 80,644 downwards.
CAGCGCCTATCTCAGGATGGATTTGTCGCAGCCCTAATTCCAGTGAACAAAAAGCAACAACTGGTTGGTGAACCGCAGCTCGTCAGCCGTGGATTTGTATACCTGGCTGAAGCAGCGGAACTGTTAAACGCCAGTCGCAAAGTGATAAAGCAACAGTATAAACGTGGAAGCCACAATTTACGCCAGGCGCTAGAAGACTTGTTCTACCGCGAGACTCGGTCACGGCCGGTCGTACTATTACAATTCATTCGGATATGATCGTGAAGGGGCAAATTGTACTCGGCTGGCCTTAAAGGCAACCAGCCTGCGCCACTGAAGACGTGGGACTGAAATGATGAAAATGCTACTGACGGATGTCCAGCTTACTTGCCTTTCTCGCTCGACACGCTGACCGGCAGTGCATCGCCTGGCGGCATTGGTAACAGGTTAGGAAGATGCGAGCCGGTCAGAGCAAGCTCTGGCGAACGCTTATTCCCTGGTAGGCAAAGTAAAGAAAAACGTGCTGCCTTGCCCAGGTTGGCTCTCCACACCAGCCTGGCCGCCCAACTTTTCCACAATCCGCCGCACGATAGATAGGCCCAAGCCATGCCCCTTGACGCGAACCTGGTCAAGCCGCGCAAAGGGAGTGAACAAAGCCACTTGCGCCTCCGCACTCAGGCCGGGGCCGTTGTCCCGCACCCAAAAGCGCGCCATCCCCCCTGAAAGGAGGGGTAGGTCTGCCCCCAGTTCGATGTGCGGCGGACGCCCGCCATACTTGATGGCGTTGCTGATATAGTTGGCCCACACCTCTTCAATCCACGGCGCATAACCAAACGCCACCGGCCACGTGGCTTCATCGCGCAAGGCGATTTGGGCATGCCGGTCTTGGATGAGAATTTGCAAACTTTTAATGGATTCCCGAACAACGCTACCCATATCAAGCGGTTGGGGAGTAATCTCTTGCTTGCGGACGCCGGCCAGCAGCATCAATTCTTCAATGATCGTATCAAGTTTTTTCCCCGCCCGAAAAATGTGGCGCAAGGCTTTGGAAGCGTCCTCGGGCGGCATGGTCTCCCAGTCGTCGATCAAAGCCTCGGAAAAACCGATAATAAGCCCAATCGGGTTTTTGAGGTCGTGTGCTACTGTGTGCGCAAAGGCATCCAATTCGGCGTTTTGCGCCGCCAGTTGTTCGGCGTATTGACGCAGCGCTTCCTGCGCCTGTTTGATCTCGGTGATGTCTTCCTTGATGGCGATATAGTGGGTGATGTGCCCGGCGGCGTTATGGACAGGCGCAATGGTGGCCGATTCCCAGTATAATGCGCCATCTTTGCGCCGGTTGTGAAACTCGCCGCGCCAGATTCGCCCGTTGGCGATGGTTTCCCACAAGACCCGATAATAATCTGCGTTCTGCTCACCCGATTTCGAGAGGCGTGGATTCTGTCCCACCGCCTCGCGCAGCGTGTAACCGGTGGTTTCCTCAAAGCGGGGATTGGCATACTGGATAGCGCCGTCTGTATCCGTAATGACGATGGTGTTGCCGCTCTGCTCAATCGCCAGCGAGAGTTTGCGCAGTTCCAGGTTTTGCGTTTCCAGGCGGCGCTGATAATCTTGCAATTGCGCCTCGGCTTGCTTGCGCTCGACAATGCTCCAGATCACATCGGCGACGTAGGCGACCAGTTCGACATCCTTCTCATCATAATCAAAAGGCTTGTTGCCAACGCCCAGAATGGACACGATGCGCCCCGCGCGCAGCGTGGGCACCACCAGCTCCCGCCTGATCTCGGCATGGCCAGGTGGCTGCCCCTTGCGGCGCGAAGCGGGCAGCGCCGCATAGTCGTTGTGGATGACGGGGTTGCGTTGGTGAACACAATCTACCCACACGCCGGCTTGGTCCAGGCTGTAGTGCAACCCCCTGCCTCCCGCTTTGCAAAATTCTTGTTGGGTGCGAGTGGACCAGGCCAGGAGCGAGAGTGTTTTTTGATCAGCCTCTACAAAGTAGTAAAAGCCGATCGGGCTGCTGGTGATTTGCCCGATTTCGTCGAGCGCTTTTTGCATCAACTCTTCAAGCGAATGGTCGGCAGCGTATTCAAACAATCTCAGGCGCACCTGAATGATGTCTTCTGCCCGCTTGCGCACGGTAATGTCGCGGATGTTGCATTGGATCACTCTCGTGTGATCAACCTGGTAGACGTTGCTAACAAACTCTACGTCAATGCGCCGCCCCGCGCGAGTTTCAAGCGGCAGGTCTTCGTAACGGATGTACTCCTTGCTCTGCAATTCTGCAAAAGCCGTCTGGCTCGCCTCGACGTTTTTAAAAGGGCCAATTTCCCAGAGCGCCTTCCCCACCAAATCCTCGTGCGAATAGCCTAACAGCTCTGTCAGGAATGGGTTGACGTCGGTGATTTGCCCCGTGCCTACATCAAGGAGCAAGATGCCATCTTGGGCTGTTTCAAACAACCGCCGGTAACGAGTTTCAGAAATTTGCAACGCCTCCCGGCGCAGCGTTTCGGCTGCCTCGGCCGGTTTGCCCGCCTGGCCTGCGGCGGCAGACAGATGCCCGGGTTCCAGCGCTTCCAACCTGGCGACTCGCTGGCGTAATTCTGCCAACTCGCTCAAAAGTTGAGACTTGGTTTTGTTCTTGTCTTGCATAAGCATCACCTCCACCCGGCCTCGTTGACCGAATAGATTTCTCTTTTTCAGACCTGAAGGCTCACTTGCCTTTCTCGCTCGACACGCTGACCGGCAGGCTGCCCAGCAACAGAGTCGGACTGATGCCGTGCTCGGTGATGATGATTTTGGCGTTCTCACGCAGGGAGGTTTCGATCATCTCCATTTGCTTGAGAACCTGGGCGTTGCCGACAAAGTATTGCTGTGCGGCCTCGTTGACCAGGCGGATGGCTTCCGCCTTGCCTTGCGCCACTTGAATCACCGCTTCGCGTTCTCCTTCAGCGCGCTGGATGATCGCCAGCTTTTGTTGTTCGGCGGCTTCAAACTCTCCCGTCGCCAGCAGGCGCATGGAACGCCGTTCTTGCTCGGCCGTCTTTTGTTTGTGCATGGCTTTCTTGATGTCCTCCGGTGGGTCAATCAGGCGGATTTCCACCTTACTGACGGTCAGTCCCCACTCGACAGCAAAGGTGTTCAGGATCCGCTGCAGATTGGTGGCGATCGTCTCACGAGCCACCAGGCTCTCGTCCAGGGTCAGATCGCCAAACTCTTGGCGCAGGTTGGTCATTGCCAACTGGATGATCGCCCGCTTCCAATCGTCAATGTTGTAGAACGTGCGCTTGATGGACTCTTCGTCAACCGTAGGTCGCACCCACATAATCCCATCCACCTGGATTTCGACGTTGTCTTTGGTGATCACGGGTTGAGGGTGGATATCCATGGTGTGCTCGCGGATGTCGCGAATGCGGATGACGTGGATGAACGGGATTTGGAATCCCAGGCCGGGCATCACAAACCGAGTGTACTTACCCAGGGTTTCCTGGATCCCTCGCTCGAAAGGTCGCAGAGTATAGATTGGAAAGATTATCGTTCTCATAGCATTCTCCTTTTCGGGTGCTCTCGATCAAATAAGTCTGGCATTTCATTCACGCGCCAGGCAGAATAAAGCGTAGCCGCCAAGATGGTCCAAGGCGCTACGGTGATTTGCCGCAGGCAATAGCCAGTGAGATGCGGCTAGTTATTCCGCAACAGGCAGTTGCGCTTTGAGTCCATCAAGCTCCGCTCGGGCGTTGGCGGTTCCGTCAGTAGTCGTATCAATTGAGCGATGAGCCCTGCGAATTTTTACCAGCGCCATAATGACCATCAGGCCACCAATGAATAGACCAGCAGCAGCAATAATGGCGGCACACTCAATGCTAAGCAGGAAGTAGGCAAGGAGAGCAATCGTGCCAATCAGCAGTATAACGCCGCCCACAGTGAGGTTGCGGGTCGCAACATTGAGATCATTTTTGGCCTTTCCTAGATCCTGCTCCAGCCGGAGCAGAATACCTGCGGTCTGGCTTATTTGATGAGCAAGTGTTTGTTCCATCATTTTTCCTCCAAATCTTTCGGACAAGCTGCCTCCGCTTTGCACTGGCGCTCCGGGCAGCGTAGCACACCAGCGTTCAATCCGCTCCCGCGTCTTTCAGCGCACTCGCGTCATCTCGCGCTCGATCGCGTTGCCCCAGACCATCTGCCGCTCCACCTCAACTGCGTTGCGCAGATCAAGCACCGCCAGGGCCTCAAACGCGCCGGTCAGAATCGCCCAGACGGCAATGAGAGAGACCAGTGCCTGCGCCGTGACGCTCGACCAGAGGCATACCAGCACGCCGAGGGCGACGCCCGCCAACCCCCTTAGCAGCAACCCCCATCCGTGATTATATTCGTGGCGGTCAAGTTGGCTCACAATCAGAGCCAAGAGGCCGTCTGCCAGCGCATAAACGCCAAACAACAGCCCCAGCGCTGTCAGCGTGGTACCTTGCCAGACGAGAGCCGCCAGGCCATACAGCATGGCGACCAGGCCGCGCAACGCTAACAACCATCCATTACGAGCCAATCGAGTAATCATATTTTCCTCCTGCTAGATGACAAGGCGCTTACCCCATTAACACTTACAGTACTGGACATTCGCCCAAACCGGTTTGGCCTGCAAACGGTCACAATGTTAGCGGATTTATCCACAGATGAACGCAGATGTACGCAGATAAAGTGGAAAAATCTGTGTCCATCTGCGTGTATCTGCGGATAAAATCAAAAAGGCGAAACTCCAGTTACAGTATAGACTCAAATGCGCTGGCTGTCATCGGCACAGCGTGGATTTTTTGCTCCACACCAAGATGCCTTGGCCGTGAGTGTGCTCCGCCTAAAGTGGAGAGAAACCTAGGCTAATTGTTGAGTCGCAAAAAAACCTTTAGGTGTATAATAATGCTGTTTGGTTTTCCATCTTCAGACTAAGATTTTAAAGTCTGAGTGAGGGGAGTTGGCCTATGCCGTACCGATTCTCTGACCTGGTAGACCTGCCTGGCTTTCAGCAGGTGATGCAGTCGTGGTATAGCGTCGCCGGCATCGCTACCGCTCTGCTGGATACGGAGTGCAACAGCATGTGCGCCGTTGGCTGGCAAGATATTTGCACCCGCTTTCATCACCTCTCGCCAAAGGCCCAAGACCGCTGCGACCAAAGCGATGACACTCTCTTGAGCCATTTGCACGAAGGCGACTATGTGGCGCATCAGTGCTCGAATGGCCTGATGAACTGTGCTATGCCAGTCATGGTAAAGGGCGAGCACATGGCCACCCTGTTCATGGGCCAATTCCTGCACGAGCCGCCCGACGAAGCGTTCTTCCGCCATCAGGCGCAAGAGCTTGGGGTTGACGAACAAGCTTACCTGGCGGCGCTCCGCCAGGTTCCCATCATTTCGAAAGAGCGGCTGCTAGTGGTCATGGAAGCGCAAACCCGGCTGGCCCACATGCTGGCGACGATGGGGTTGGAGCACAAGCAAATATTGGGAACCTCCGCCACCTTCAACGCCGACCTCATCAGAGCGCAACAGCATATCGCTCTGATGTTACGCACGGCCCAGATGGCCAGCAGCTCGCTGGAACCAGCCCAGGTGCTGGAGCGGGTGGCCGATGCCCTGGTCACAGCCGTCGGCGTGCCTTACTGCGGCATCTATCTGATGGATGCGGAACGGGGGGTGCTGGTGCCCCACGTGGTCCGCGGGCCGCTGAGCGAGGCGGGACTGGAGGCCTTGCGTGAGTGGCATCTGGATCCGGCGGAAGATTCTCTGGCGGGTGCGGCGTTACAGCGCCAGGCGCCAGCGGTCTGGTACGATGCCGCGGCGGACCCCCGTATCAGCCGTGAGATGCTGCAAGCCTGGAGTATCAAGTCGGTTTTGGCCGTGCCCATCCGGGTGAGCGAAAAGGTGTTGGGGATTGCGCTTCTCAGCACCTCCAGCGACTATCGCCAGTTCACCGCAGACGAGATCGAGTTGGTGTGGGGCATTGCCAACTCGGTGGCGTTGGCGGTGGATAATGCCCGGCTGTATGAAGAGACGCGCCAGCGGCTGGCCGAAAGCCAGGGTCTGCAGCGGGTGGCGGCCGCGTTGCTCCACAAGGTCAGCCCGGAGGAGGTGCTAGAGATCGTCTGCGCCGAGGCTCAGCAACTGACCGGCGCGACGGGCAGTGCGGTTTTGCTGTTAGAAGAGAACATATGGCTGCGGGTTACCTACAGCACGGGGGCGGTACCCCCATTCTTTGACAGGATACCCGTGGAGGGGTCTTTGGCCGGCATCGCCGTGCGCCAGGATGAACCTTTTCTGACCAACAATCCGGCCGGCGAGGCGTACGAATATTTGAGGGGTAGGCGCCCCACGGCGTTTCTGTCCATGCCGTTGCACGCCAACGGAGACGTCATCGGTGTGCTGGAAGTGCTAGACAAGCCGGGCGGCTTTGTGAAGGACGATGTGCGGATCGTCAGTCTGTTTGCCAATCAGGCCGCCATCAACATCGAGCATGCCCGGCTCAATCAGCAAGCCGGACAATTGGCGGTGCTGGAGGAGCGGCAGCGCCTGGCGCGTGAACTGCACGACTCGGTCGTGCAATCGCTCTACAGTATGACACTCTACGCGGATGCAGCCGCGCTGGCCCTGGCGGCCGGCAAACAAGATATTACGGTGAATCACCTGCAAGAGCTGCGGGATACGGCGCGGAAGGCGATGCACGATATGCGGCTGCTTATCTTTGAGCTGCACCCACCCGCCCTGGAACAGGAAGGGCTGGTGACGGCTCTGCGCGTCCGGCTGGCGGCGGTGGAGGCGCGCGCCGGGCTACAAACAGAACTCGAGGTAGAAGGAGAGCGCCGGCTGCCTATCGGGATCGAACAGGAACTCTATCGAATCGCTCAAGAGGCGCTCAACAATGTGATGAAACACGCCAGGGCGCAGCATGTGACGATTCGTTTGCAGTACGGGCAGACAGCCGTCCGCCCTACCGTTTGCCTGCAAGTGCGCGACGACGGAATAGGCTTTGACCCGCTCACCGCCACGAATGCAGGCGGGATGGGGCTGCGCAGCTTTGGGGAACGGGCCGCCAAGGTGGGCGGCCGGGTAGTTGTGGAAAGTAGCCCAGGGCAGGGAACGACAGTGACGGTGAACATTGGCGCTAAGGAGGCGGTATGAGCCAGGCGATTCGCGTTCTGATTGTTGATGACCATACGATTGTCCGCAAGGGCATCCGCGCTTTGCTGGCAGAGATAGAGGGCATTGAGGTAGTGGGAGAGGCAGACAACGGGCAGGAAGCCATAGCTCAGGCAGACCAGCTTCACCCTGACGTGATCCTGATGGACCTGGCCATGCCCAAGCTGGACGGCATCGAGGCCACCCGCCAGATCAAGGCGAGTTGGCCTGAGAGCCGCATCCTCGTCATGACCAGCTTTGCAGCCGATGATAAAGTGTTTCCGGCCATCAAAGCGGGCGCCCTGGGCTATCTCCTCAAAGAATCCGCCCCTGAAGATCTTGTACAGGCGATTCGCCAAATCCATCGCGGAGAATCGTCGCTCCACCCAACCATCGCCCGCAAAGTCTTGCAAGAAATCACCCATCCCTCAGACCGGCCGCCGACGCCTAACCCGCTGACCGAGCGAGAAGCAGAAGTATTATGTCTGGTGGCTCAAGGGTTCAGCAACCCGGACATTGCCAAGAAATTGAACGTCAGCGACCCAACCGTGCGCACGCATGTGAGCAATATTATGAGCAAGCTGCACCTGGCGAGCCGCATCCAGGCCGCGTTGTATGCCCTGCGCGAGGGGCTGGTATCACTGGATGCCAGCGGCGATGAGAGCTGACCGAGTACACCAACGCTTGGCGTAGACCGCATCCACCAAATGTGGAGACAGACCGCCCTCAGGCGGTCTTTTTGTTTAACTAAAAATCCGCGTTGCTCTGATGACAGCCAGGTGAATTTGAGCTATGCTTAGGCTGGGCCTGAAAACGCTTCGGGTCACTCCAAAAAAGAGGTGATATTCATGGCAGACAAGCCAAGCAAGAAAGCAAAACGATTGCCCAAAGGGCAGCGCATCCACAAGCGGCGGTTAAAGCAAATCGCCCGCAAGACCGGTACGGCTCACAACTAGGCGGCCTGTTACCTTCCTGAAAGCTCGGTGCTTTCAGGAAGGTGTACGTGATACCGAATGGATCAACACATGCGTGTACTGATCGCTGATTACGAGGTACGCACTCGTCGAGGCCTGCAAGCTTTGTTGGCAGCCTGGCCACAGATCGAGGTAGTGAGTGAAGCGGCGAATGGCGCGGAGACTGTACAATTGGTAGAGGAATGCCGGCCGGATGTCGTCCTCATGGGCATCCCGCTGTTGTTTGCTGCCCAAAGAGTAACTAGAGAAATGGACGGACTAGACGCAATCCGTCTGATCAAAAGCCAGCAGCCGCAGGTCAGGATTGTGGTGCTGGCAATGTATGCAACTCAACGGGCTGCCGCATTAGCCGCCGGGGCCAATGCCTTTTTGCTCAAGGGCTGTCCAGCGCAAGACCTGCAGGACGCCATCCTCAAGATCGGATAGGAGGGATCAGGTATGACAAAGAAAAGGGGAAAAGCGGCCAGGCTCATGGTCAGTTTGCCATTTGGCCTTGGTCAACTCGAACTTGAGCCGGATGAGGTTCAGCAAAGAGCCGCATGGGAATTGTATGTGGAGTTGACCACTAGAATTGCAGTCCAGTTACCTCCCCCTGATGAAGGTCTTATGCGCGAGGCTCTTGCATCCCTGTACAGCATCTTTTGTGCTTCAAGAGAGATCCTCAGACAAGCAGGCCCGCCAGTAGCGCAAGGGGCCAACTCGTTCGGGCCCGTGGCAATTCAAGTTCTGAATAAGGGCCTCACGCCCTTCTTGGCTAAATGGCACCCTTTGCTACTCGCCCACGAACAAAAGTGTCCGCCCGACGTTAGCGCACGCGACCACGAACACTCGTGGGAAAAAGCTTGCGAATTTCGTCAAGAACTCGCACAAGTCCAAGAGCAAATGATGGTTTATGCGCGAGCCTTGGCCAAAATCGCCGGTGTCACACTAAGCGACTGATGAATGGCAGCCAACACGCGTCTTGTTCCGAAAGGCTGTCTGCCTGTTCTGCGTCCCATGAAAGCTAGCCCGTCCCGCCTGTGGGCCAAGAGTGGAACGCGTGAGATACGTCCAATCTTCCCTGGCTGTCTTGTTATTATGCCATGTATGTTGTGTGATTGGTAGGGTTAGGCATGACTCAACCCTTGCTCCTGATTGAAAATCTTTCTCTGCGCCGCAACGGGCGCGACATTCTGCGCGGCGTTAACCTGACCATGCACGCTGGCCAGGTGCACGCGCTGCTGGGCCTGAATGGCTCCGGCAAATCGTCGCTGGCCCATGTAATCATGGGCTGCGAAGGCTACACACCGGATGTAGGACAGATTCTCTTTGGTGGCCATGACCTGGCCGGTCTTTCGATTACACAGCGGGCGCGACTGGGCATCACGCTGGCATGGCAGGAGCCGGCGCGCTTCGAGGGGCTGCCAAGCGGCAAATACATCGGCGTGGGAGTGAGAGAGAAAGAACACGAGCACGAACGTGTCGTCGCCGCGCTGGAAGCCGTCGCGCTGCCGGCCAAGGTCTATGGCTTTCGCGCTGCCGATGCGACACTCTCTGGCGGCGAGCGCAAGCGCGTAGAGTTGGCCGCCGTGTACGCCATGCGACCCCGGTTGGCAATCCTCGACGAACCCGACTCGGGCATTGACGTGCTCTCGCTCGGAGACATTGAGCGGCTGATCCGGCGTCTGGCCGACGAAGGTGGCACGGTGCTGCTCATTACCCACCGTGACGAACTGGTGACGGCGGCCGATGTTGCTTCGTTGATGTGCTTTGGCGCCATTCTATTCACCGGCGACCCGACCGAAGCGCGCCGGTATTACGCGGGCCGCTGCCGCCCACACCTGGAATCGCTGGGCGCACAGCCGTGGGACGAAACCAATCCAGATGTGCAGGCCGCGCTGGCGAGTCGTGGAAGGCCAGTCAGTTTGAAGGAGCCAACATGAGCGATGCAAGAGTTCGTGAACATGCGATGGGACAACGTCCCAGCTGGGCCAATGACGTGGCTGCTATGCTCAATGCTTACCGCGAGGCGGGCGGCGACCCGGATGCTTTGCAGTTGTCCGAGGCGGCAACGCTGGTAGTGAGCGCCAATCAAGTCCTGACCGCGCACGAGATTCCCGGCGTTCACTTTGAAGCCGAGTCACTCGAGCATGGCGTGAAGGCAAACATCGCCGTCGAGCCTGGCGTCAAAATTGAGCGGCCCGTTCACTTGTGTTTCGGCGTCATCCCCACTGAAGGGCGGCAGGAGATTTACGCCGAGTACGACATCGGCGCAGAAGCGCAAGTCGAGTTTCTGGCGCATTGTTCTTTCCCCAATGCCATCAAGGTACAGCACTTAATGGAAGCCTGCATTTGCGTGGGCGAGGGCGCATCCATGACGTATACCGAAGCGCATTACCACGGCCCGGCCGGCGGGGTAAAAGTGCGGCCTCACGCCGAAGTACGCGTGGCCGATGGGGGACGTTTTGTCACCACTTTCAGTCTGACGCGCGGGCGGGTGGGCCTGATGGAACTGGATTACATGGTCAGCGTGGGTGCGGATGCGCTGGCTGAGCTGACGACCAAGGCGTATGGCACGGGCGACGACAACATCACCGTGCGCGAAGTGGTGCAGCTGAACGGCGCGCGAGCGCGTGGACTGACCAAGACCCGCGTGGCCGTGCGGGACGACGCCGTCAGCCAGGTTTACACCACGGCAGAGGGTAACGCGCCCGGCGCGCGCGGGCACATGAGCTGCACCGAGATCGTGCGCGGCCGGGCCGAGGCGCGCAACACGCCGCTCGTCATCGTGCGCAACGACCAAGCCCAGGTGACGCACGAGGCGGCCATCGGCACGGTCAACCGCAAGGAACTCGAATCGCTCTTGGCGCGTGGCCTGGACGAAGATGAAGCCGTTGATTTGATCATTCGCGGCATGCTCCAATGAGGGAAGCTGCCCCCAGTGCGGCCTGAACCGCTGCCATCTCGATCGTGAAAGGAGATAATGTTGAAAATCTTGTTGATATACCCAGAATTTCCGGATACCTTTTGGAGTTTCAAACACGCGCTCAAGTTTGTCCATAAAAAGGCCGGCGCGCCGCCATTAGGTCTATTGACCGTGGCGGCCATGTTGCCTCCCGAGTGGGAAAAACGGCTGGTTGACCTCAACGCGAGCCGCCTCACCCAAGCAGACCTGGCCTGGGCCGACTATGTCTTTGTCAGCGCCATGATCGTGCAGCGCGACTCGGCGCGCGCCTTGATCGCTCGCTGTAAAGAGGCCGGTGTGAAGGTGGTGGCGGGCGGACCGCTCTTTACTATGGAACATGAACGGTTCGGCCTGGTGGATCACTTTGTGCTCAACGAGGCCGAGCTGACCCTGCCGCCTTTCCTGGCAGACCTGGCCAACGGGTGCGCTCGACAGATTTACACCACAACCGAGTTCCCAGACATCCAACACACCCCAGCGCCCCTGTGGCAATTGGTGAATCTCAAACATTACGATACGATCAGCATCCAGTTTTCCCGAGGCTGCCCCTTCAGTTGCGACTTTTGCAATGTAACGGCGCTGTTGGGGCATCGCCCGCGCACCAAGACCGCCGCGCAGATCATTGCCGAGTTGGACAGTCTCTACGCGCTGGGCTGGCGCAAAAGCGTCTTTTTCGTGGACGACAACTTTATCGGCAATAAGAAGCAACTCAAGTCCGAGGTGCTGCCGGCGTTGATTGAGTGGCGGAAGGGCAAAGTCGGCATGCCGTTCAACACAGAAGTATCCATCAACCTGGCCGATGATCCGGATCTGATGAGACTCATGACCCAAGCCGGATTCGATACCGTGTTTGTCGGCATCGAGACGCCCAATGAAGACAGTCTGGTCGAATGTAGCAAGACCCAAAACAAGGGTCGAGACTTGGTGGAGAGCGTCAAGCAGCTTCAGCGCGCCGGCCTCCAGGTGCAAGGCGGGTTCATCGTCGGCTTTGATAGCGACAGTCCCTCGATCTTTCAGCAGCAGATTGATTTCATCCAGAGGAGCGGCATCGTGACGGCCATGGTAGGACTGCTGCAAGCTCCTCCAGGAACAGGTCTGTACGAACGTCTGAAACGAGAAGGCCGCCTGGTGAATGAAATGTCGGGCGACAACGTGGATGGCTCAACCAACATCATCCCCAAGATGGGCCTGGAACCGCTGCGGGAAGGCTATCGCAAGATCCTGGACCAAATCTATGCGCCCCAGTTTTACTATGAGCGTGTTTTGACTTTTCTCCGCGAGTACCAGCCGCCCCAGATTAGATCTCCCTTGGAGTTGCAATACATCCTGGCCTTGGGACGATCCATTTACCGGCTGGGCATTCGCGGTGTCGAGCGCGCGCACTATTGGAAGCTCTTTTTTTGGACGCTGTTCCGGCGTCCGCAGTTGTTCCCGCTGGCCATCACGTTGGCGATCTATGGTTTCCATTTCCGCCAGGTGATCGAGCTGCACGTCGGTTGAAGCTGAGGCAATCGCCCAATCCTTTGCCCTACCAATCCTTTGCCCTAACCGACGATCGCGCGCATCACGCCCGGCTCTTCCAGCGTAGACCTGGCGAATGTGGTCAACGAAGCAACGCTCCTGGCCAATACCGGCCCCAGAGTATGCCCCCACCCTGCTCAGGCCAACGACAAGCATCTCTTCATCGGCCAACGCGGCGAGGCAATTACCTCATCGGGCGTGTGGCGCATGCTGGACAACCTGTCTGCGCCAGGCGGGGTACGCGCGGCAGGCCGGGCTGGAGGATATATCGCCGCACACTTTGAGGCATACCTTTGCGACGCTGGCGGGAGTTTCCGCTTGCGTGAGGGCAAGGGTGATCCTTCGGCTTCGCTCAGGACAAGCTCTGGTAACATTGGCAGATCTGCTGGGTCACGAGAATATCAACACAACGGCGCGGTACACGCGCAGCACCGAAGCAGACCGAAGGGCAGCGGTGGAAAAGTTGGAAAAACAAAAAGGCGCTTGTCAGCCAATCTAACAAGTGCCATTTTGTCGGGGCGAGAGGACTTGAACCTCCGGCCTCTGCGGCCCGATCGCAGCGCTCTAGCCTAACTGAGCTACGCCCCGAATAAGTCCGACCCCGCCGTGCCGTGTGTCGCGGAGTTTTGAACCTGCTTACGCAGGTGGGAACCTAGCCTATCGGTTCAACCTTGCCTGAGAGGCTATCGCATCCCCTTTAGAGTTCCGGTTCCCCTTTTAAAAGTGTTGGCTCAAAACGTTGATGCGGCATCACGCACACAGCAGGGCACGGCCATAGTCTAACACAAAATCCCCAAACAGGCAAATCACGGGCCGCCCGTTACAGGTTGCTCGCTTGCTGATCACGGATTGATTTGCAGGTGCAACTCGCGCAGCTGTTTATCGTCAATGAGCGATGGCGCATCGGTCATCACGTCGGCGGCGCTGGCCGTTTTGGGAAAGGCGATCACTTCGCGGATGCTGGGTTCGTCGCACAAGAGCATCACCAGCCGATCAATGCCCGGCGCCATGCCGCCGTGCGGCGGTGCGCCGTACTCGAACGCTTCCAGCATGTGCCCGAAGCGAGCCTGAGCTTCTTGTTCAGAATAATTCAAGATGCTAAAGATGCGCTGCTGGATATCGCGGCGATGGACACGGATGCTGCCCGATGCCAGCTCGTAACCGTTGCACACCAAATCGTAAGCGTCTGAAAGAACGCGCGCCGGATCGCTTTCCAAAAGAGCCAGGTGCTCTGGCTTGGGCATGGTGAACGGATGATGCGCCGCGTCCCACCGCTTGTCTTCTTCGTTCCATTCAAACATCGGAAAGTCTATCACCCACCCAAAAGCGATCAAGTCGGAAGGGACCAGGTTCAGCTTGTCGCGGAAAACCAGCCGCAGCGCGCCCAGGGCTTTGGCCACAACACCCGGCGCATCCGCCACAATGCACACCAGATCGCCCGCCCTGGCGCCTGTGGCTTGTGTGATGTACGCCATTTCGCCTTCGGCCAAAAACTTGGATGCCGGTCCCTTGATTCCTTCGGCAGTCAAGGCCAGCGTCGCCAATCCTTTTGCCCCCTGCCCTTGCGTGATGGCCGCCAGTGCATCCAGCTCGCGCCGAGAATAACCCGCGCAGCCCGGCGCGCAAATCGCCTTCACCTGCCCGCCGGCTTCAATCGCCTGGCGGAACACTTTAAAGCCGCTTTGCCCGAGCGCGCCCGATACATCCACTAGCTCCATGCCAAAGCGCAAATCGGGCTTGTCGCTGCCATAGCGCGCCACGGCCTCTGTGTAGCTCAGGCGCGGGAACGGGCTAAGGATGCGTTTGTGCGGGGCCACGGCCGGCGTCATGGCCGTGAGCAAGTCTTCCACCACCGCCAGGATATCGTCGCGCCCGGCGAACGACATTTCGAGGTCGAGTTGCGTGAACTCGGGTTGGCGGTCGCCGCGCATGTCCTCGTCGCGAAAGCAGCGCGCGATCTGAAAGTAACGTTCGTAACCGGCCACCATCAGCAATTGTTTGAGCTGCTGCGGCGATTGCGGCAGCGCGTAAAACTTGCCGGAATGCACGCGACTGGGCACCACATAATCGCGCGCGCCTTCGGGCGTAGACTTGATGAGGATAGGGGTTTCGATTTCCACGAACCCGCGCTCGCTCAGAAAATCGCGCATGAACTTGACCACCTGGTGGCGCACGAGCATGTTGCGCTGCAATCGCTCGCGGCGCAAATCCAGGTAACGATATTTCAAGCGCAGCGTCTCGTCAGTGCTGCGCCCATCGTCGTCAATGTGAATCGGCGGCGTGCGGCTGGGGTTGAGCACGGTGATCGAGCTGGCCACCACTTCGACTTCGCCAGTGGGCATGTTGGGATTGGCCAGGCCTTCGGGGCGAGGGCGCACCCTACCCTCCACCTGCACCACGTACTCGCCGCGCAATTCCTGGGCAACTTGATGCGCCGCCGCCGCGCCCTGAGGATCCGTCACAACTTGCACCAGGCCGCTGCGATCACGCAAATCAAAAAAAACCAATCCGCCGTGATCGCGGCGGCGATGCACCCAGCCGGCCAACGTGACGTGTTCCCCGACGCGCGCTGCGCGCAATTCTCCGCATTGATGTGTTTTGTACATGACGGTTACCTTCTATTGTAATATATGTGCGGGCTAGTGTACCACCGATAGATTATTTCGACAATCATTTCAACCGTTTAATTCGCCAACACCAACGGCAAATAAACCCCCGCGCCGCCGACGAGTAAATGGACAACAGCCGTTTGCGACAGCCCGCCGCCGCTGACCGTGACAGGCACGCTGTACCATACGCCGGGCAAAAGCATTGTGCCGGTGTGAGTATCCGTCAAGACAAGCGTCGCCTGGCCGGGCGGCGTGATATGCGTGGGCCACAGGCGCGTGCGCAGGTCGGGTGGTAAATCGGCCGTCAATGTCACCGTTCTGCTAAACTGGCCCGTCGGCTCTACCACGAGCGTATGCCGCGATACGCCGCCGGGCGCCACGACGTTGTGCGTCGGAATAACGGCCAGCGTAAAGCCATCGGCCTGGCGCGCCTGGCCCGAATCAGGGTCAAGCATAAACCCCGATTCGTCCACGGCCTCAAAGTCCGATCCTCTAACCTGCCTCAACTCACTCACCAACACGTCGTCGTTCCAACGCGGGTCGGGCGCGCCGCTGATATACCAATTGCTGCCGTTATCGGCCAGGAACATGCCATAGGTCTTGAGCGCCGTGAGGATCACCTGCACCTCGGGCGAAAAACCCGAAATGTCGAACGACGCTTTCAAGCGAAAGCGCTGGCCCAGCGGGGGACGCGCCGGATCGGTGCTTGACGAGGCGTAATGGCGCGCCGGCCAGACGTACTTGCGCTGGGTATAGCGCGCCGTAAAGCGCAAAGCATGCGTAATAACGCCCGAAGCGACCTCGTCGTAACGCACCAACCCGGGCAAAATGGGCAAGCCGGCCGCATCCGCCGATGTCCAGGTGTCGGGACGCAGCGCATTGGATAAAAGATCAAACACCGCGCCCGACCCGGCCTGCCAGCTTCCATCCGCCTGCGGGTACGAGCTCCACATTTCGTACAACGTGCAATTGTCTCGATCCACCACCAGCACGTGCCGGTCGCCGTCGCTGTCCGGCCCGCCCTCGATGGGCGCATCGGGTGGGATAGGGTATGGGCCCGGATCGCTCTCGTCGTCGTACTCGAACACGACCTGGACGAGCGGCTGGGTGCCAGGCACAGTCGTATAGGGAATGCCGATGGGCGCGCCTTCCCACTCCGTGCCGAAGTCGGGATGCACGCCGGTATTGGAACCGATCATATTGATATAGTCGTCCGAACGAGGGTCTACGGGCAGCGAGTCAATACGGGTGTTCCATACGTTATTCGCCGGGAATAGCGGACAGCCCCCCACACCGCCAGATTGCACAAGCGGCGCGCTCGCCGCCTGGCGGGGCAAGACCAGATCGCCCGCCAAACCGCTAACCAACAAGACGCTAACGAAAAAGAAAACGAGACAACGCTTGTTTGATCTCATCGTATCGCTCCTTGCACTCGTGATCCGTTGGCTGTACCAGCCGCCCAGTGCCCGCACACTCGGGCACAATAATCCAAGTACAACACACTATAGCATATTGTTGCATTTCATTCCAGTTAAAAGCCTGTTTCACCTCACTTGAAACAGTACAGTATAATGCTCCTGGATTTAGACTTTTCCGGGTAAAGTCCTTGCGGGAACCAAGCGTCGGAATAGACAACAGACATAACTGGCTCGCACTGTCATTGCTAGGGAACCAAGTGACCGAAGCAATCTCTTTTTCACACGTGGAGATTGCTTCGCCGCCCGCCATAGGCGGAGCGGCTCGCAATGACGCCAGTCAGTGTCAGATTTGGATAACAACACCTATGCCATAAAATCTGTGGATAACCCCAAGCCTGATTCGGAGACAAACACACGAGGAAGCAAATGCACATTCAGACGGCATCTCAAGACATCGCCCGGCTCGTCGAGTTTGGCGAAGGTGAAGCATTGGCAGATTATTTCCGTTCAATCCCCGCCGACTTTGCGTCCCGCTATGGCGCCCGGCTGGAACGCATTGGCTCTGCGATTGTGTTCACGATTGCGGGGTTGGACGTGCCTTTTTACAGTCGCGTGATTGGCCTGGGCATCGAGGAACCCGCCACGCCGGCGATGCTCGACGACATTATGGCCTTTTTCCGGCGGGCGAGCAGTCCCAGCATCACCGTCACCCTCAGCCCCGCAGCGCAGCCCCCCGCCCTGCCCGATTGGCTACAGGTGCGCGGATTTTCGCCGGACGTCCAATGGGCCCAAGTCTATCGCGGCGTCGAGCCGCCGCCAACCATCCGCACGGACTTGCGCGTCGAGTGTGTCGGGCCGGAACACAGGGCGGCCTTTGCCCACGTGGCCTGCGCGGCGTTTGAAATGCCGGATGCGATGCAGCCGGCGACCTGTGCGTTCGTTGGCCGGCCAGGCTGGCGGCATTACGTCGCGTGGGATGGTAGCCAACCCGCCGGCGCTGGCGCGCTCTTTATCAGAGGCAACGTGGGCTGGCTGGGTTGGGGCGGCACATTAGAGCCTTTTCGGCAGCGGGGAGCGCAAGGGGCGATTATGGCGCGGCGCATCCAGGACGGTATCGCGCTTGGCTGCACGCGCCTCGTCGCGGAAGCCGTCCAGGATACGCCCGAACATTCCAACCCATCTTTTCACAACATGGTGCGCACCGGCTTCAAGCTGGCCTACCTGCGCGCCGATTACGTTTTCCGCCCCGAACCCAACACGGTCTAGACAAATCGCACCATGCCGTTATCGCCATCCACCTCGATCATTTGGCCATCGGCGATGCGCGATGTGGCCAGGCGCGTGCCGACGACGGCCGGGATGTGATACTCACGCGAGACGACCGCGCCGTGCGAAAGCAATCCGCCCGCGTCTGTGACCACCGCCGCCGCCGTGAGGAAAAGCGGCGTCCAGGGCGGGGCGGTGGTGGTCGTCACCAGAATGTCGCCGGGCTGCAAGCGGTGCGCGTCGGCCAGCGAAAGGATCACGCGCGCCGGGCCGCTAACCTTGCCAGGCGATCCCGCCTGGCCGCGCAGCACGCCCGCTTCTTCGGCGGGCAGCGGCGCGTCTGCCACCAGCCCGCCCACGTAACGCATCATCCGGCGCGCGTCGGGCGAATAGAGGTACACTGGTTCGGGTGGGCGCGTGCCCAACTCGGCAGGTTCGGGATAGCGAGACCAGCGTTCAGCTTCGGCGCGCCGCGCGGCGGCCCGCTCACGCTGATTGAACGTGGGGTCGGCCGCCATCTGGCGCAGTTCGTCGAGTGTGAGGTAAAAGACGTCATCGGCCCGGCTCAAGCGATCCTGCGCGGCAAAGCGCTTGCCAAATTCACCGATCACGCGGCGCAGCCGGCCCAGGCCGTTAAAGTCAATATAATAGGTGTGATTTTCGGTCAGCACCAGCGCCGCCTGCGCGGCCTTGAGGAGCTTTTCAAAGCGATCTCTCACCGGCTGCGGATAACCGACCAGTTCGCGGCGCGCCTGGGCGATGGCAGCCTGGCGCTCGGCCGCGGCTTGTGCCAACTCGGCCCGCAAGTCTCGATCCGGCTGCGCGATGTAATTCTTGATATTGTTGATGATGGGCGTCGGATCATCTTGCCAGCTTGTATATCCCCAATCCCACAGATTTGTGCGGCAACCGTAAGCATCCAGAAAAGCGCGCAGTTCGTCCAGGAACGCTCGCCCTTCTTCGCAGCTTTCGAGTGCGCCCCACACCTCGCCGGGCGCTCGCCCGGCGAAAATTTGGCGCACCGCCGGCAAGGCGCGCGCCAGCCGGCTCAAGCGCCACAGCGCGCGCCCGATTTCCAGCGTCTTGTTATCAAAGCCCTGCAGCAAGCGATGCGCCTGGAGCGGCGTCGCGCCGGAAAAGAGGTCGCAGTAAAACACCTCGAACTCGTGGATGGCGAACCACATCGGCGGGCCCATCAAATAGTGCAATTCGTACAGCCGCGCGCCGCGCGCCAGGCTGGCCTCCAGGTGCGCCGCCAATGCCGCCCCATCCGCGCTGGCCAGGTCAAACGAGTCCCAAAAAGCAAAGTGCGCCTCCAATTCGGGCAGCCACTCGTCTCTAAACATCTCGTCCAGCCGCAAGCTCACTCCTCCCACCTTGCGGCGATTGCGCTGCGCGCGCGCGGCTATTTCTTCGGGCGTGCCTGTAAAGGGAACCAGACAAATATAGTCGTAGGTGTTGATAGTACGATCGTGGCGGCCAATGATGGCCTCTTCGTAAATGTCAAGCGTCCGGTTTTTGCCCTCCGTGGCAATAACGCCCGCCACGCTGGAAAACATGGGCGTGATGGGGTCGGGCATGTGCTCGCGGTCGCGCGTCCAGTGATAGTTCACGTCATCGGGATGTTGCCAGGCCACCGGGAAATCCGGCGGCGGTGTAATGTGCGTGCCTGTCATTGCGTTCATCGCATACCTCCTTCTCAAGATATACCAGGCTTTCTGCTCCACTCTCCCACAGATTGAAGGGGTCATCGTTTTCAATCATAGTGTATGGCATGTCGCGCGCTCTTGCTATGACGCCAATCACAAAAATGTAGGGGCGACCCTTGCGGTCGTCCGCGTGTTGTGGGCAGGCGCAAGACCTGCCCCTACCCCGAATTGTAGAGGCGACCCTTGTGGTCGTCCGCGTGTGGTGGGCAGGTGCAAGACCTGCCCCTACCCCACGTCAATGTGACGCGCGCGTCTATGTGACGCGCGTCATAGCGCCGCGCCGATTGGCGAGTTATCATGCAATTAGAAAACTAGATTTTTCACGGAGGAGGTTACATGTTTAGCAAACGATTCTATCCAGTGTTGGTCGTCGCCTTGTTCGCCGTCTTGCTCGTGCAGTGCGGACCTGCCGCGCCAGCGCCCCCCACCCCATCCGAGCTGCCCCTGTTTTACGGCGTGTTTTCCACGCCCGTCGAAGAGCCGTGGGTAGACATTATCCACTCGGCTCTGAAAAAAGCCGCCGACGAAAACAAGATTTGTTACGAGTGGATGGACAATATTGGCTACTCGGGCGATATGGAGCGGGTGCTCCGCGAAGTGGCCGAAAAGAAAAAGCCGGCGGCCATCGTGGGCGACGCTTATGGCAACGAAGAAGCCGTGCGGCGAGTGGCGGCCGACTATGCCGATATCACCTTTGTCGTCGCTTCCGAGTTGCCGGCCGGCGCGAACGTGTCGGTCTTTATTGACCAGCTCGACGAGCCGTCTTATCTGTGCGGGCTGATCGCCGGCGGCATGACCAAATCCGATACGATCGGCATTGTGGCAGGTTATCCCGTCCCAGCCGTCAACCGCCTGCTCAACACCTTTATTCAGGGGGTTCACGAGGTGAACCCGGACGCCGCCGTGTTAGTGACGTTTATCAACAACTGGTTCGATCCGCCCGCGGCCAAAGAAGCAGCGATGGCTCAAATTGCCGCCGGGGCCGACGTGTTATACGGCGAGCGATTTGGCGTGATCGAAGCGGCGGTAGAACGCAAGGTATGGGCCTTGGGTTACGAGGTGGATCAAAACGACCTTGGGCCGGAAGTCGTCCTCACCGGCCCGGTGTGGAACATGACGCCCACCGTCGAGTACGTCATCCGGCAAATCAAGTCCGGCGCTATGACGGGCCAAGACCTGAGGGGACTGAGCACGATACACGAGGGCGGCGCCGGCCTGGCGCCATTTCACGGCCTGGACCGCCACATCCCGCCGGCCATTCTCGCGCTGGTCAGGCAACGGCAGCAAGAAATCGAACGAGGCACATTCCAGGTGATTGTGGACGAATCCACACCCACCGGCGTCGTCGCTCAGAAATAGACACGGATTTTTTGGACACGGATTTCACGGATGAACACGGATGTTTTTTAATCTGTGAGAATCCGTGTGCATCCGTGTCCAATGAGATTTGGTTGCAGCACGCGAAGCGAGCCGCGCTATGGCAATGACAACAGATTACACCAAAAGAACGAACGTCGAGTACGCCGTCCAGATGCGCGCGATTACCAAGCGTTTTGGCCGCACGCTCGCCAACGACCGGATTGACCTGGGCGTGCAGCGCGGCCACATCCACGCGCTGCTTGGGGAAAACGGCGCCGGCAAGACCACCCTGGCGTGCATCTTGTACGGATTCTATCGGGCGGACGCGGGCGAAATCCTGGTAGACGGACGAGCGGCGCGCATCGCTTCGCCGCAAGACGCCATCCGCCTGGGCATTGGCATGGTCACGCAGCATTTTGCGCTGGTGCCAACGTTAAGCGTGGCCGAAAATGTGGCGCTCGGGTTCACGCCTGGCTTTCGGCTCGACCTGCCCGCTATTGAGCGCCAGGTGGCAGACGCCGCCGACGCTCTGGGAATCGCAATTGACGTCCGCGCCCCGGTAAGCCATCTCTCGGTCGGCCAAAAGCAGCGGGTCGAAATCCTCAAAGCCCTTTACAGAAACGCGCGCGTGCTGATCCTGGACGAGCCGACCTCGTCGCTCACGCCTCAAGAAGTCGAGGTGTTCTTTGATGCGCTCAGGCGCCTGCGTAAAAACGGCCTTGCTGTGATCTTGATCAGCCACAAACTCAAAGAGGTACTGGCAATCAGCGACCGGGTAACCGTGCTGCGCGATGGCCAGGTTGTGGGAACGCTCAATACCTCGGAGGCCACGCCAGCGCAATTGGCCCGAATGATGGTGGGGCGAGAGATCCTGGCGCCCCACACGCAAACTGGCAGCCAGCCGGCCTCCGAGCAGTTACAAATTCAAAATCTGTGCGCGCGCGATGACGGAGGTTTACCCGCGCTCCACAACCTCACCCTGACGGTGCACGCTGGTGAAATCTTGGGACTGGCCGGGGTGAGCGGCAACGGCCAAAAAGAACTAGCCGAGCTATTATGCGGAATGCGCCGGCCCGCCGGCGGCCGAATCCTGCTCGGCGGTCTCGACATAACCGGCGCCAGCCCGGCCGCGCTCACCGCCGCCGGCCTGGGCCGCATTCCACAAGATCGGCGCGCGGGCGTGGTGGGCGACTTGAGCGTGGCGGAAAACCTGGCGCTGGAGCGGCTGGACGAGTTTGCGCCTGGCGGCGTGTTGGACCGCGCCGCCATCGCCTGCCACGCCGAGGCGATCATTCAAAACTATCACATCAAGGCGCGCCCCACCGATCTGGCGCGCACGCTTTCCGGCGGCAATCTGCAAAAGCTGCTCCTGGCGCGCGCGCTTTCGCGCCAACCCAAAGTCGTGATTGCGCCGCAGCCAACGCGCGGATTAGACATCACCGCGATCGAATACGTTCACAACCAGTTGCTCGAGCTGCGCGCGCGGGGCGCCGGCATCTTGTTAATCTCGGAAGACCTGGACGAGCTCCTGGCGCTGGCCGACCGCATCGCCGTTATCTACAAAGGCAAAATCGTGGGAGTCTTTGCGCGCGGCGCGACCGTCGAGCAACTGGGATTGATGATGTCGGGGGCAGGCGGGGAGAGGCACCATGCTCACACTCAAGCCTGAAAGGCTGTGGCCGAAATTTCGTTTGGAACAGGTCGAGGCAAGCGCAAGAACGCGGGCCTTGATCCCGGCAGCCGCCTTGCTCATTACGTTTGTCTTGACATCGGGGCTGATCTTGTGGGCGCGCGCCAATCCATTGCGCGTCTATTACTATTTTTTCGTCGAGCCGCTCGCCAGCCAGTTCAGCGCGCTCGAAGTGCTGGTCAAGGCCATCCCCCTCATCTTTTGCGGCGTGGCGGTGACGTTTGCGTTTTCGGCGGGCTATTCCAACATTGGCGTGGAGGGACAGCTTTACGCCGGGGCCATCAGCGCTGCGTGGCTGGGCGCGGCGCTGGGGAAATGGCCGCCCGCGCTGGCCATCCTGGCAATGATCCTGGCCGGGTTTGCGGCAGGGATGCTGTGGGCGCTCGCGCCAGCGCTGCTCAAAATCAGGCTGGCGGTGGATGAAACCGTCACCACGCTGCTGCTCAACTCGGTGATGATGTACATCGTCAGCGCGCTGCTCAATGGACCGTGGCGGCACCCCGTATCTGGTTGGCCCCAATCGCCCGAGATCGCACTATCTACACAGTGGCCCAGGCTGGTTCCGCGCTCGCGCTTGCACCTGGGCTTTTTGCTGGCGCTCGCGTCCGTGGCGCTCTTGTGGCTGATTCTATCGCGCACTCGCCTGGGGCTAGAGCTGCGCGCCGTTGGGCTGAGTAAAAACGCCGCGCGCTTTGCCGGCGTGAACGTGTCCGGCGCGCTGCTCAAATCGGCGCTGATCAGCGGCGGCGTGGCGGGAGTGGCCGGCGTGAGCCAGGTGGCCGGCTTGCAATTTCACCTCACCGGCGATCTATCGCCCGGTTACGGTTACACGGGCATCATTATTGCCATGCTAGGAGGATTGGAGGCGTGGGGAGTAGCCGCCGCCGGACTCTTCTTTGGCCTGATTGATATGGGCGCGCTGAGCGCCAGCCGCGCGCTGGGGGCGCCGGTGTACCTTGGCAACGTCATCCAGGCGACCATGCTCCTGGCCACACTGGGGCTGCTCGCGCTGCAGCGATATCGGATCAGGAGAGAATGATGGAAGCCTTAATGGAACTGGCCGCCGCCACATTGCGCGTCGCCACACCGCTGGCGCTGGCGGGCATCGGAGAAACATACGCCGAGCGGGCCGGCGTGCTCAACCTGGGCATCGAAGGCATCATGCTCTTGGGAGCATTCGCTGGGTTTTACGCCGCCGACGTCACGGGCAGCTTGTGGATTGGATTGTGCGCTGCGATTGTAAGCGGTGTTCTGGCCAGTTTGCTCATGGCATGGCTGGCCGTGACGTTAGGCGCCGAACAGCACGTCTCCGGTCTGGGCATCACACTGCTCCTGACGGGCCTAGTGCTCTTTGCGTTCCGATTGAACTATGGCGGACGCTCCACCCCGCCCGCCATCGCGTCTTTTGGTCTGATCTCGCCCCTGCCCAACGTTCCACTGCTGGGCATCTTGTTGCAGCAATACGGCCTCACCTACGTCACCTTCCTGGTGATTGTGCCGCTGGCGGGCTGGCTGTTGTATCGGACAAGTTTTGGTTTGAAGGTGCGGGCGGTGGGAGAAAATCCAGAGGCCGCCGACGCCGCCAGTGTGAATGTTTTCCACACTCGTTACCTGGCGCTGGCGCTGGGCGGCGGGCTGATGGCGGTCGGGGGCGCGTTCCTTTCGCTGGCCCAGATGGGCGCCTTTACGCACGGCATCATCGCCGGCCGAGGCTGGGTCGCAATCGCGCTGGTGATTTTGGGCCGCTGGCATCCACTCAAGGTCACGCTGGGGGCGCTGCTGTTTGCCGGGATGTTTGCGCTCCAACTGCGCCTGCAAGCCATGGGGCTGCGACTGCCGCTCCCTTACGAAACATTCCTGGCGCTGCCCTACGTGGCGACCTTGCTCGCGCTCGTCCTGGCCGGGCGGGATGCGGCTGGCCCGGCGGCGCTGCTCAAGCCGTACCGGCGCGAGTGAATTCAGGCTCGATAACGCTCGATCACGCCTCGTATCGAAAACTCGCCGCCGGCCCTGGCGCGCATTTCGTCGAGCGAATCGTGGAACGTGGCGCGCGCCTCGCGATAATAGACGCCCAGGTACAAGGGGTCTTGCGATAGTGCGCGCTCCATCGCCATCAACTGGTTCGACGGATCGTGATCGGCGGGCAAATCAAGTGTGAGCTGCCGAAAGTGATCATAAGTATCGTTGAATGTGACGCACGGGCTAAACACCTGAATGAACGCAAATCCCTTGTGCTGGATGCCCTGCTTGATCAACTCGACCATCTCTTTGGGGCGGCTGGAAAAGCCGCGCGCCACGAACGACGCGCCGTAAGAGAGCGCCATCAACAATGGATTGAGGGGATATTCGGGGCTGCCATACGGCGAAGCTTTTTTCACCATGCCGTGCGGGCTGGTGGGCGAGGGTTGCCCTTTGGTCAGGCCGTAAATTTCGTTATCCAGCACAATGTACGTCAGGTCAACGTTGCGCCGGGCGGCGTGCGGCAAGTGTCCCGCGCCGATTGAAAACGCGTCGCCGTCGCCGCCCACCACCACCACCTTGAGGCCGGGATTGGCCAGCTTGACGCCGGTGGCCAGCGG
The DNA here is from genome assembly GCA_964651475.1 of uncultured Anaerolineae bacterium. Lineage (GTDB taxonomy): Bacteria > Chloroflexota > Anaerolineae > Fen-1058 > Fen-1058 > JBGSMF01. The sequence goes on along the minus strand of CAZYXV010000010.1, from coordinate 55,439 downwards.
CAGCGCGCGCCCGTGTACGCCGTGAAACCCATACGCTTCCACAAACGCCGGGAACCGCCCCGAACACCCAATGCCAGAGACAATCACCGCATTGTGCGGCGGCAGGCCTAACTCGGCCAGCGCCTTGTAAAACGACGACAGCACGCCATAGTCGCCGCAGCCCGGACACCAAATGGGCTTGACCTCGCTTTTGTAATCGGCCGGCCTCAGGCTGGCTGGTGTTTCGTCAATTATGGGAATAACCATGTTGCCCTCCCACTTTTGCAGTAGATGGGTTGAAATGGAAAAAGGATAATTGGCTTTTGTCCCTAAAGTAAACGCCGACGGTGCCTTCGTTGGCAGCTACAATGAGCGAGTTGTTAGCAAAGTCATACTCTTGACCAAAGCGCGGCGCAAAATCCAGCGTTGCCACAATTTCACCTGTCTGCGTATTCAGAGCCACCAGTTGAGCCACGGATGTTAGCACAAAAGTTACATTACCATCAACCACAATGTTGCTCACCACAGGTTGATTGGATTGCCAGACAATCGAGCCATCTTTTTTATTCAAGGCAATGATAGGGCTGGCGGTGTAATTCATAGGCCTCACCAAGATCAGGTTATCCCATACAACAGGCATGGTATCGCCTCTTTCTAGATAATCCCCCGGACCTGTTCGGGTTGTCCACCCGTTCTGGCCTGTCACTACCACTGCGTTGCCATACCACTCATAGGTACAACCTGGATCAATCATAAACACCGGGTCAGGTTTGTTGATGGATGTCTGGATTTTGCCCGTTGTTGGCAAAATAGCATAAAAGGCGCCATTGTTGCGATGATATGTTTTCACGCTCAAGTTTGGCTCTGTAATTGCCAAATAGTCAATGCCGATGGCATACTGGTAGTCAAGCGTTGTCTGCCAGATAGCGGCGCCGGTGTGGATGTTATAGGCAATGATACCGACTGCATCGCCCGCTTGTTTCGGAACTTGAGCATACACTCGCCCGGCGTCGGCAGCGATAGAATTGGAGCCGGCCTCGGCTTGCCAATTGACTCTTCCGGTAGCAACGTCGGCGCTAATCAAGTCAACATTGATCCGTCGCTCACCTGCTTCGTTGATGTAACCGGCCAGGAATGCTTTGTCGCCAATAATGACGATGGGGAGATCCTTGTCGTTGCTCCACAAAAAAATATCTTTGAATGTATTGATGAGGGTAAAAGCAGTAGATTCGGAGGCCTGGTAAAACGGCAGCTCGCCTTGACCATAGGTAGGCAGATTTGTGTAGACTGGAACAGGAGGTTCTTTAAATGCCTGCGATATGGTCAAGAAGGTTGAAATCATAAACACGAGCGGCAGCGCAATCACCGTAATGAACGTCAGCGCAATTACGCCGACAACTAGTTTATTTGAGCGATTTTGTTTTGCAGGGTCTTGATCCAAATTCTGAGCAACTGCCCACTTGGGTGGGGTGGCTCGCCAAAAGTACAGGTAGTAGTAAATTGGCATGGCAACGTATGGCATGAAGAACAGGCTAACGCCCAATAAAATGCGGGCAACCTCTGAAGCTCGAGTGTTCTTGATAATGTGGATTAGATAAAATACTATCAACACAAGGCACAGAATAGCTGTCAGAAAATGTATGGAGATAAACGCAGAGAAAAATGTGGTGAAGGAGGAAGGATTTACTGCATCTCCAAACAACACTCCCCCCCGCATCATCAAAAACAAAGCGGCAACAAACAAGATAGGGTAAATAATGCTCCAGGCCGTTCCAATGCCGACCAAAACTTTGACTAGCTCACCCGATTTTTGGCTCCCCTTTTGTTTTGCATGCGTTCTCCCTAAACGATTCAAACTGTTCCCATCTATCAAATCCAGGGGCTTGCCTTGCGCCCAGTTAGCTGCTTCAACCTCAAATATCCCATCGGTGAATAAAAACCCTCTTGTGGTGTTAGTTTGCTTGACGAGTTCATAAAGCGCTTGCACAGTAGATATGCCGACGGGCCGGTCAGCCTGAATGACGACAGCGACATATTTTTGACCGTTGGCTGTTTCAATGTGGAGAATACAGTGATCAGACTTACCGCTCTCAATTTTTACGCGGGCCTGAGCTTTGCTGCGCAAGATTTGAGCTACCTGACCGGCCAGTTTGGTGACATGAGATTCGTTCATAAAGATATTATATCTCATTAATCACGACATCGTGCGCACCCGAATTATAGTACCACCCCCAATAGAGATTGTAATACTAGATCCGAGTGTGGCAGCGTGAACACACTCACCGTTAGGCCCTGCATTCGAGCGCAAAAAGCATCCAGCAAAGCGGGGCGCACCACCACGACCGCTGCCTCAAATTGCCCATCGCGCAAAACGTCCAGCGCGTTTATCCAGCCCTGGCCTTGTTCCAATTCCAGCGGACCGAGTTCGTCTACAATCAGCAAGTCGCACGGGCAGGCCATGTTTAGAATACCCGCGCCCCACGCCATAGCGTCCGCGTCGAAACGGTAGCGCGTCGTGCGCAGCTCAGATGGCCGGTTGTTCGCCTCGGCCAGCGGGCGGCGCTGCCCGCTCCGCACGTCGAGCACGTCAATGCCCACCTTGACGCCGCCGTCAAAGCGGGCCGGTGAAATGACCCCAGCGCAGTCCAGCCCGCGTTGCCGGGCCAGGCCAGCCAGTTGAAGGCAGGCCGTCGTCTTGCCACTGCCGAACGGACCGGTCAAAATAGCAATGCGGTTTGGCGCTGAGAATTGCATAGACATCACGCGCCGACTTGCCAATACACCAGCGCCGACCTTACCTCGCGCGGCCAGACGTACTCGTTACGCAAAGCGTCCCACGCCAGGCGGCGGCGCAGCAGGTCCATCAAATACTCGTCGTGCTCGCTGTTCCCGTCCAACCCAAAGTGACGCTGCAAATCACTCAAGGCATCTTGCAGACTGTCGCTCGTTCGAGGTTCCCACAGTCCTGTGTCTTCCATCAGCACGTTGGCGTGAACTCCCATCTGGAGCAAGATGTTGTACGCAATAGTAAAGTTGGGGCTATCGAGCGGCTGTCCCCAGATATGCTGCGCCGCTTCGGCCCGTACGCCGTCGAGCGTTGGCGCGCGCAACACCAGAAAGCATGTGCGCCGGGTGCAGGTCACCATCCGCGCGACAAAGGCCGCCAAATCGGGGTAACCATACATCGCGTGAGAGCACAGCGAAAAATCGTGCGGCTCTACTGGCACGTCTGGCCACATGCCTTGAATGATGGTAACGTTTGAGATGCTTTCTTCAGCCAGGTTTTCGCACATAACCTCGACCATGGCCGCAGAAACTTCAACCGCGGTGACGTGCCTGGCGCGGCGGGCCAGCAAAGCAGTCCACGCGCCTGTCCCCGCGCCAATATCCAGCAGTGTCGAATCTGGGCCAAGCTGAGAGAGGACGAACGCGCGGCTCGAATCAGGTTTGGCCCAGCGGCGCCTGACGCCCTCGTCGAACTTGCGCGCCCTGGTCTGCCAAACGTCTGCCGCTGACTCTGCGCCCCAATCTCTTTTTCGGCCGCGCGTTTTGACCTCGACCAATTCTCGCCACAGTGAACTCCAATCAGTTATCTTTTCCATAGCACACTTTCTCGTCATGTCCACAGGGCAATTCGCCGCCCATCTACTTGTGTCACACTCACTGGCACATCGTACGTTGCGCTCAAATGCTCCGCCGTGAATACCTGGGAGAGTGAGCCGGTTTGATACACCTGGCCATCGCGCATCAGCACTAGATGAGTCGCAATCGCCGCGGCCACATCGGGTTCGTGTGTAGTGAGCAACATGGTCACCCCCTGCGCCGCCAGCTCTTGCATCAACTTGATCAGGCGCGCCTTGTTGGCAAGGTCGAGATGTGACGTTGGCTCGTCCAGCAGCAACAGGCGCGGCTGCTGCGCCAGCGCGCGCGCCACCAGCGCCAACTGTCGCTCGCCGCCACTCAAGGTAGTGACCGCGCGTCCATCCAGGCGACCGAGGCCAACTTGCTCAATGGCTTGCTCACTGATACCGCAATCCTCTGCGCCCGGCATGTCCAGCGGAGCTAGATAGGGCGCGCGCCCCAGCAAGACATACTCCAGGATTGAGTAATCGAAGGGAATGCGCTCGCTCTGCGGCACCAGCGCCATCCACCGTCCCAACTCTCGCCGCGAGTAGCTGCCCAGCGATTGCCCGTCCAACTGCACCTGGCCGCTTTGCGGCGCCAGCCAGCCCAGCGCCAGGTGCAAGAGCGTCGTCTTGCCCGCGCCGTTCGGTCCCAGGATCGCCGTGACAGTGCCTGCTTTTATTTCAAGCGAGAGGGCGCGCAGGACTGCCCGACTATCCGGTTGGTAGCCAAAAGTGACCTGGTCAAACAAGAGCAAGGGTGCGCGCTGAGCCGTCATCGTTCCGCCCGAACATTTCGCGTCGCCATCATGGCGATAAAAAAGAGCGCGCCGAAAAGCGAGGTCAAGATGCCAAGTGGAATCTCGCCGGCCAGCAAGGTGCGCGCCATGTCGTCACATATCACGCCGAACAATCCACCCATCAGCATGGCCGCGGGCAGCGCGCGGCGAGCGTCTGCGCCAAACCAGCGGCGGGCCAGGTGCGGCACGATGAGACCAATCCAGCCCACCATGCCGCTGACGGAAACAACAGCCGCCGTTGCCGCCACCGCCGCCGTCAACAGGAGCGCCCGCTCACGCCCCGGTGCGACGCCCAGCGAAAACGCAGTCGTGTCGTCCAGCGAGAGTAGGTTCAATCGCCAGCGCATTCGATAGATCACGTATAGACTGATGAGTGTGACCGGCGCAATGGATGCCGCCTGCACCCAGGTGATGCCCGACAGCGCCCCTAGCAGCCAGAAGGTGATTTCTTGCAACTGGCTCAGGGGATCGGCGATATACTTGAGCACGCCCACGCCGGCGGAAAACAGCGCCGAGACGGCAATGCCCGCCAGCACCAGGCGCAGCACCCAGCCGCCAAAGCGCGCCCGGCGCGCCAACGCGTACGAGAATCCCAGGCCCAGAAAGGCAAACAGCGCCGCCGAGCCTTGCACCAACCACGCAACGTTGCTCAGAAAGATGATGCTAAGGGCGGCCCCAAACGCCGCGCCTTGTGACACGCCCAAAAAGCCCGGCTCTACCAGCGGATTGCCAAAGAGCATCTGAAAGACGGTCCCGGCGGCGGCCAGCGACATGCCCAACATTACGGCCGTCAACAAGCGCGGCAGGCGCAGATTGAGCACCAGTCGCTGCGCCAGTTCATCGTTCGCCAATCGTTCCGGCGAGAGGAGTCCCACGCCCGAATAGCGGCCCACGAACAGCGACAGCGCAAACACTGCGATCAACGCTAACGCAATCCACATCTGTCCGTTCAAGGATCGGATTGCGCCGGCGCGGCGTGGGATAGATAGCATGGAAGAAGCCGGGACGTTAGCCTTACTCTGGCTCAGGGCAAGTCTCCCATCAGGTTAGGCTGGATATCCTTCTGATAGGCGGCATCACCCAGATTGTAGAACTCTTTATAAAAGGTGCGGATTTCTTGGTCCAGGTCGAGATCGGGGAAACGATCTGGATTGATCTTGGCGGCCAGCCAGGTGAGACCCAAAATCCAACGCGGATCAGGTTGATCCCAACTGTAATAGTCGCCCGGAAAACCATACAGCTTGCCTTGCTTGACAGTGCGCAGGGCCTGCCACTGAGGATCAGCCTCGAGTTGCTTGACAACATCGCTGGAATTCTTGGTGTAGGCCACAATGTAAATCTGATCGGCGTCCCACGCGGCGATTTGTTCGAGATTAACCTTGGTCCAACCTGACCCAAGTTGCGCATCTTTCCAAACCGGCTGTCCACCTGCCATCTCAACCAGCATCGTCTGTATCCAGGTGAGCGGCGGGACGTTAAAAGCCATCGCGCCATCCTTGTCGCTGTAATACAAGAGCAGCACGCGCGGCTTGCTTGCCACTCCGTCCAACGCTTTCGATATCCGTTCGATTCGCCCTTGATAAAATGCGATAACCTGCTTGGCGCGCGCCTCATTCTGAAAAAGTTGTCCCAGCATCGTGATGTCCCGCCAATATTGTTCCGGCGTCTCAAAATCAACGTACACAACTGGAATGCCCAAAGCCTCCACCGGCTTGCCCAGCGATTCGGCCACGCTGCTCTTGAGCAGCACCAAATCGGGCTTAGCCGCGGCAATTTGCTCCGCCCCTGCGTCGGTCTCTAGGATTGTCTTGCTCGAATAGTTCGGATCAATGACGGGAATAAAGTCCCGTTTGTTCTGCACCGTCTTGCCGATGGCAGCCACGCGCGCGGACGATTCGGGAAAAAGATAAATCGCATCGGCGATCATGAACAAGGCTTTGCCGACCACGACAATCCGCTGCGGCGGCCTGGCAAATGTCACTTTGCGTCCAAGCGCATCGGTGACGGTAAAGTCAGCCGATGTTGGCGTCGCCGCTGGGGCGGCGGTGGGAGCAGGCGCCGCTGGCCCGGCGCAAGCTACCAAAATCAGGACCAGGACGAGAGACAACAACATGAGACGCTTCGAGAACATTGAATGACCTCCTAAAGCATTTCCAAACAACGATCAAGCCAGCGAATGATGGCTTGCATTTCACATTGGCGAAATTCCAGCACCAACCTCCAATACTTGTCGTCGGCCTGGGCAATAGCGCGGCCCAACGATTTGGTCATCGCTTGCAACAAGGTTTTCTGATTGGCCACGAGTTGTTCCAGCCCCGGCAGCGACAAGCGCCGGAAAAAATACAGGCGAGCCAAAAACTCGAGTCGGATGTGGCGCACGTGCCGGGTGGGCCGACGCAGCCAGTTATCAAAGTGCTCCTGCCCGGCCGGCGTGATGTGATAGACATTGCGCGAGGGGCGATTGAGTTGTGTTTCCGTCGTGACCGTGGCCAGCCCAGATTCGGCCAGTTGCTTGAGGTGAGCATAGAGGTGACTTTGACCAATATGCCAGACCTGCCCAAGCTCACGATCAAACTCTTGGTAAAGTTCATAAGGATGCTTGGGGCCTGGCATCAAGAATCCCAGCAAGACAGGTTGGGGTGAAAGGCTAGTATCTCTTGACATGGACGATGTATGCTTAGCTTATGAATATTCACATTATAAATATATAGGGAGATATTGTAACATATCAGGGTATACTTGTCAAGTTGTTCCTTTTATGATAAGATATTTTTATCACAATGTTGACTGGGTCGGTGTTGTGGTTTTTTTATGCTCGTCGTTATGTTTTATTGAAATAACGGCAATGTGATCATAGCCTCAGCCCAGTGCAAATTTGTCTATGTTGTGATTTTTTATGGTCTACGTTATGCCAGATTAACATAGCGATAATGGGACTACAACCTCGGCCCGTCGCAAAGGGGCGTTGGGAAGCGCTTTCCAATTTCACAAGGAGGCCAAATATCAAAATCAACCTGCTAATTCCGACCACTTTTTGTTTCCTCACTCGTATCCACACAAATTAAGAACGCAAGGAGTTGCAAAATGCAGAAAAAAGTTCTCAACATCAATGGGGTCTCCAAGACCGTAATCGCCGATCCGGAGTCAAGCCTGGGTGATGTCCTCCGCAAGCAATTGCTGCTGACCGGCACCAAAGTGTTTTGCAATGATGGCCACTGCGGCGCGTGCAACGTCATCCTGGATGGCAAGCTCACGCTGGCGTGCGTCACCAAGATGAAGCGCGTGCCGGATGGCGCCAAGGTTGTCACCGTCGAAGGGATCGGCACGCCAAGCAATCTGCACCCCATTCAAATGGCCTATATTGTTCACGGCGCAGACCAATGCGGCTTTTGCGTCCCCGGCTTTGTCGTTTCGGCCAAAGCCTTGCTGGATCAGAATCCTTCCCCTACCCGCGAGCAGGTGAGAGCCTGGCTTACCCAGCACCACAATGTCTGCCGCTGCACAGGGTACAAGCCTTTTGTAGACGCCATCATGGACGCGGCCAAGGTGCTGCGCGGCGAAATGCCCAAAGAAGAGCTCGAGTTCAAGATGCCCGCCGACGGCAAGATTTGGGGCAGCAAGTATCCGCGCCCGACGGCTGTGGGCAAAGTGACCGGCACGCTCGAGTATGGCCAGGACCTGGGCCTCAGACTGCCGCCGGACACACTACACCTCGCTTTGGTGCAGGCCAAGGTCTCGCACGCCAACATTCTCTCAATTGACACCTCCGAAGCGGAGAAAATGCCCGGTGTCTTTAAGGTGATTACGCACAAGGACGTCAAGGGCAAGAACCGCATCACCGGCCTCATCACCTTCCCGTCGAACAAGGGCGACGGATGGGATCGGCCCATCTTGTGCGACAAAAAGGTCTTTCAATATGGCGACGCCATCGCCATCGTCTGCGCCGACACACCTCACGAGGCCAAGATGGCGGCGGAAAAGGTCAAGGTCGAGTTGGAATTGCTGCCGGCCTACATGAGCGCGCCGGCGGCCATGGCCGAGGACGCGATTGAAATTCACCCCGGCACGCCCAACGTTTACTATGAGCAAAAGATCGTCAAGGGTGAAGACACCAAGCCGTTGATGGAAAAAGCCGCTTACACCGTCGAAGGCGATTTCTACCTGCAGCGGCAGCCGCACCTGACCGTCGAGGGCGACGTGGGCTTTGCCTACTATGATGAAGAAGGGCGGGTGACGATTCATTCCAAGAGCATTGGCCTTTATCTCCATCACGCCATGATTGCGCCGGGTTTGGGCCTCGATCCAGACAAGCTGCGCCTGATTCAAAATCCAGCCGGCGGCACGTTTGGCTATAAATTCTGCCCGACGATGGAAGCGCTGCTGGGCGTGGCGTGCATGGCCACGGGCCGCCCAGTATACCTCGAATACGATTACCAGCAATTCATCACCTACACAGGCAAGCGCTCGCCGTTCTGGATCAAGAGCAAGATGGGCGCGGACAAGGACGGCAAGCTCATCGCGATGGAGCACGATTATCTTGTGGACCACGGGCCATACTCCGAGTTTGGCGATCTGCTCACGCTGCGCGGCGTGCAATTCATTGGCGCCGGCTATAACATCCCGAACATTCGCGGCCTGGGGCGGACGGTTTGCACCAATCACTGCTGGGGCGCGCCGTTCCGCGCGTATGGCTCGCCGCAGGCGTTCCTCGCTTCGGAAAGCCTGATGGACGAGCTGGCAGACAAGATGGGCGTGGATCCGCTCGAGCTGCGCTACAAGAATGTCTATCGCCCCGGCGATACGACGCCCACCGGTCAGGCGCCGGAGGTCTATAGCCTCCCCGAGCTACTTGACAAGCTGCGCCCGCTTTACAAAGCTGCCAAAGAAAAGGCCGCCAAAGAGTCTACGCCGGAAAAGAAAAAGGGCGTGGGCATTTCCATCGGCATCTATGGCTCTGGCCTGGATGGCGTTGACGGAGCGGAAGCCTGGGTCGAATTGACCAAGGATGGCGTCACGGTCTATACCACCTGGCAAGATCATGGCCAGGGCGCGGACATGGGAGTGGTAGGCACCGCGCACCAGGCCCTGCTCCCGCTGGAGCTCGATCCCAGCCAGATCAAGCTCGTCTTGAACGACACGGCGCTGGCGCCGAATGGCGGGCCTTCGGGCGGCAGCCGCAGCCAGGTCGTCATCGGCAACGCCATCAAAGACGGCTGCGAAAAGCTGCTGGCCGCTATGCTCAAGCCGGGCGGCGGTTACCGCACCTACGACGAGATGGCGGCCGAGAAACTGCCGCTCAAGCACGTGGGCAAATGGTCAGCCTCGATGAATTCCAACTGCGACGAGAACGGCCAGGGCAAACCTTTCTCCGTCTACATGTACGGCGCCTTTATGGCCGAGGTGGCCGTGGATGTCAAGACCGGCAAGGTAACAGTCGAAGGCTACACCGCCGTCACCGACATCGGCAAGATCAACAACAAGCTGGTGGTAGACGGGCAAATGTACGGCGGCATCGCACAGGGCATCGGCCTGGCCCTCACGGAAGACTTTGAGGACCTGGAAAAACACACGACGATGCTGGCCTGCGGCATCCCGTATGCCAAAGACATCCCAGACAAGTTTGACCTTTACTATGTGGAAACGCCGCGCGAGTATGGGCCGTTTGGCGCGGCGGGCGTGGGCGAGATTCCATTGGCCTCGTCACACGTCGCCGTCGTCAACGCGATCAAGAACGCGACCGGCGTGCGCATCACGCATCTGCCGGCGCTGCCGGAAAAGGTGTTGGCCGGCATCAAGGCACTGGCTCATTAGAGCTGGCGCAGTCTAACAGCAGGTGAACAGCGTGAATAGATGCCGTTCACCTGCTGTTTTGCACAGTTACCTCATACACCATCCCTGCGAGGTTTACGATGAGTGCTTTGGACGATCTAATTTCTAGCGTCTCCTCCGAGGCGTCCACCACGCCTGTAAAAGATGTTTTGGTGGGCGTGTACTATACGGCTGTCCACAGCCGCCAGGTGGGACTGGCCGCCACGTTGAACTCTTCCGCATGCTGCGATGTGGAATCCCTCGACTCGAGCGTGGGGCAGTTTCACGAACGCTCGGCCATCGAGTTAACGTCTTTGCTTCGCTCTACCGACCCCCTGGAGGTGAGCGTTGGCATGGCGGCGCTCAACTCACTGATCCCTGTTCGCCTGGAAGCGGGCGTGGAACTGAACGCCCGGGGCCTGATGCTCGAACGCGCGCGCGGCAAAAATGTAGCCACCATCGGGCACTTTCCCTTCACCGACGCGCTGAGACAGGTCGCCCAACAAGTATGGGTATTGGAGTTGGAGCCGCGGCCCGGCGATCAACCTGCCGAGGCCGCACCAGAATTGCTGCCGCAGGCCGACGTCATTGGATTGACTGGCACAACGCTGCTAAACAATACGTTCGATAACCTGGCGCGGCTGTTTCCACCCCAGGCGCTCGTAGTGATGATGGGGCCAAGCACGCCGCTCAGCCCGGTGCTTTTTGACCACGGTGTGAGCGTTTTGGCTAGCTCGGTGGTGACAGAGCCAGCAGTGCTTTTGCGCTGCGTCGGCCAGGGCGCGGCTCAACGTCAACTCAAGGGCATACGCCGGTTTACGATGATGAGCGATCACATACGTGATCGCTGATGCGCGATAGCTGATGCGCGACGAGTAACGAGCAACGAGTAACGAGCAACGAGTGACCACTTGGGAGGCATGGATGATTGAACAAAGCGAGATGCGCCAACTGGAAGACCGTTGTATCCAAGAACACTCGCCGGCATGCACGGCGGCGTGTCCCATTCACGTGGACGTGCGAGCAGTGCTGGCAGAAATCGGTCGTGGAGATTTTTCTGCCGCGCTCAAGGCTCTGAAAAAGACCTTGCCCTTTCCCGGCATCATTGGCCGGGTGTGTTCCCATCCTTGCCAGACGGTGTGCAAACGCATCGAAGCGGGCGAGGCCATTTCAATCGCGGCGCTCGAGCGAGCCTGCGCCGATTTTGGCGAGCCGGCGGGCAAGCCCCGCGTCTTGCCCAGGCGCGGAAAACGCGCAGCCATCGTGGGGGGCGGATTGAGCGGGCTGACGGCGGCTTTTGACCTGGCGCGCAAGGGTTATGGCGTAGTCGTCTATGAAGCCAGCGACCGCCTGGGCGGCAGATTGTGGAGCTATCCAGAGATTTTGCCTCGACACATCATCCACAGCGAGCTTGGCATCGTCGAACAAGTTGGTGTTCAAGTCCAGTCGAACACTCTTGTGGACCACAACGAGTTTGCCAAACTGCGCGGCGAGTTTGACGCGATCTATCTTGCCAGTGGAGCAGGCAGCCAGACATTCGACCTCGCTTTGAGCGAGCAAGAACAAATCCAGGTTGATCCCGTAACCTTTGCGAGCAGCCAGGAGGGCATTTTTGCGGGCGGCAGTCTGCTGCGGAGCGCGGATGAATACTCCCCAATCCAATCCATTTCAGATGGGCGGCGCGCGGCGATTTCGATTGACCGTTATCTGCAAAAAGTGTCGCTGACGGCTTCGCGCCTCAACGAGGGCGCCTACACCACCCGGCTGTACACCAACACGCAAGGTATCGCTCCGCTAGCCGCAGTGCCCCTATCAGACCCGGCGCAAGGCTATACGCGCGAAGAAGCGATTCAAGAAGCGCAGCGGTGCTTGCAATGCGAATGTATGGAGTGCGTCAAGGTCTGTGAATACCTCAGGCATTATGGCCGCTACCCTAAAAAGTATGTGCGAGAAGTGTACAACAACCTCTCCATCATCATGGGCGAGCGCAAATCCAACCAGTTTATCAACTCGTGCAGCCTGTGCGGATTGTGCGGCGAGGTTTGCCCGGAAAATCTCGATATGGGGCTGGTGAACAAGAGCGCCCGCTACATCATGGTGACCCAAAATCGGATGCCGCCTTCGGCGCACGACTTTGCCTTGCGCGATATGCAGTTCAGCAACAGCGATAAATTCTCGCTGGCGCGCAATCGCCCCGGGGCTGACAGGAGCGATTACGTTTTCTTTCCCGGCTGCCAACTGGCGGGATCGTCGCCCGAATACGTTGAACAAGTCTATAACTATTTGCAGGACAAGCTGGGTAACGTTGGCTTGATGCTGAGATGTTGCGGCGCACCGGCAGACTGGGCCGGGCAGGAAGATTTGTTCAAGTCCGCCCTGGCCGATTGGCAAGATCAGTACAAGGCGCTAGGCGCTCCCAAGCTGATCGTGGCTTGTTCGAGTTGCCACCAAATTTTCAAGACGCACCTGCCCGATGTTTGTGCCATCTCGCTCTGGGATCTTTATAACAAACACGGCTTGCCTGACCACGCACAAACAGCGGCCGGCGGTCAGCCGTCAGCGGTCAGCGTACACGACCCCTGCACTACACGGTATGAGCATCACACCCAAGACAGCGTGCGAAACATCCTGCACCGCCTGGGTTATCAGGTTGAGGAATTGCCGCTGAGCCGCGAGAAAACCGAGTGCTGTAGCTATGGTGGCCTGATGTGGCTGGCAAACCGTGAACTGGCGCAGGCTGTTGTCCAGCGGCGCATCGCCGAGAGCCGACTGGATTACGTGACCTATTGCGCCGTGTGCCGCGATTTCTTTGCGGCGCGCGGCAAGCGGACGCTGCACCTGCTTGATCTCATCTACCGTCAAAACCTGGATGCGCAAGCCACACGTCCCAGTCCTGGCTATTCTGAGCGGCACGAAAACCGCGCCAGGCTCAAGCGTAGGCTGCTCAAACAAGTGTGGAGAGAAGACATGGACGAGCCATCGGATAAAGCCATTCAACTGGTTATCAGTGATGACGTTGGAACGCGATTGGAACAGCGCCTCATTCTGATCGAGGACATTCAATGTGTGATCGAGTTTGCCGAAAGGACCGGCAGCAAACTGTTGAACCGCCAAACAGGTCACTGGCTGGCGCATCACCGGCCCAATGCCGTCACGTATTGGGTAGAATACACGGCGCAGGGTGATGCGTTCGTCATTCATAATGCCTACAGCCACCGCATGCAAGTTGTCGAGGGCGTAAAAGCATGAGCGATCAAACGAGTCAGGCTCAATCAACCCAATGGGAATGCGCCAGGTGCGGCGTGTTGCTCGAGGCGGGCAAAGTGACTGTAGAGTACTTGGGCAACGCCTACCCGGTGGACCTGGCCAAGTGCCCCCAGTGCGGCCTGGTTATGGTCTCCGAAGAATTGGCGCTGGGGAGAATGGCCGAAGTGGAAAAAACGCTGGAAGACAAATAAATGCTCGCTGACGCAAATTGCCGCGTGTATGAACAAGCCGTCCTGCGCGAGGCGATGGGCGACGTCATCCGGCCTGGTGGGTTGGCGCTGACAGACAGAGCCTTGGCGTTATGCCAATTGCCTGCCGGGGCGCAAGTGTTGGATGTGGGCTGCGGCCCCGGCGCGACAGTGGAGCACTTGATTGCGCAGCATCGCCTGGCCGCTTTTGGCCTCGACGCCTCGGCGTTGCTGCTCCAATCTGGCCGCTGCCGAAACACAGCCCTGCCCTTGTTGCAAGCACAGGGCGAATATCTGCCCATCGCCGATGGGAAACTGGACGCCATCATCGCCGAGTGCAGCCTGTCGGTCATGGCAGATGTAGACCGGGCACTGGCGGAATTCGGACGGGTCATTAAGGATAACGGCAGGCTAATTTTAAGCGATGTTTACGCGCGCAACCCGGCCGGCATCCCAGTTCTACGCCGTATGCCTTTGACAAGTTGCCTTTGCGGCGCACTGGCTCGCGAGCAAATTGCGGATAAACTGCGCGCTGCCGGCCTGGATATTATTTTGTGGGAGGATCATTCCGACGCTTTGAAGCACCTGCTGGGACAACTCATCCTATCTTTTGGTTCAATACAACAGTTCTGGCAGTGCACAACGCCGACGGACGAAGATGTGGATATTTACCAGATAATCCGCCAGGTTAAACCTGGCTACTATTTGTTGATTGCCATAAAGTTTTAACAATCTTGGCGGTTTGCTGTGACACACTGAGGAGGTGCAACAAGGCATTTGACCATTTTTATCGTGATCCTGCCGAGAAATTGACCAACGTTTACAAATTTTGACAAAAGAGGAAATATTATGAAGCTACGAAAAATGTGGTTAAACATCAATGGCGCCAATCGTATGTTCATGTGCAATCCAGAAAAGGATTCTCTGGCAGACGTGCTGCGCCGCATGGGGCTGACGGGCACCAAAATTGGCTGCGGCACAGGCGTATGCGGCGCTTGCTCTGTCGTATTGAACGGCAAGCTCGTCCGCTCGTGCAACAGAAAGATCCGCACCGTCGAAGAGTACAGCAAGGTGTTGACGATCGAAGGCATCGGCACGCCCACCCACCTGCATCCTATCCAGGTGGCGTTCATGAACTATGGCGCGATACAGTGCGGTTTCTGCACGCCGGGCTTTATCGTGTCCACCTATGCGTTGCTGCTGGAGAACAACAACCCCACGCGCGAGCAAGTGCGCGATTGGTTCCAAAAGCACCTCAACGTCTGCCGCTGCACAGGCTACAAGCAGATTGTGGATGCCGTCATGGCTGCGGCGAAGGTGATGCGCGGCGAAGCGGCGATAGAAGACATTACTTTCAAAGCGCCCAAGGACGGGGCATACTACGGCAAACCCGTTGTCCGCCCGACGGCGCTGGCCAAGGTCTGCGGCCTGGCTGACTATGGCGACGACCAGGAGCTCAAGATGCCGGCCGAAAGCCTCCACGTAGCAATGGTACAACCGCGGATCGCGCATCATGCCAAGATTCTCAAGATTGATATCAGCGAAGCGGAAAAGATGCCCGGCGTGGTGAAGATCGTCACCTACGAGGATCTCAAGGCCGCCGGCGGCTCAAACATTATGGCGGAGGGCCAGTTCCACGAGCGCACGACGGTCATGGTGCCCAGCCGCAAAGTCTTGTGTGAAGACAAAATCTACCGCTATGGCGACGTGGTGGCCCTGGCCGTTGCCGATACAAAAGATCACGCCCGCGCCGCGGCCGCCAAGGTCAAGGTCGAAATCGAGCAATTGCCGGAATACCTCAACTATCTGGACGCCGCCATGCCCGACGCTATGCGCATTCACGAGGACACGCCCAACATCTTTTCCATGCAGCCGGTATTAAAGGGGGTGGGTCTGAAGGATGCCTCCAAGGTGGCGGAAGTGATTGACGACTCGGCCTACAGCGTGGAAGGCAGCTTTTACTCCTCCCGTGAGCCGCACCTCTCCGTCGAGGGCGACACCGTGCAGGCCTATTTCGACGAAGACGGTTTTCTGACCTTTCAGTGCAAATCCCAGGGCGTGTACTCGTCTCTCGGCCGCATAGGCGATTCGCTTGGCGTGCCCAAGAATAAACTCCGCGTCGTCATGAATGCCACGGGCGCGAGCTTTGGATGGTCCACCAACGCTGGCGATCTCTGCCTGGCCGGCGCCGCCGCCGTAGTGACCAAGATGCCCGTAGCGCTTTCCATGAGCTATGAAGAGCACCAGCACTTTTCGGGCAAACGCTGCCCCTGCTACTCTAATGGGCGCGTCGCCTGCGACGAAAATGGCAAGATCACGGCGGCCGAATTTGAATTCGGCATGGACCATGGCGCGTACTCATGGGGCGGCGACGACATCATGACAAAGCAGGTCCGTTTTGCCTTTTTCCCCTACAAGGTACCCAACGTGGCCGGCCTCTCGCGCATCGCCAACACCAACCACAATTTCGGCGTGGCCTACCGCAGCTACGGCTCGCCCCAGGCCTATACCCTGGGCGAAGCGCTGATGGACATGCTGGCAGAAAAGGCCGGCATTGATCCCTTCGAGTTCCGCTGGCGCAACATCGCCCGCCCCGGCGACACGAACGTCAACAGCTACCCATTCCGGCAATATCCCATGGAAGAAATCATGGAAAAGATGCAGCCGTTCTACGAGCGGGCGGTCAAAGAGGCCAGGAAGAACGACACGCCCGAACTGCGCCGCGGCGTGGGCCTGGCCTGGGGCGGTTTTAACGTGTCCGAAGGCCCCACAGACAGCGCTTCCGTCGCCCTGGAGCTCAATCCCGACAATACCATTACCAAGTACGACACCTGGCAGGAACTGGGCCAGGGCGGCGACATTGGTTCCCTGATGGTGACGTTGGAAGCGCTCAAGCCTCTGGGCATAACTCCCGATCGTATCAGGCTTGTTCAGAACGACACCAAAATCTGCCCGGACACCGGCATGTCGGGCGCCAGCCGTACACATTATATGGACGGCAATGCCACCATCGTCGCCGCCGAAAAGCTCTTGGGCGCCATGCG
This sequence comes from uncultured Anaerolineae bacterium, assembly GCA_964651475.1. Taxonomy (GTDB): domain Bacteria; phylum Chloroflexota; class Anaerolineae; order Fen-1058; family Fen-1058; genus JBGSMF01. The sequence continues at coordinate 38,730 of CAZYXV010000010.1, read as the reverse complement.
CAAGCCGGACGGCGCCTACCGCACCTATGAGGAGATGGTTAAAGAAGGCATCCCAACCAAGTACGTAGGCAAGTATATGACTGCCACCACTCCAGGTCTCTGCCGTCTCGACCCCAACACCGGCATCGGCGATCCCACACCCGCGTTCACCTACTGCCTGAATCTGGCCGAGGTCGAGGTTGATACCAAGACCGGCAAGACCCGCGTCATCCGCTTTACGTGCGTGGACGAGGTCGGCAAGATTGGCAACATTGACGCGGTGAACGGCCAGGCCTACAGCGGCATCGCTCACAGCATAGGCTTCGCCCTCGGCGAGAACTATGACGACGTGAAAAAGCACACCAACATCGCGTCGAGCGGCCTTCTCTATGTCAAGGATATCCCGGACGACATCACCGTCATCCATCTTGAAAACTATGATGCCACCGGCCCCTTTGGCTCCTCCGGCGCCTCCGAGGCTTTTCAATCTTCCGGCCACGTGGCGGTGCTCAACGCCATCTACAACGCCTGCGGCGTGCGCATCTACGAGATGCCCGCCACCAAGGAAAAGGTCAAAGCGGGGCTGGATATTATCGCTCAAGGCGGCAAGATCCTGCCGCCTAAGAAATACTTTCTCGGCTCTGACCTGTATGACGAGCTGGAGAACATCCAGGCGAACCCTGTGCCGTTTGGCGGCAACGACTATTTCACGCCGCTGGGCAGCGCAGGCTCGGAAAGATTCTTCTAGATTTTGCAGAATGTTGACCTGTGCCTGGGACGTTGTCAGTTTCTCTCTTGGGTGAAGGAGAAATCACCGCAGAGGCGCAGAGGTTGCAGAGTCATTGTTTGCATTTCTCAGCGTTCTCTGTGTCTCTGCGGTGCAAAAACAGTTTGCAGCACTCGGGCTCATCAGGTTATTAGAAATTATGGAACGAGTCAGGGCCATAAAAGAAGCCTGTCTGCAGAACGAGCCGGCTTTTTGCACTGCCGTGTGCCCGTTTCATCTTGACATCCGAGATTTCATAGCCAAGCTGCAACGCGGCAGTTTTAACGCAGCATACAGGACGTATCTGAACGCGGTGGGCTTTCCGGGTATCGTCGCCGCATTGTGCGATGAGCCATGCAAAAATGTCTGTCCCCGCCGGACCACCGATGGCGCAATTTCCATGCGGCTGCTCGAAACAGCCGCCACAGACTACGCGCGCAACCTGAATCCCAACAACTATAACCTGCCGCCCAAAAACAAAAGGGTGGCAATTATCGGCGCCGGCATCAGCGGGCTGGCCTGCGCGCTCCGGCTGGCGGCCAAGGCCTACGATGTTACCGTATACGAACGGTCAGACAGGATTGGTGGGCAACTTTGGGAACTGCTTCCACCGGCAGTGTTTCTAAAAGACATTGAACGACAGTTCATGTACGAGAAATATGCATTACACCTGAATACAGCCATCACGAGCCTTGACGATTTGAACTTTGACGCCATCTACATCGCCACTGGAGTGGGCGGCGATGATTTTGGATTGAAGCGTGACGAAAATGGCGCTTTTGCCAGCACGCGGCCGGGCGTATTCATGGGCGGCTCACTCGTGGGCGGGAACTGCATACAAGCCATGGCCGACGGCCTCCACGCTGCCAGCGCCATAGAGCGATATATCAAGGCCGGCGGCATGAACCATCCCTACGAAACAAGCTGCACGAAACTGGAACTTGATCCTTCATTGGTGGTCTGGTCCGAGCCGGTTTTGCCCAAGAACGGCGTCTCCTATACTCAAGACGAAGCCTTGCTTGAGGCCAGGCGTTGCCTGAAATGCTCCTGCGATGCATGTATCCGCTACTGCGACCTGATGCGCTATTTTAAAAAATTCCCCATCCGAATAGAAGAGGAGGTCGAAGTTACCATCCATCCCGGCACGCTGGATGGAAACGGGACCGTTGCCACGCGCTTTATCTCCACCTGCAACCAATGCGGCCTGTGTAAAGAAGTCTGTCCCAAGAATATTGACGTGGGCGATTTTTTGCTCCACAGCCACCGGGCCATGCGCGAAAAGGGCGCCATGCCGTGGGCCTTTCACGACTTTTGGCTGCGCGATATGGAATTCACAAACAGCGACGCGGCCCAACTGGCCCGGATTCCCGCCGGATACACTCAAAGCGCCTACATGTTTTTCCCGGGGTGCCAGCTTGGCGCTTCGGATCCGCAATACATCACAGCAAGCTACCGCTGGCTGCTGGGGTTCCAGCCCAGTACAGCCCTTGTGCTCGGCTGCTGCGGAGCGCCGGCTGAATGGGCCGGCGATGAAAAACTCCACGGAGAGGTATTGGCAAAACTGCGCGACCACTGGATTGCCTTTGGAAAACCCACGGCCGTGTTTGCCTGCCCAACCTGTAAACAGATATTCAAAAAATATCTGCCCGAAATCGAGGGCGTGTTTTTATACGACCTGATTTTGCAAGCGGGAGTTTCACCGGAAAAAGACGCCAACGGCGAGATTGTTTCGGTCTTTGACCCCTGCGCCAGCCGAGAGGAGCCGCAAGTGCAGCAAACGATCCGCCAGCTTGCGCAGCAGGCCGGCTTTGCGCTCGAGCCGCTCGCATTGGAAAAAAGGCTCGCCGCGTGCTGTAGCTGGGGTGGGCAGGTCAATCTCACCCATCCACCCTACGCCCGCTACGTGGCGGAAACGAGAATTGGTCAGAGTAATAAACCTTACCTGGCTTATTGCGCCAACTGCCGTGACATCTTAGCCGCCGGCAAGCCCTGTTATCACATTTTGGATATTATCTTCGGATTAAATGAAGCAGGACGCGTTCCGCCGACGCTCACGGAACGCAGAAATAACCGAGTAAGGCTTCAGCAGCAGATGCTGAGCGAATTCTGGAAGGATTGGGTTGAGATGGAACAGGGAACGAACAAAATAAATCTGCGGATTGCGCCCCCGCTCAGGCAAAAGTTGAGCAGCGAAATGATACTAGAAACGGATATCGAAGCTGTGATCGAATACTGCGAAAGCAGCGGGAACAAAGTTCTGGACCCGGAATCCGGCCATTTTGCCGGGCATTTGCAGATTGGCAATATGACCTTTTGGGCCGAGTACTTGCCGGTGGATGAGGGGATTGAATTGATCAATGCGTACGGCCACCGCATGAGCATAGAAGAGGCCTGAGTGATGGCGGGAAATAAAACCGTGATCTGCTTCAAGTGCCAAAAAGAGTTGGCGCCAACCAAAACATATCTCAGCTATTTGGGTCACAGCTTTTCTGCCAACATCCTCAGATGTCCCGAATGCGGCCAGGTTTACATTCCGGAGGAACTCGTAAAAAGCCGCATCGCTGAAGTTGAAATGCAATTGGAAGACAAATGATTTTTTCACAGGTGAAAAATGGATGACATGGATCGCATCAAAGCGTTAAAACAGCAAGGCTTTTTTTGCAGCCAAATACTTGTCTTGCTAGGACTTGAACTGCAAGGCAAAGAAAATTCCGACCTAATCCGCGCTGCGCATGGGCTGGCCGGCGGCCTGGGTTTTGCGGGCGAAACCTGCGGCGCATTGACGGGCGGCGCGTGCCTGTTGGGCTTGTATGCAGGCAAGGGCAAACCCGAAGACGAAGACAACCCCCGTCTAAACTTTATGGTCGGCGATCTCGCCAAGTGGTTCAAGGCCGAATACGGCCAGCAGTTTGGCAGCATCCGCTGCGAAGAAATCTTGGGCGAAAACGCGCGCTATATGCCAGTCCGCTGCCCAATGATGGTCACTGGCGTTTTCCAAAAGGTCAAAGAACTGCTGGTGGAAAACGGCTTTGACCTGGCCGGCGAGGAACTATGAGTGGCTGCGAAGAACAGGTTCTATCGGGGACTGAAAGCGTCTGCCCCGAATGCCTGGCCCGGATTCCCGCGGCTCGTGTAGCGCGCGGGGATGATGTGTACCTCGAGAAAAGCTGCCCTGAGCATGGCAGCTTTTCTGCCGTGATCTGGCGCGGATTGCCCGCCTATGCGTCTTGGGTGCGGCCCAAAATTCCCAGTTATCCAGATAATCCTTTCACGGCAGTTGATCGAGGTTGCCCCTTCGATTGCGGCCTGTGTCCCGATCATCGCCAACACACTTGCAGCGTCTTATTTGAAGTGACACAGCGGTGTGATTTGCGCTGCCCTGTCTGCTTTGCCGACGCCGGCGAACCGCATGGGCCAGACCCAGACCTGGGCGCAATTGAGGGATGGTACCGGCGCTTGCTAGAAGCAGGTGGACCCTTTAATATCCAACTGTCTGGCGGCGAACCATGCCTGCGGGATGACTTGGCCGATATTATCGCGCTGGGGCGCTCGCTGGGCTTTATGTTTTTCCAGGTCAACACAAATGGATTGCGGCTCTCCAGAGACAAACACTATCTTGAACGGCTCAAAGAAGCCGGGCTTTCGACGGTGTTTTTGCAGTTTGATGGCACGCGCGACCATGTCCACGAAAAATTGCGCGGGCGCCCGCTCGCTGCGCACAAACAGGCCGTCATCGAGCGTTGCGCCGAGCAGCAGGTTGGCGTCGTGCTCGTCCCGACGCTTGTGCCCGGCGTCAACACGGACGACATTGGCACTATCATCGAATTCGGGTTGCGCCATTCTCCAACAGTTCGCGGCGTCCATTTTCAGCCCATCAGCTATTTTGGCCGCTACCCGCAGCCTCCGCGCGATATTGACCGCATCACGATTCCCCAAGTCATTTGCGCCATCGAGGCGCAGAGCGGCGGCGCGATCAAGCAGACGCATTTTGGCCCGCCCGGCTGCGAAAACGCGCTGTGCTCGTTCCACGGGAATTTTGTATTGATGCCAGACGGCCAGCTCGTTCCACTGACAAGCCATACGCCCCAAAAAAGCTGTTGCTGCCAACCGACTCTAGCCAAAGAGGGTGCAGAAAAGGCGCGCCGCTTTGTCGCCAAGAAATGGTCATTGCCCACTGACGTGATCGAACTGCAGAGCATTGGCGAGCCGAGCCTGGGCGAGTGGGACGAATTTCTGGCGCGCGTCAAAACTCACACCTTTTGCATTTCTGGCATGGCCTTTCAGGATGCCTGGACGCTCGATCTGGAGCGACTGCGCGACTGCTGCATTCACACCATCAGTCCCGATGGCCGGCTCGTTCCGTTTTGCGCCTACAACTTGACCAATCAACACGGGCGCTCTCTGTACCGACCACTAATCCAAAAAGAATTGGAATTGTCTCCACATTAAAAGGAAGAGTAATGCGAGAACCAAGCTCTGAACCACCTGATTCGGTATCATTCGAAGAAGCCGTCAGATTGTTCAAAGAATGGGGTTTTCTGGTCGAGCCAGGTCCCCAACCCGAAGATGTGACGCTGATTCTGGAGGGGCCGGGTCACCGGACCTACAGCGTGCATCCGGCAAGCGAGCTGGCGCAAATGGCAACGGTTGCTTTGCGCGTTCGGCGGCGTAACGCGGCGAGGTTGTGCAGAGTATGCAACAATGCAAAACCGAGCCAGGATTGGCAAATGATTTCCACTCCAATCGGAACCGTCTCCGTAATGCTCAACTAGATGAACCTCCCACTCACCCCACTCGATCCCTGGATAGTGAGCAAGCTAGACCAGGCCGGGCCGCTGACGCGAGAGGCGCTTGAAGCCTATCAACTCGAAAAGCTTCGAGAGACGCTTGAACTGGTCAGGCGCAAGAGTCGTTTTTATCAAAAGCGCCTCGCGGCCGCGCCACGCCACATTTCCAGCCTCAGCGACGTAGCCCAATTCCCGTTCACCACTGCGCAGGACATTCGCCAGGAGGGATTGCAATTTCTATGTGTCTCACAGGGCGACATTCAACGCGTGGTCACACTGGACACAAGTGGGACGACAGGCCATCCCAAGCGCCTCTATTTCACCCAACAAGACCAGGAACTGACGATTGATTTTTTTCACATCGGCATGTCCACGTTCACAGAGCCTGGCGACAAGGTCTTGATCTTGCTGCCTTGCGAGCGCGTGGGCAGCGTGGGCGACTTGCTGGCGATGGCATTGCTGCGCTTGGGGGCGCGGCCTGTAAAGCACGGAGTAGTGCGAGACGTTTCCAAGACGTTGGACGTGATGCGCCAGGGGCAAGTGAATGGCCTGGTGGGCATTCCGGCCCAAGTGCTCGCGCTGGCGCGCTGCGGAGAGGAGCAGAAACTCAAAAGCGTTTTATTGACCACCGACCACGTTCCAAATGCCATCACCAGGGCAGTCGAACACGCCTGGAATTGCCGGGTGTATAATCACTATGGCATGACAGAGATGGGCTTGGGCGGCGGCGTGGAATGTCAGGCGCGGCGCGGCTATCACCTGCGAGAAGCGGACTTGTATTTCGAGATTGTCAATCCGGCCACGGGCGAAGCGGCGGCGGATGGCGAGACTGGCGAAGTGGTGTTTACGACGCTCACCCGGCGCGGCATGCCCTTGATTCGCTATCGCACGGGCGACCTCAGCCGCTTTATCCCCGGCGAATGTCCCTGCGGCACCGCTTTGAAAACGCTGGAACGAGTCAGGCAGCGGGCCAGCGGCTATGTTGCAGTGGGCGATGGGCCATATCTGACGATAGCCGATTTGGACGAGGCGCTTTTTTCTGTTGAGGGATTGCTGGATTTTTCTGTTATAATTAACGCATCATCTCAAAATGTACGGGCGAACCCTTGTGGGCAGGTGCAAGAGCTACCCCGAATAATTGACAAGATACCCATTAACCGCGTGGAAAAAGATTGCCTGAACATTCAAGTGAGCGTCGCTGAGAGAATGGGAACTGACATTGAAGCCGTCGTCGAGGCTGCCCTGAACTCTATACCCGCTATCCGGCTTGCCAGGGCGGCGAGCCAATTGGATATTGCGGTAACTGTCCATAAAGGACCAGCGGTTGCCCGTCCAACCAAGCGAATCATCGCAGATCAAAGAACAAAACCAGGTTGAGGTAAACCCATGCGCGATTTACTGCCCGACATTGAACACTGGCGGCAAGCAGGCAAACACGTCGCCCTCGCCACAATAGTGCAGGTGTACGGATCAGCCTTGCAGCCGCTCGGCGCCAAGATGGCTTGTACATCGGCGGGCGACATTGCCGGTTCGGTGAGCGGCGGCTGCATCGAGGGGGCCGTCTTGGAAGAAGCTCAAAAAGCAATCAAATCCGGCGCGCCCAAGTTGCTCGAATACGGCATCGCCGACGAATCCGCCTGGGAAATCGGCCTGGCGTGCGGCGGCAAAATCCAGGTGTTTGTCGAACCACTGCCGGCCGAAATCTATACGTCGCTCAAGCCATGTTTGGATACAGGGCAACTGGTCGCGCTGGCGACCATCATCGCTGGGCCAGGCTTGGGGAGCAAGTTGCTCGTCTGGCCGGACGGGCGCACGCAGGGCAATTTGGGATCAGCCGACTTGACCAAGTCAATAGTCCGCTATGCGGCCGAGCGGCTGGCCACTCACGATCCTGGGCGGGCGTCCTTTGACGCGGCGGGCGAGCCGGCAGAAGTTTTTATTGACGTCTTTCCTCCCCCGCCCAGGCTCATCATCGTGGGCGCGGTTCACATCGCCATCCCGCTGGTGACGTTTGCCAAGACGCTGGGCTTTCACACGATTGTGGTGGATGCCCGCTCGGCCTTTGCCACCCGCGAGCGCTTTCCTCACGCCGACGAGTTGATTATCGAGTGGCCTTCTACGGCGATGGAAAAGTTGTGCATGGACGAAGCAACATACGTCGTCGCCGTGACTCACGACGACAAGCTAGACGTTCCCGCTTTGCAGGCGGCGCTTGCCAGTCCTGCGCGTTACGTGGGCGTCTTGGGTTCCACCACAGCCCACGCCAAGCGCGTCCAGACGCTCAAGCAGCTTGGCGCGAGCGACGAACAACTGGCGCGCATCCATGCCCCCATCGGATTAAAGGTGGGCGCTATCGGTCCCGAAGAGATCGCTCTTTCGATCATAGCCGAAATGGTGGCGGTGCGCCACGGCATCGGCTCGCGGCAGCCCAGGCCAATGAGCGACCGTGGCTGAATCTATCGCCGGCATTATCCTGGCCGCTGGCGCGTCGCGGCGCATGGGGCGCTCCAAGCAATTGTTACTGTGGCGCGGCAAGCCGTTCATTTGCCAGGTGGCGCGTACGGCGCTCGAGGCGGAACTTGCGCCAGTGCTAGTTGTCACAGGCGCGGAAGCCGACAAAGTGCGGGCGGCGCTGGCGGATTTACCGGTCGAGTGTGTCCACAATCCCGCCTGGGCCGAGGGGCAGAGCACGTCGGTTCGAGCGGGGTTGCTGGCCTTGCCAGCCAACACATCAGCGGCCATCTTTTTTCTGGCCGACCAGCCCCACATCCCCGTCGAGCTTGTGCGCATGTTAAAAGAACGACATGTTCAAACACGGCCGCCCATTGTCGCGCCGATGATCGAGGGGCGGCGCGGCAATCCCGTCCTGTTCGATAGCAGTGTTTTCCCCGATTTGACGTCGCTTCATGGCGACGCGGGCGGGCGGCTGGTCTTTTCCCGTTATCCCATCGCCTACGCGCCATGGAATGATCCAGGCCTGCTGCTGGACGTGGATACGCTGGAGGATTACGAGCAGCTATTGAGTTCGGAGCAAGATTGCAGATAGGCAGGCAACAAGATCAGTTCACCTGCCCTAATGCCTGAGCCGCACGCCGATGGCTTTCTCGGCGGCGGTGATGATTTGATCAACGGTTTTGCGCGGCCCCGGCAGTTCCATCTCTCGCAACAGGACCGCCAACAGAATGCCTTGTTCTTCGCTCAACGACGAGATGCCCTGAGCCTTGTACAGCTTGTTTAGCACATTGACAAAAGCAGCGGCGTAATCTTTCATACGCGCGAAATGCCTCCCATTGGAACAACAAGGCAACTATGCTATAATGTATGGCGTCGTTATGCTATTTTATCATAACGCGGGCAATGTGGCAACTTTTACTGGGCGCGCGCCCAAATCCAAAAAGTGGAGGAAGGAATGCAGAAAAAGACTCTTGTCATAAATGGCACATCGAGAACCGTGATCATTGATCCACAGGCTCTTTTATCCAATGTTCTCCGAAACCAGCTTGGGTTGACGGGAACAAAGGTAGGCTGCGCTGAAGGACATTGCGGCTCCTGCTCGGTCATCATGGATGGCAAGCTCGTCAGATCTTGTATTGTGAAAATGGGGCGAGTCCCCGACGGCGCCAAGATTGTGACAGTGGAGGGGATCGGCGCGCCCGACAACTTGCATCCCATCCAAAAAGCTTTTATTCTGCACGGCGTGGCGCAATGCGGTTTTTGCGTGCCGGGCTTTGTCGTGTCGGCCAAGGCCCTCCTGGACCAAAACCCCGCCCCTACCCGAGAGCAAGTGCGGGCCTGGTTCCAGAAGAATCTGAATGCCTGCCGCTGCACAGGCTACAAGCCGATTGTGGATGCCGTCATGGATGCCGCCAGCGTCCTGCGCGGCGACACGCCTCCAGAAGCCCTGGATTTCAAACTGCCGGCAGATGGAAGGATCTGGGGCACCGGCTACCCGCGCCCTTCGGCGGCGGCCAAAGTTACCGGGACGTGTGACTATGGGGCCGACCTGGGCTTGCAGTTGCCGCCCGGCACTTTGCAGCTCGCCCTCGTCCAGGCCAAAGTGTCTCACGCCAACATTTTGTCCATTGACACCTCTGAAGCCGAAAAGATGCCGGGCGTCGTCAAGATTGTTACCCACAAGGACGTCGAGGGGAAAAATCGCATCAATGGCCTGGTGACCTTTCCAACCAACAAATGCGACGGCTGGGACCGCCCGATCCTATGCGACACCAAAGTCTTTCAATATGGAGACGTGATTGCCGTGGTCTGCGCCGATACCAAAGCCCAGGCTGAGGCCGCGGCGGAAAAGGTGCAAGTGGAACTGGAAGAGCTGCCCGCTTACATGAGTGCCCTGGAGGCCATGGCAGAGGACGCCATTGAGATTCACCCCAGCACACCCAATGTTTACTTTGAACAGGGAGTAGCCAAGGGACAAGATACCAAACCGCTGATGGAATCGGCGGCTTTTGTGGTGGAAGATGAATTTTACACGCAAAGACAACCTCACCTGACCATCGAGCCAGATATGGGGTTTGCTTATTACGACGAAGAAGGCCGGCTGACCATTCATTCCAAGAGCATTGCCCTATACCTGCATGCGTCTATGATCGCGGAGGGGTTGGGTGTGGAATTGAACAATCTGCGGCTTGTGCAAAACCCGGCGGGGGGAACTTTTGGCTACAAATTCTGCCCCACGCTCGAGGCGCTGGTGGGCGCAGCCTGCATGGCAACCGGCCGGCCGGTTTACCTCGAATATGATTACGAACAATTTATCACTTATACCGGAAAGCGTTCCCCCTTCTTTATCAAGCTCAAGCTCGGCGCGGATTCGCAGGGCAAATTGGTCGCCCTGGAAAGTGATTGGATCGTTGACCATGGCGCCTACTCCGAGTTTGGCGATCTCCTCACCCACAAGGGAGCGCAGTTTATTGGCGCCGGCTATGACATTCCCAATATCCGCGGCCTGGGACGCACCGTCTGCACCAACCACGCGTGGGGGGCGCCCTACCGGGGCTATGGGTCGCCGCAAAGCGAGTTTGCTTCTGAAAGCCTGATGGACGAGCTGGCGGCCAAGATGGGCGTGGATCCCTTGGAATTGCGCTACATTAACGTTTATCGCCCAGGCAGCACCACGCCCACCGGGCAGACGCCAGAAGTCTTTAGCTTACCTCAGATGATCGAGTTGCTCCGCCCTAAATATCAGGCTGCCAGGGATAAAGCTGCCCGCCAGTCAACGCCTGAAAAGAAAAAGGGCGTGGGTGTTGCTATTGGCATTTATGGCGCGGGCGGCGATGGCCCAGACACGGCCGAGGTGTGGGCAGAGTTGACGCAAGACGGCGTTACCATTTCCACCACCTGGGAAGACCATGGGCAGGGAGCGGACGCCGGGGCGCTTGGCACGGCCCACGAAGCTCTACGGCCATTGGGCATTGCGCCGGATAAAATCAAGCTGGAGATGAACGACACCGGCCAAGCGCCCGATGGGGGGCCGGCCGGCGGCAGCCGTTCGCAGGTGATTGTGGGGAATGCGATTATGGCAGCTTGTGAGAATCTGCTGCAAGGCCTGAAAAAGCCGGATGGCGCCTACCGCACTTTTTCCGAGATGGTCGCCGAAAAGCTCCCTTTGCGCTACGTGGGGAAATGGACATCGGCCACAGCCATGGGCGATCCCAACACCGGCCAGGGAACGCCCATCATCAACTATATGTACGGCGTCTTTATGGCCGAGGTGGAAGTGGATACTAAAACTGGCAAGATCAAGGTTGAAAAAATGACGCTGGTAGCCGACATTGGCAAAATCAACAACCGGGCGGTGGTGGACGGGCAAATTTACGGCGGCCTGGCCCAGGGGATTGGATATGCGCTGTCGGAAGATTTCGAAGATCTCCACAAACACACCAATATGGTCAGTTGCGGCTTGCCGTTTGCCCAAGACGTTCCAGACGACGTGGAGATTATGTACGTCGAGACCCCGCGTTCCCAGGGACCTTTTGGCGCCTCTGGCGTGGGCGAGTTGCCCAATACCGCCCCGCACGCGGCGATTATCAACGCGGTCTATTGGGCCGCCGGCGTCCGCATCACCCATCTCCCGGCCCTGCCCGAAAAGGTGCTGGCCCAACTCACCGCCCAGCCGTAATGGCTAGCAGGCTGTTTTCCACTGGCGCGTCATCCTGAACCTGCCAGACTTGCGAGGCTTTAGAAGCCTCGCAAGTCTTTTGTTGCGATGCATCACTGCGCGTGATAGTCACGGACCAGGATCGGCAAATAAATCGCGTATTTGACCTGAAAAGTCCGCGCCAAGCCCGGCGCGGGCGCATACGTCGCGTCGCCGGCTTGCGTCGCCGTGATGGTGCACGCGCCCGAGATGCCAGAGAGCGTGACGGTGTTGGCATTGACGCTGCACACGCCGCCCGCGCTAAAGGACACGGGCAAGCCCGAACTGGCCGTCGCCGTGATGGCGAACGGTGGATCGTTCGGCCGCTTGTCTGCCAATGGGGCGAAGGTGATCGTCTGCGTCAGCAACACTGTAAAGCTCTGATCCACACTCGGCGCGGGCGCATACGTCGCGTCGCCGGCTTGCGTCGCCGTGATGGTGCACGCGCCCGAGATGCCAGAGAGCGTGACGGTGTTGGCATTGACGCTGCACACACCGCTCGCGCTAAAGGACACCGGCAGGCCCGAAGACGCCGTCGCCGCGATGATGAACGGCGGATCGCCCACCACCTTGTTCGCCAGCGGGTTGAACGTGATCGTCTGCGATAGCAGCTGCGACGACTCGTAGGCGCCGATATCGCACAGCGCGTCGCCGTCGCCATCCCCATCTATGGGGCGAGCGACGCCGCGCTGGTCGGTGGCCGGGCAGCCGTTAGGTGCGTTGTAGGTTACGCCATCAATCACCGGACTCTGATAAGAAGGCGCCATCGTCAGCGTGGGGCCGCCGTTATCTGCCAGCGGCCCGAGCAGCGGGTCGGTGTTGCTCTGCGAGCCGTTCGCCGCGCCAAAGCCGCACGTCGCGCCCGAGTCGAGGTTGTTGCCTCCATTGGTAAGGGTTGACTCGGCGCAATTGCCGGAGCCATTGTTATTGGCCACGACGGTATTGCTCACCACGCCCGGAACGCGATAGAGACCCCCGGCGGTGTTGCCCGCAATCGTGCTGTTGAGGAGGGTGAACGTAATGTCGGGGTAGCCGCTGATGGCCGGCCCGCCCGTGTTATTCGCAAATGTGCTGTTGACCACCCCACACTTACCCCCGCCGCAGCCCAGGGCGCTGGCGCCATACCCTGCCCCCGCATGGTTGTCGAAAAAGGCGCTGTTACTTACCGTCAGCGCGGCGACCTCCTCAGCCTGGCTCAGCGCCGTACCCTCATTGCTGGAGAAGGCGGTATCCACGACGGTAAGCGTGTTGCCGTTGTTCTTGATTCCGCTGCCGGCGTCAGGGTAGCTGCCGGTGTTGGAATAAAAGGTACTGTGCGTGACAGTGGCCACGCCACCGTATCTGAGTGCAATGGCGCCGCCCATCTGCGCGCTATTGTGGGTGAAGGTACTGCTCACGATGGTCCCTCTGACGCCGCTACGCAGCTCGAGTGCTCCGCCATCCTTCCCCGCCACATTCCCGTCCAGCGTGCTATTGTCCATATTGAGCACAGCATCTTCGGCATAGATGGCCCCGCCGTAAGAGCCACCGTAATTGCCGGACAGGAGGCTGTGGCTGATCGTGATCGCGGTCCCATTGACCATGATGGCGCCTCCAAAGCTGCCCAGGAACCCGCCCGCCACCGTGTTTGACAAGAACCGGGTGTTCACGATCGTCAGCGCGCCGCCAGCGGTCCGGATTCCAGCGCCTCCGCAGCCCGGGGTGCTCGGGCAATACCCATCCCGCACCGTCAGATTTTGCAGTGTGCTCGTCACGGCAGAGGTCACGTCGAATACCCGGTACTGACCGTCGCCGCTCACCGCCAACTCGGCCACGCCCGGACCGTTGATGTTGATGTTCGAGGTGATTTCTGGCAGCGCGCTGGCAAGGGTGATGGCGCCGGTCACGCTAAAGGTGATCATGTCGTCGCCGCTGCCCGCTGCGCAGCCGTGATAAGCGGCGTCTGTGTTGGCCGAGACGATGGCTTCGCGCAGAGAACAGTAGGCATCGTCCGTGTCGGCGTCGGCAAGCGTGTTGACGACGAGCGAAGCGATCGGCGCGGCGCTCCAGGCTTGCCAAAAGCCGCCCGTCAGCGTGTACCCGCCGCCCGCCAACGCCGCGCCCGCGTCCGGCTGGCCGACCGTGCCGCCGAGCGCATAGCCGCCGCCCGCGCTAAACATTCCACCGCCGTCCACGCTGCTCCACGTTAGATCGTACCCGCCGCCGCTTTGCGCGCGGACCAGACCTGGCAGTTCCATAGACAGACAGAGCAGGGCGACAAAGAGCAGGGTGTAAAACGTGAAACGTGAAGCGTTCATCGCCGTCCTCCCTACCAGCCCACTTCCGCCGTCTGCACCGTGGCGACCCAGCGAATTTCCTCGCCGTTGCCCTGGACTTGAACGCCCAGCGCGTCATTGGTGGTGTCGGCGACGATCCGGACGTCCCAGGCCGTATCGTCCTCACCTAAGACGGTGACAGTAGACCCAAGGAGGATGGTAGTTGCACTGCTGACGTTCTCGATGACACCCACGATGCGGTAGCCGGCCGACTCACCGGCAGCAGTGCGCCCGACGATTAGAATGTCAAAGGTCATCGTGCGGCCGGAAGCGATGGTGAGAAGGCCGCTGGCGCCATCCAGGTACAAGTCGTACCAGGCCCCGGCAGTCATGGTCGCCGACCGCCGCATCACGTAGAGCGAAGCCTGGGCATCGCCTCTATTGGCAAAGTCCCCGCTGGCATAGGCCATTTCGCCGTAATGGCTGGCCAGGGCGCTTTTGCCGCCGGGGATAGTGGCATGATCGCCGGTGGCATAGTTGTCATCGCCCCCGGCGACCGTGGCATACCAGTTGCTGGCGGTGTTGTACTGCCCACCGCCAATAGTGGCACCCCATCCGCTGGCGTTGTTGTTTATACCCCCGCCGACGGTGGATGTGCTGCCACTGGCCTGGTTGCCACTGCCCCCACCGACGGCGGCGGTTGTGTGGGCAATGTTGCCCGAGCCGCCGCCGATGGTGGCATACTCACCGCTGGCAGTATTACCTACGCCTCCGCCGATGGCCGCGGCGTTTCCGCTGGCGGTGTTGCCCGCAGTGGTCGTGCCATTCCAACCTCCGCCGCCGACAAACGCGCCATCGCCGCTAGCAATATTGTTCCGCCCCCCGCCAACGACGGCAGAGTCGCCAGTGGCAGTGATGTTGTAACCGCCGGCGATGGTACCGTAGGTGCTGGTAACAATGTTGCTGAAACCACCGCCGATGGTGGCGTAATAGCCGCTGGCCTTGTTGATCTCCCCCCCGCCAATGACGGCAGAGTCGCCGGTGATCAAATTGCTATAGCCTCCGCCGACGGTGGCGTAGCTGGCGGTTGTCGTGATGAGGTTCCCATAACCGCCGCCGATGGTGGAAGCTATGGCCCAGGCTTCGTTGCCGTTGCGGGATGAACCATCCCAACCGCCGCCGCCTACGGTTGCTCCGGCGCCGTTGGCGGCATTGTCAACACCGCCGCTGATGGTGGCGGCGTAGCCACTGGCCATGTTGGCGTAGCCCCCGCCGATGGCAGCATCAATGCCGCTGGCAGTGTTGCTATCCCCCCCGCCGACGGTAGCCATGGTGCCGCTGGCAGTGTTGTGGTAGCCCCCGCCGATGGCGGTGTAGGTGCCGCTGGCGGTATTGTGGTAACCGCCGCCGATGGCGGCACAGTAAGCGGTTGCCGTGATGAGGTTCCCATAGCCGCCGCCGATGGTGGAAGCTATGGCCCAGGCTTCGTTGCCGTCGCGATAGTCACCATCCCAACCGCCGCCGCCCACGGTTGCTCCGGCGCCGTTGGCAGTGTTGAGCACGCCCCCGCCGATGGCGGCATACTGACCACCGGCTGTGTTATCCCAGCCGCCACCCACAAAAGCATTGCGGCCGCTGGCGACATCGTGAGAGCCTCCACCCACGGTGGCCCAATCACCACTGGCAGTGTTGCCCTCGCCGCCGCCGATGGTGGCATACTGCCCGGCCACGGCGTTATCGTACCCGCCGGCAATGATACCGTAGGCGTTGGTGATCAGGTTGCCGCCGCCGCCGCCAATGGTCGCATAGCTGACATTCGTCCCACTGATAACATTCGCGCCATACATGGGACTCCCGCCCCCGCCGATGGTTGCACCCTCCGCACCGGGGAATATGCTGTTGCCACTGTAGCCGCCAATGATATTCGGACCGCCGGTCGTGGGTATCAGGCGCAGCGCGGCGGTATTGCTCACCCGCAGGGTCAGCGTGATGTTATCGGTAGTGCCCATAAAGTTTGTGGCGGGGTTGGCGCCGGCGTTGCCCGTCAGCGACCAATAATCGCCGCCGGCCCCCACATCATCGAGGGCCGGCGCCCATGCACTGCCGTCCCACTTGAGCACCTGGCCGCTCGCCGGTGCGGTGGTGGTGATGGGCTGGTTTTGCAGTGCGCCAGTCGAGTTACTAAAGTGCGCATACGGCGCGGCGGTCAGCTCCTGGCGCGGGCTGAGCGTGACGTAAGCCGGGTCGCCCGCGCATTGGACGGCGATTTGCAGCCAGCGCGCCTCGCCCGTAAAAGCGTTCGCGCCAAAATCGAGCGGAGCGGTGAACAAGCCATTGCTGAGGGTCACCGTTTGCGTAATAGGGCTGCTCACCTGTGCGCCATCGCTGGCCTGGTCATACAACCGAAACGCCAGCGAGCACTCGCCGCTCACCGCATTGCCGCCCTGCACCAGCCGCCCCTGGTATGTGAATCCGGCGTCCAAGGGAGCGAGGGGCGCGCTCCCCTGGACCACCTCGCCGCTCAGTGCAATCACAAGCGCCAGGGCCAGGCCAAACGAGAACATGCGTGTGAGAAACTGTTTCGTATTCATGGTATCTCCTCTTTCTGAATTTTGACGGGGATTCCCGCCGCATAGATGTTTTTTGCGCCGCGCTATTGCGCCGCTATCGCAGCGGCGCTATCTATGGAACTGGTGTAACTCAACTTTTAACCCTCCTTTCATTCTTCGGCTCTTACGGTTGGGGATTCCGCCTGGACACTCGACTCGCTTCCCCGGGAGCTGTCGGGCGAGTGGCCGAACCGGTCTTGCAAAAATTGCACCAGCGCTTCCAGGTGAAAGTATTGCCGCTGACCCGTTTGTGTGCTCTCCAGCGAAGCGAGCCAGACCGGACGGCCGTGTTCCTCCGCTTTCCACAAGCGGAGCAGATACGAAACGTAACCCGATTGTTCTTTTTCCACAACGCCTTCTCTGTGTTATTTTTCTCTACCCTGTTGAGTATACGCCGGTGGCATTAAGAAAACGTTATTTAATCGTTATAGCCTTGACATCCGCCCAACCCGGGTTGTATAATCGCAGTATGCTGCGCCTCACGCTGTCTTTTTTCGGCTCGATGGATATTCTGCTCAACGGCAGGCCAATGGACCACCTCAACGCCAAGACACAAGCCCTGCTGTGCTATCTCGCCGTCGAATCAGACCACCCCCATCGCCGCGAATCCCTGGTGGGCCTGTTGTGGCCCGAACAGCCCGAAGAAGCCGCGCGCAACAGTCTGCGCCAGGCTGTGTATCAACTCCAGCACGCGCTCGGCGAAGGCTTTTTGCTGATCACTCCTCAAACGGTCCAGTTCAATCCTGCCAGCGACCATTCCCTCGACGTGGCTCAATTCACCGCCTGGATCACCGAATGTGAGAGCCATCCGCATCGCTCGAGCCTGACCTGCCACGCTTGCATCCAACGCTTGCAGGGCGCCACCGACTTGTATCGCGGCGCGTTGCTGGCCAGCTTTTTCTTGAAGGACAGTTCGCCGTTCGAAGAGTGGGTGGTGGTCAAGCGTGAACAGCTTGCGCGCACGGCGCTAGCCACCTTGCAGCGCCTGGCCGCCTATCACGCCCGGCGGGGAGAATTTGTCCAGATGGAACAGCTGGCGCGGCGACAGCTCGCGCTGGATGCGTTTTGCGAGGAAGCGCATCACCAACTGATGCGCGCGCTGGCCTGGAGCGGGCAACGCAACGCGGCGCTGGCACAGTACGCCGTCTATCGCGAGTTGCTCAAGCAGGAATTCGGCCTCGAGCCTTCACGCGAAACGACCGAGTTGTACGAGCAAATCCGCGCCGAAGCGCTGGCGCCGCCCCACCTGCCGCCAGCCGCGCGCCTGCCGCTCCCATTGACGAGTTTCGTCGGGCGCCAGCGCGAGATTGGCCAAGTGCACCACCTGCTTGACACAACCCGCCTGCTCACCCTCACGGGCGCGGGCGGCTGCGGCAAAACACGCCTGGCGATCGAGGCGGCGCGCAGCCTGGCCGAGGAATTCCCAGACGGCGTGTGGTACGTGGACCTGGCCCCCCTCGCCGATCCCGATCTCGTGCTGCCCAGCGCCGCGGCGGCGTTGGGCGTGCGCGAGCAACCGGGGGCCGCGCTGCACGACCAGGTGCTGGACTATGTGCAGGCCCAACAGCTCTTGCTCGTCCTCGACAACTGCGAGCATCTGCGCGCCGCCTGCGCCCAGTTGGCCGACGGCGTCTTGCGGAGCGCGCCGCAAGCGCAACTCCTCGTCACCAGTCGCGAGACGTTCGATATCGAGGGCGAAACCGTGTACCACGTGCCACCTTTGCAGATCCCTGAGCACGACCATTCGGTGCAAGCATTGGCAGGGGTCGAATCGGTGGAATTGTTCGTGGCGCGCGCCCGGACGATCCGGCCCAACTTTGATTTGACGGATGCCAACGCCGCCGCCGTCGCGCGCATCTGCCAACAACTGGATGGCATTCCCCTGGCCATCGAACTGGCGGCAGCACGGGTCAAGGTGCTGACAGTGCAGCAAATCGCCGGCCGCCTGCAAGATACGCTGGCGCTGTTGACGCAGGGCAGCCCCATGGCGTTGCCGCGTCACCAGACCTTGCAAGCCACGCTGGATTGGAGCCACGCGCTGCTGGCGGAGCCAGAGCGCATCCTGTTCAGGCGCCTGGCGGTATTTGCGGGGAGTTTTACACTCGAGGCCGTCGAGGCCATCTGCGGCGACGAGGGGGTTGAAGAGAATCAGGTGCTTGACGTGCTGTCGGGCCTGGTGTCCAAGTCGCTGGTAGCCGCCGAGCCGTCTGGCGCAGAGGAGCGTTTCCGTTTGCACGAGGTTGCGCGCCAGTATGCGCACGTCAAATTGATCGCGGCGGGGAAAGAGGCGCGAGTGCGCAATCGTCACCTCGATTTTTATGGCCGTCGTCTGGCGGAAGCCATGGAACTGAATACCTATGCAAATGCCGTCGATCCTCTCGATTGGCTGACGCAGGAATATGGCAACCTGTGGGCCGCAGTCGAATGGAGCGCGAATGAAGCGGGGGACGCGCCGAGCGGCTGGCGGCTGTCCGCAACGCTTGACAGGTTTTGGGAATATCAGACGCTTTTTGCAGAGAGACAAGGCTGGCTGGAAAGATTGCTGGCGCATACAGGCGCGGCCGAATCGCCGGCGGTGCGCGCCCGTGCTCTGTGTGGGGCCGGTTGGGCGGCCTTTTATCGGTGCGATTACGCCGCCACGCGTTTGTACTGGGAACAAGCCCTGGCGCTGAACCGGACCGTTGACAACAAGTCAAGCATCGCTTGGACGCTCGAAAGACTGGGATGTGTGCTCATCGCTCAGCGAGATTATGCGGCGGCTGTTCCGCTCCTTCAAGAAAGCCTGGCGCTACATCGTGCTCTGGATGATCGGTTCGGTCTTACAGCCGCGCTGTGCTCGCTGGGGTACGCGGTTCTGCAGCTAGGCGACGTCGCGCAGGCGCGGCTATTGCTGGAGGAGAGCCTGGTGTTGCTGCGCGGCATAAAGTTCCCCTATCAGGAATCGCGTTCAAGATATATGTTGGGACAGGTCGCTCTGTGCGAAGGCAACTATGCTCAGGCGCGCTCACTGTATGCCCAGGCGCTAACGATACTTGCCGAAATGGGGCATCTTTGGAGCGCGCTTTACCCGTTGGACTCGCTCGGCCGGCTGGCGGCGGCGGAACAGCAATTTGAGCGGGCAGCCCGGCTATTTGCGATAGTGGAACAGTTGTGTGGAACTCTGGGGACCGCCCTGGTGCCGACCGAGCGCGTCGAGCACGAGCGGGCCGTGGCCGTGGTGCGCGCCGCGCTCGGCGAGCCAGCCTTTGCGGCGGCCTGGGCCGCAGGGCGCGCGCTGACGCTCGAGCAGGCGATTGCGTATGCGCTGCAAGATGGTTGAGACCCGACAGGCTTCGAATGTGTGCAAAGCCTGTCAGGTCTGGGCTTGACTTGAGTGTTCATTCATAGAGTGCGTTATACCATTGATCGCCAAGACTACTACCAAATGCGGCGGTGATTCCTGCGTCAATGAGGCTTCCCACAGCCCAACCCGTCGTGAATGCTCCTACGATGGCAGAACCTACGCTTAGGACGGTTGATAGACCAGCGCCAGTAATGCCGCCGCCAAAAATCGCGGTCAGCGGTAGTCGGCCATACTCGGCCGCCGTTGCCGCCACTCCAACGGCCGTTGCAGTGTCTCCGATAACATGCATGATATTGTTAACAAGCGGACACCCCCCCCCAGCTCCTCCTCCTCTGGAAAAGATAGTTGCGCCAATCCCCACGATGGCGGAGCCAACTCCTAAAACAGTTGTCAAACCGGCGCCGCCGCCGCCAAAGATGGCGACCGGTGGCAATTCGCCAAACTCCCAAGCTATCATGGCTGCTCCGAAAATGGTATTCGAGTCTTCGAGGAGCGAAATCATGCTATGGCCCGTTCCAGCCATCGCGTCTTCAAGCAGCGCCCATCCCATAGGGTCCGTGAAACTCACGGGGTTATTCATAACATACTCATACAAATTTGGATCGCCGCCTGCAAACAGCCAGGGATCCTTAACCGTCCACCGCCCGGTCTGCGGATCATAATCGCGCGCGCCAAAGCGCACCAGCCCGGTGTCGCGCTCGTACAGTCCGCCCGCAAAACCAAACGGCTGAAAGCCGGGATTCGTATCCTGCGTGACGTTGCCAAAAGCGTCATAGTCCATGCGCTGCACGACCGCGCCCGTGGCCGCATTGACGACCAGGCGGGGACTGCCCAGGTGATCGGCGATGATGCGATACGCGACGCCGCCCTTGACCAGGTAATCGGGCACGTTGACGTGGGTGGCATAGATAAAGCGACTGACAATCTTGCCCGCCCCGTCCAGCTCTGCGACCGGCTTGAGCTGATCCTGGTACAAAAAGCCCTGTGTCAACACGCCGTCCACCCGCTTGCCGACGCGGCGGTTCTGGCCGTCTATGAGATACTCTATCTGCGCGCCGCCCGGCAGCGAGACGCTCATCAGATTGCCCAGCGGGTCGTACTCGTAGGCCGTCGTCTGCCCGCCCGCAGTTTTGGACAGCAGCTCACCGTTGGCCGTGTAGGTATAGGTCGCCGTGCCATACTGCAGCAGCCGATCCTGGTCATCATAGCTGCCGTTGACCGTCCCCCCCGAGCCGGTAAAGCTCAAGCGGTTGCCGTTACTGTCATAGGTGTACTCGGCCGCCGTCACGCCATTCTGCGCCACCGCCACAAGCTGCCCAGCCAAATCGTAGCTGTAGCTGTAAACCGTGGTCACTCCGCCGATGGTCTCGGTGATTTGCGCGAGGCGTCCCAACGGGTCGCGGCTGTACTCGCGCGCGAACAGCGTCGAACCGCCAGACCCGGCGCTGTAGCTGACCGGCTCCCCGAAACCGTTGTAGCTGCGGGTGTCCGTCACCGCCCCAAGCATTGCGCTGGTGATCAGCCCGGTCTGCTTGTCCCGGGTCAGCCCCAGGTCGCCGGCCTGGATGAGCAAGCCATCTAGATCGTAGCCGAACGAGATAGAGTCGCCGTCGTTGACGGTCTGTGAGATGACCCGCAAATCATTGTCGTAGCCGTAGGCCACGCTGCCGGCGATGGCCCCGGCCCAACCCTGGCCAGTCCATAGTACGCCGTCGTAATCGTAGGTGAGCGTGATCCCGCCCGGCGCCCTCACCGCCGCCAGGTGGCCGCGGCTGGGGTCGTAGGCATACTGCACCGACCCACGCGGCAACGTCAGCATGCTCAAGCGCCCCCCGCTATCATACGCCAGATCAATCGCCTGGCCGTCCGGACGCATGACGCGCGTGAGTTGCCGGTCGGCGTTGTAGGTGTACTGGGTCTTGGTGTTGCCCGCGCCCACGTTGGGCGGAGCGTAATCGGTCACCAGGTTCACGGGCGAATAGACAAAGACGTGGGCCGGCCGCCCGGGCGGCGTGATCGAGGTCAGGTTGCCATTGGCGTCGTACGCCAGCGTGATCGCCTGGCCATCGGGCCGCGTTTGCGTGATGACGCGCCCGGCCGCGTCGTACCCCAGCGCCAGGCTGCGCCCCAGCGAATCGGTGAGCGTGTCCAGAAATCCCGCGCTGTTATAGTGCAGGCCCAGGGTGCGCGCCGTATCGCCTGTTCCAAGCGTCGTCGAGATCAACCTGCCTTGCCCATCGTAGGCATAGCTGGCCGGGTCCAGGCCCAGCACCTGCGCTTGCACGATCCGGCCGTGAGCACCAAGGACGACCCTGGCTTGCCGTCCCACCGGCGTGGTCGTGGTGATCGTCCGCGAGCCGGCGGCATACAGCGTGGTGTAGGGGCGACCGTTGAGGACGGTCGCGCGGGCCAAGGCGACCAGGCTCAGGGGATCGTCGGCGTCGGCAAGCTGGACGGTGCTGGTTATGGTCATGGACATGACCAGGCCGGCCGGGGTGGAAATAACGTCCTGGGCGGCAAGCGACGCTTGCATGCCCCAACGCGGATCGGGGCCAAGCGTCAGCGCCGTCGTCGTGCCACCGGCAAAGCGTGTGGTCTCCTGACGGCCGGAGCTTTGCCGCCATACGGTTGCTGTACCGTCCGGGAAGGTATTGATCCGTTGTTGCCCGCCTTGCGGCAGTCCTTCGACACGATACGAAGTTGCGCGGCCGAGGGCCGTGGTCAGTGTGACTGTATAGACCTCGTCTGCCTGGGTGCGCGCCAGCGCCTGGTAGCCGCCGGCCGGGTCCTCGTCGCGCAGCAGGCGGCCGCCGGCATCGTAGGTAAAGTGATAGGTATTACCGCGTGGGTCGCGGAGCGTCTTAAGCAGCCCGCCAGCCGCATAGCTCAGCACGACCGCCTCGCCGGCCGGGTTGGCAATGCTGGCCAGAGTACCGTCGGCATTCATGGTCAGAGCAGTGCGCTGCCCATAGGGGCTGACGACGGCAGTGGGGGCGCCGCTGGCGTCGCGCTCGATCGTGGTGGTGTTGCCGTCCCCATCCACGACGGCCGTCAAGCGGCCGGCGCTATCGTAGGCGAACTGGTAGAGAATCGCGTTGGTGAGCGCGTCCAGCGTGCGCAGGTGCCGGCCCCAGCCTGTAAAGACATAGACTTGCCGGCCGTCTTCGGAGGAAATGACCATGTTGCCTATTCCAAACTCTGGAAGGGTGTCGGCCACGCGGCGGACGCGGTTGTTCCCCTCGTCGGCGATGACGAGGCTACCATCCGGCTTGAGCGCGGCGGCCGCGGGCCGCCGCAAAGTTGCCTCCGCGGCCGGTCCACCGTCGCCGCCGAAACCGTCATGGCCATTCCCGGCTACAGTGGTGATGATACCGTCCGACCCGACTCGACGGATGCGGTTGTTATACGCGTCCGCGATGTAGAGACTGCCACCTGGCCCTACCTCTACGCCGGTTGGATTATAAAGCC
Organism: uncultured Anaerolineae bacterium; assembly: GCA_964651475.1. Lineage (GTDB taxonomy): Bacteria > Chloroflexota > Anaerolineae > Fen-1058 > Fen-1058 > JBGSMF01. The sequence goes on along the minus strand of CAZYXV010000010.1, from coordinate 15,372 downwards.
ACGCGTCAGTCGCCAGGCCGCCATCGCCATTGTAGCCACCGTTGCCGTCCCCGGCCACCGTGGTGATAATGCCGTCCGGCCCAACCCGGCGAATGCGATTGTTAACCGTGTCTCCGATGTACAGGCTGCCGTCCGGTCCCACGGCGACGGTCTTCGGATGGGCCAGCGCCGCGTCAATCGCCGGGCCGCCGTCGCCGCCATAGCCATACGTGCCGTTCCCTGCTACGGTGGAGATGATGCCATTCGGATCAACCCTGCGGATGCGCCCGTTCCCCGAGTCTGCGATGTAGAGGCTGCCGTCCGGTCCCGTCGCCACGCCCATGGGGCCGTTCAGTTGAGCCTGGGTCGCCAGGCCGCCGTCGCCGCTATAGCCGGGAGCGCCGTTCCCAGCGACTGTGCTGATGATGCCGTCCGGCCCGACCCGGCGGATCTGGCAGCTATAAGATGCTGGCTCTTGGAAACTGTGCGGAGAGAGCATTGGAAACGCCCGACCTGACGCCAATGGGCCCAAGCCTTCTGCGATGTAAAAGCTGCCATCCGGCCCCAGGGCTATGTCCGTCGGACTAGTCAGTTGGGCCTGGGTCGCAGGGCCGCCGTCGCCGTCAGGATTCGCGCCGCCCCCGGCGACCGTGGTGATGATGCCATCTGGCCCAATCCGGCGAATGCGCGCGTTGCCGGCATCCGTAATGTAGACACTGCCATCGGAACCTATTGCTACGTCAGAGGGATAATTGATGAGCGCCTGGTCGGCCGGGCCGCCGTCGCCGCCATAGCCCCAGGTGTCACTCCCGACGAGCGTGGACAAGATGGCCCCCATGGCCCGCGCCGAGCGCTGGCGGCCGTCCCCCAGATAGAGCACCAAGTCCGTCGGGTCATAGGCGTGCTGCACGTTCAGCGTCCACCCGCCTAACGCCGTGCTTTGGGCATCCCATCCCCCGATTCTCACCTGCCGCGCGGTCCAGATGACAACCTCCTGGCGGGAACGCACATCGGTCATGGCAGCGCCGAATGACGCAAATGCCGCCTCGTTCTGGCTTGGCGTCCGATAGACGGCGTCATAGACATAGCCAATACGCACCGTGGCAAGTTGCCTGCCTTGCAGGGTGCGGCCATACGCATCTCTGCCATTCCAGGTAAAGGTGGTGGACTGGCCAGCGGCTGCGGCAAAGCTCTGTTCAAAATGCTGCCCGGCAACCTGAATTTCCAGGTCAATGCGCTTTACGCTCGCCGGCAGCGTATCGCCGCTGAGGGGAATTATCATCACGTAGCCCTGTTGCAGGGGAATTCTGTCGCTCGCATAATGCAGGTGATAAGGCGTTCCAGCAAGCGCGACGTCCTCGCCCAGGGTCTGCTGCTGGCAATTGATGACCGAGCCTGGAGCAGAACAGTTGGTGGTGTTATCGTCTTCGGCATTCTCGGCCGAGGTAGACAGGCTGGGCGCGGTTGCATCGTCCGGCGGGCCATACGGCCAATTGTCATCCCAGGGTGAAAAGTGGCGGATGGGCACGCGCCACAACTCCTGTCCGGGTGTGTAAAGCGCCGCCAAGCGCTGGCGTTCAGCCGTCGTGAGCGTCAAGACCAGCGTCGGGGTAATAACCACGCCGTTATCCACCACCCCATCGCCGTCGGTATCCAGGCCGGCCAGGCCGCTCGTGACCGTGATCACTTTAACCACACGCCCGTTGTCAGACGCGACCCACACGCCCCTGACGCGGTCATAGTAGCCGGCCGGCACAGCCATGCCCACCGGAAAGCCTAAAAAGTTGTGCGAGTAATGGATCAGCGGCTGGCTAAAGCTCACGTTGAGCGCGCCCGCGGCCACCGCCTCGTCTACGGTGTATTCGTCCGCGTAGGTATAAGCGCTTTGCGGCGGCAGCTCACCCGGCATCGCTTCCGGCCCGCGCTCGCCCACCGTGTACTCGGTGATGCGCACATGAAAGGCGCTCAGCGTCTGTGTCACCCCGCCGCTAAAGATCAGCGTGGCCTGGGTATCTGGCGGGACCAGCAGCGTCGCCTGGCGCGTGCCGTCCGTGTCTGAGATGACGCTGCCTTGCACCACCTGCATCGCGCCAGACGAGAGATCAACCGCCGTCACGTTCGGGTCGGCCGGAATCATGACAATATCCGGCAGCCAGGTGAAATCGCACCAGGGGACGTCCAGTTTGCGCTGCACCGGCAGATAACCGTTCTTTTGGTAGTTCAGGGTGAGCCAACCCCCGCCGTTGACGGCCATATCAAACATCCCATCCAGGCGCGACAATGTCTGCCCGAATTCGGGATGATCCAGGACGGTGATTTGCGTGCCCGTGATCGGGGCGCCGGCGCTGTTCAAGACCCGGCCGCGCAGTACCGCCACGCGCGTGATCTCGATGGTCCCAGCAGCGACGCCGGTCTGGATTGGATCCGGGCCGGTGTAGAGGAATGACGTGGAGGACGCCATGTCGGTCGCTACGCCGGGGTCCACCGGCGGCGCCACGTCACCCGGATCAGAGGGCAATCCCGACCGGCTCCGGACCGACAGTGTGACCTGGGTGGTGTGGATCAGGCTGCCGGCGGCGCCGGTGATGAGGAGCGCAAACCTGCCCGTCGCGCCAGTGGCCGAGGGCGTGATGGCGAGGGTCGTGCTGGCTGTGGGCGTCAGCGGATTGGCGGCCCAGGCCACGCTGGCGCTGGGATAGCCGCTCACCGCCAACATGACCGGCTGCGCCATACCGTGGAGGGCCGTTACAGCTACCGTGTAGCTGATCCCATGGCCTTGCGTGATGGATTGCGTGGCTGGCCAGGCGGCCAGGGCAAAATCAGGCAGGCCCGACGTCTGCACAATTACCCGGCCCCGGAAGCGGGGCGACGTTGCCGCAAAGTAAGGAAACTCGCCGATGCTGGTAAAGGTGTGCGTAAACGTGCCGCCCGGCGCAAGCGTGCCGCTAAAGGCTTCACCGCTGATCAACGCCGCCAAGCTGTTGGGCACGCGCGTCATGCTCTCCATGTGCGACATACCAGGGGCATTGCGCAGGAGCAGCGGCAAATAGACGCGGTACGGCTCGCCGCTTTTCAGGATGTGGGATTGGCCGGTGGCGTTGTACCACGTCACCTCAGAGCCAGGCGTCACCGTGAGCACGCCCGGCGTAAAACCAGACGTGGTCAAAGTAATCGCGTTTGTATGACCGACCGAATGGGCTGCAACGCTGGCTGCACTCGCCCGGCGGGTCGCCAGGAAGGTGGGCGGCCGCTCGCCCGATTCACGCTGAGCGAATGGCTGGCCGGCCGGCGCGCTGGGGTACGCTCCACGATGTGACATCATTCCCCAAGCGAGACCCGGCTGAGCAACGAACAAGCTGAGACAGGTCAGCATGGTCATGAATGTGTACAGATTGCGTTTCATGGTTATCCTCCTAACCTGGCCGAGCCAGAACCAAAACCACCAAGGACACCAAGTACACTAAGGTTTTTTACTTTGTGCCCTTGGTGTCCTTCGCGGTGAATTTTCTTTGCCGAAAAAGCAAAGATTTGACTGTCAAGGTACTATGGCTGCGAATGAATTCGCGGCAAAGGCCATGATTTTTCCAGTATACGCCGGTGGCATTAAGAAAACGTTATTTAATCGTTATAGCCTTGACATCCGCCCAACCCGGGTTGTATAATCGCAGTATGCTGCGCCTCACGCTGTCTTTTTTCGGCTCGATGGATATTCTGCTCAACGGCAGGCCAATGGACCACCTCAACGCCAAGACACAAGCCCTGCTGTGCTATCTCGCCGTCGAATCAGACCACCCCCATCGCCGCGAATCCCTGGTGGGCCTGTTGTGGCCCGAACAGCCCGAAGAAGCCGCGCGCAACAGTCTGCGCCAGGCTGTGTATCAACTCCAGCACGCGCTCGGCGAAGGCTTTTTGCTGATCACTCCTCAAACGGTCCAGTTCAATCCTGCCAGCGACCATTCCCTCGACGTGGCTCAATTCACCGCCTGGATCACCGAATGTGAGAGCCATCCGCATCGCTCGAGCCTGACCTGCCACGCTTGCATCCAACGCTTGCAGGGCGCCACCGACTTGTATCGCGGCGCGTTGCTGGCCAGCTTTTTCTTGAAGGACAGTTCGCCGTTCGAAGAGTGGGTGGTGGTCAAGCGTGAACAGCTTGCGCGCACGGCGCTAGCCACCTTGCAGCGCCTGGCCGCCTATCACGCCCGGCGGGGAGAATTTGTCCAGATGGAACAGCTGGCGCGGCGACAGCTCGCGCTGGATGCGTTTTGCGAGGAGGCGCACCACCAGTTGATGCGCGCGCTGGCCTGGAGCGGGCAACGCAACGCGGCCCTGGCGCAGTACGCCGCCTATCGCGATTTGCTCGAACAGGAGTTCGGCATCGAACCTTTGCGCGAAACGACGGACTTGTATGAGCAAATCTGCGCTGAAAAACTCGAGCCGCCCCGCTTGCCGCAGGCCGCGCGTCTGCCGCTCCCGCTGACAAGCTTTGTCGGACGCCAGTGCGAGATTGGCCAAGTGCACCTCCTGCTGGATACAACTCGCCTGCTCACCCTCACGGGCGTGGGCGGCTGCGGCAAAACGCGCCTGGCCATTGAGGCGGCGCGCAGCCTGGCCGAGGAATTCCCAGATGGCGTGTGGTACGTGGACCTGGCCTCGCTCGCCGATTCCACGCTCGTGCTGCCCAGCCTCGCCGCGACGTTGGGTGTGCGCGAGCAACACGGCGCCGCCCTGCTCGACCAGGTGCTGGACTATGTGCACCCTAAACAACTCTTGCTCGTCCTCGACAACTGCGAGCATCTGCGCCAAGCCTGCGCCCAGCTCGCCGATAGCGTTTTGCGGAGCGCGCCGCATGCGCAACTCCTGCTCACCAGCCGCGAGACACTCGAGCTTGAGGGAGAAACCGTGTACCACGTGCCATCTTTGCAGATCCCTGAGCGCGACTATTCGCCGCAAGCGTTGGCCCCGGTCGAATCGGTGGAATTGTTTGTGGCGCGCGCCCAGGCTATCCGACCTGGATTCGAATTGACCAATGCCAATGCCGCCGCCGTCGCTCACATCTGCCAACAACTGGATGGAATTTCCTTAGCCATCGAGTTAGCAGCAGCGCGGGTCGCGGTGTTGACGGCGCAGCAAATTGCCGACCATCTGCAAGATGCGCTGGGGTTGTTGACGCAAGGCAGCCCGCTGGCGTTGCCGCGCCACCAAACCTTGCAGGCCACGTTGGACTGGAGCCACGCGCTGCTGGCGAAACAAGAGCGCCTTCTGTTCCGCCGCCTGGCGGTGTTTGCGGGCAGTTTTACGCTAAAAGCCGTCGAGACCATCTGCAGCGGCGAGGGGCTTGAAGAGAATCAGATACTCGATGTGCTGTCGGGTCTGGTATCCAGGTCACTGGTGGCCGCCGAGCCGTTGGGTGCAGAGACGCGTTTCCGGCTGCACGAGGTCGCGCGCCAGTATGCACACGTCAAGTTGATCCAGGCCGGGGAAGAGACGCGAGTGCGCAACCGCCACCTCGATTTTTATTGCCGCCGCCTGGCAAAAGTCATGGAACTGAATACAGGCGTGAATGTCACCGATTCTCTCAACCGGCTGGCGCAGGAATACGGCAACCTGTGGGCGGCGGTCGAGTGGAGCACGAATGAAGCTGGCGACGCGCCGAGCGGCTTGCGGCTGGCCACAGAGCTTGACCGGTTCTGGGAATATCAGACGCTTTTTGTAGAGAGGCATGGCTGGCTGGAAAGGCTGCTGGCGCGCGCGGGCGCGGCCGAGTCGCCAGCGGTGCGCGCCAGGGCTTTGCATGGGGCTGGTTACGCGGCCTTTTTTCAGCGCGACTATGCCGCCGCGCGCTCGTGCTTTGAACAAAGCCTAACGCTGGACAGGGCATTGGACAACAAGCCGGGCATCGCCTGGACGCTCGAAAGACTGGGATCCGTGTTCAACGCTCAGCGAGAAGATGCGGCGGCTGTGCCGCTCCTTCAAGAAAGCCTGGCATTGTATCGCGCTCTGGATGATCGGCGCGGTGTTGCAGAAGCGCTGTGCGCGTTGGGGCACGCGCTTGTAGGGCTAGGCAACTGGGCGCAGGCGCGGCCCCTGCTGGAGGAAAGCCTGGTGTTGCATCGCGACCTCAAGTCCCCTTATCAGGAAGGGCGTTCGAGATATGTGTTGGGACAAATCGCTCTGTGCGAAGGCAACTATGCTCAGGCGCGCTCACTGTATGCCCGGGCGCTAACGATACTTGCCGAAATGGGACATCTTTGGAGCGCGCGTCATGTGCTGGAATCGTTCGGCCAACTGGCGGCGGCTGAACAGCAATTCGAGCGAGCAGCCAGGTTATTCGGGGCCGCGGAACATCTGGGTGAAACCCTGGGAAACCCCCTGGTGCCGACCGAGCGCGTCGAGCACGAACGCGCTGAGGCCACGGTGCGCGCCGCGCTCGGCGAGCCGGCCTTTGCAGTGGCCAGGGCCGCAGGGCGCACCATGACGCCGGAGCAGGCGATCGCGTATGCCCTGGAAGACTCGCGCGCGTAACCAAACTCCTGGGAGTGTTCAAACTGGACATATTCCACAGGCTAAAGCGGACATGGTTTCTCTTGCCAATCTCGAACTTGAGAAACTGGAAACAAATCAGTTGCATTGCGCTGCGCTGGCTGGCACTGGCCGTGATTGGATGGCTCATTTACGGCCTGGCGCGAGCGCTGTGGGCCGTCATTCGTCTCGGCATGCCGTGGTTCGATTGGCAGTGGTATATTGCCATCCTTGCACTGTTGGCCGTCTTGGTCACCGGACTGTCATGGCGTTGGCCGCACAGCCGAGCGGGCATAGCAGGAACATTGATGTGGATCATCATCGGATATAACGGGCTGGGGCAAGACATCCGGCTATATCCGGCGCAAGCCGCCCCTATTCCAATCTCATTTTGGAGCGGTGCGGGAGTATGCCAGGTGCCAGAAAGAGTTCTAGAAGATGTGCACGCTGCGAGAGGGCAGCTTTACCTGACGATCGGCAAGAACGAGTTTACGGGAGAAAATATTCAACTATTGGTTGATGGCGTGCGGCGATTGGCCGGGCGCGACATTAAAGTATACCTGGCCCCACGCGCTTCTGACTTTGTATCTGTGCCCGTCCACGACGAATGGATCGTCAATGTACAAGAAACGGCGGCGCTCATTCAGCGCGAAGGCCTGACCAATGTGCGCGGCATCATCGGGGACGTTGAGCGTCCCCGGTACACGCCGCTAGATTTTTGGGGCAAGGACCGGGATGCTTTTTTCCAGGCCGCGCGCGACGTGGGCGGCCTGATCGAATGGATGCGAAAAAAGCACCCTGACATGAGTCTAGGCGTCACGGCGGATTGGACTCTGTACCTTGATAGCAACGACGGTGATTCAGACTTGTCCATCATTTTTCGCAGCTCGGTCAATCCACCCGGCCATTGGGACTTTATCAACGTGATGGCCTACTCTTCGTACTTTCCATCATCCTGGCAGGCCTACTATGTTTACCTGGTAGAACAAACCATGACCCGGCTACACCCCGATCTCCCACCCAGTTTTTTGATCGGGTTGATTGCCCGAGGCGCGCCCGGGGAACGCGAGTTGGATTTTGACGACCTGGTGCGCGATGCGCAACTAAGCCGGGCGCTTGGCGCGCGCGAAATCGTCGTATATAAACTCGACGGCGCACTGAAAATCTATGGCGATGCCTTTGTGCAACAGCTCGCCGCCGCCGTCAATAACACGCAACCTGACCAGGTTGTGCAAATATCTTTCTCGCGCCCGGCTTCCATGCTGATTTATGGGGTCGCCGTGCTTGATGCGCTGCTCGACGCGCGCGGCTGGCGGGGCTTGTTATTCTTAGCCTGGGCTGTATTGAGCGGGTTGATAGCCCACCGTTCAGATCAATATCCAAATCGCCCAAGCGCCATACAATGAAAAAACTAGACGCATACACTGCTTACCTGATCCTGACAGGCGCGTCCGCGCTGTTCTTTACCATAATCGTCACGATTGCGTCTGTGTATCGTGTGACGGTGGCCGGCTTGAATCCGCTCCAATTGGTGCTGATTGGCACGGCGTTGGAAGCGGCCATATTTGTGTTCGAAATCCCCACCGGCGTGGTGGCCGACGTCTATAGCCGCCGCCTGTCCATCATCGTCGGGCTGGTCATCATCGGCGCGGCGTTTGTGGTGCAAGGCTCTGTGGCGCTGTTCGTCCCCATTCTCGTCACAGAAATGGCGTGGGGCATCGGCTACACATTCACCAGCGGCGCGCAAGATGCCTGGATCGCCGACGAGCTTGGCGCGGCAAATGTCGGCCCGGTTTACTTGCGCGGCGCTCAAGTTGGGCAGATCGCATCACTGGCCGGCATCCTCATCAGCGTGGCCCTGGCCAGCGTTCAATTGCAATTGCCCATCCTCATCGGCGGCGGTTTGTACATCGGCTTGGGCCTTTTCCTGACGCTGGCCATGCCAGAGCAGGGCTTTAGGCCCACGTCACGCGAACAGCGCGCCTCGTGGCAGGCAATGTCCCACACACTTCAGAGCGCCCTCAAGCTGGTCAAGCGCCAGCCAGTGCTCCTCACCATCCTGATGATTGGCGCTATTTATGGAATGTCCAGCGAGGCTTTTGATCGCTTGTGGGAAGCGCGCCTGTTGGCTAATTTTCAGTTCCCCCATTTGGGCCAGCTCAAGCCGGTCGTGTGGTTCGGCATCATCAACGTTGTCGAGATGCTGCTTGGCATTGGCGCAGTCGAAATTGCCCGGCGGCGAGTGGACACCACCAGCCATCGCGCTGTGGCCGGGTTTCTGTTTGCCACCAACGCTTTGCTGGCGGTCAGTATGATGGGCTTTGGAATGGCAGGCAACTTTGAGTTGGCGCTGGCCACGTATTGGGCGGCGCGCCTCGCCCGCCACGTCCACAACCCGCTTTACACAGCCTGGACCAACCAAAGCATAGACGATTCCCAGGTGCGCGCGACGGTCATCTCGGCCACCAGCCAAACTGATGCAATGGGGCAAATGTTGGGGGGCCCCATTGTTGGCCTGATTGGCAATGTGGTGTCCATCAACGCCGCCATCGTCGCCGCGGGTGTCATTCTGTCGCCCGCCTTGTTGCTTTATCGGCTGGCCGTTCGCCAAGACAAAGCGCGCACGTGACTTGTCCGAATAGATGCTATCGGTTTTCCACGATCTTGTCGTACACCTCTCGCGCCGTCAGGGGCACGCCGCCATACGTGTTCAAGCGGACGAGGGGAATGTTTACCCCGTACTCTTGCATCCGCGCGCGGAGCATCCCGGCGAACTGGCCGGTGTAATTCATCTCTGGCACAAGCACCCTGGCGCGTTTTTGCAGGAACGCTTTCAGGGAGCGGGCCGGCAGAGGCCACAGCGCCTTGGGGTAAAACGCCGCCGTGCTGATGCCCCCCGCCCGCGCGCGCGCCATCGCTTCGCGGACGGGGCCGCTGGTGCTCCCCCACCCCACAATGCCCAGTTCCGCGTCGGCGTCGCCCCAACTCTCAAACATGCCCCAGGCTTCGATATCGTCCAGCGCGCTTTCCAGCTTGCGAAAACGCTTGTGCGTCATCTTGACGTGTTGGGAGGGCGCCATGTTCGGCGCGCCGGATTCTAGGTGCTCCAATCCTTCCGCCGTGTATTGGCCGCCTTTCATCCCCGGCACACTCATCGGGCTGACGCCGCTGAGCGTATCCGCGTAGCGCTCGTACTTTTCCTCGTCCCCTTCTGGATTCCACAACAGGCGCGGCTCGATTTTAACGCGAGACAAATCAAACGGCGGGACGGTCTGCACGCGCACACTCATATCCTGATCCGAAAGGAACACCACCGGCGATTGATATTTTTCGGCCAGGTTAAAGGCGTGCGACATCTGGTAAAAACAATCCTCCACGCTGAGGGGGGCGACGACGAAACGCGGCGCGTCGTCGTTGCCGGCGAACGCCGCCATGCGCAAATCGCCCTGGCTGACCTTGGTGGGCAGGCCGGTAGATGGCCCGGCCCGCTGCACATCCACAATCACCACGGGCGTTTCGGTCATGGCCGCGTGGCCCAAAAGCTCGATCATCAGCGCCAGGCCGGGGCCAGACGTCGCTGTCATCGCGCGGCGGCCGGCAAAGCCGGCGCCAATCGCCATCGCCACGGCGGCGATTTCGTCTTCAGCCTGCACCAGCGTGCCGCCGCACTTGGGGAACTCGGCGGCCAAAAATTCCATAATGTCCGACGCCGGCGTGATGGGATAGCCCGCGTAAAATCGGCAGCCGGCCGCCAGCGCGCCGAGCGAGAGCGCCTGGTTGCCAGATAAAACCAATCGCTCCTCCAAGCCGGCCGGCCTGGCTGCGGGCAAATGGAATAGCGCCGCGCGGCCAATCGCTTCTACGTGCTCGTAGCCCGCTTCCAGCGCCAGCAAATTTTTATCGAGCAGATCTTTCTTGCGGCCCAACTGCTGGCTCACCACGTCCACTGCCAGGTCGTAGGGCAAATCAAACAACTTGACCAACGCGCCGATCACAATAATATTTCGCCCGCGCACAAAGTCAACCTGGCGCGCCAGGTCGTCGAGCGGCAGGCCGTAAGCGCGCGTAACGCCCTCCGGCGCTTTTAAATCATTGCTATTGTAAACCAGGCTGCCCCCGGGTTTCTTGAGCAAGTCCAGGTAAAGGTCGTACGATTTTTGGTCGTAGGCCACCAACAAATCCAACTCGTCGCCCTGGCTGTAAATGGGACCGTCGGCGAGGCGCGCCTGGAACATCACGTGCCCTCCCTTAATCTCGGCGGGGATGGTGCGCGTGGTGTACACGCTCAATCCGGCGCGCGCGGCGATGCGCGCAAAAACCTCGCCCGTCGTAACAATCCCGCCCGCGGCGCTATCGCCGCCGATGCGGACGACAAAATCATTGACGAATTGATCTTGAACCATGCTTATCCTTTCTGCGGCTATGTGTGCACCATGGAAGTATTATGCGTTTGATGTGAAATGGAGCTACTTGCCCTGATTTGTCATTGCGAGCCACCTGGAGGGCGGCGAAGCAATCCCATTGCTACGGTAAGGAGATTGCTTCGGCGCTTCGCGCCTCGCAATGACAAGGTAGAAACTCATTTCACATCAAACGTATTATACTCTGCTCCAGCGTGGAGTTCAAGAAACGTGAAGAAAAAAACCAGGCTCGTTTGAAAAGCCTGGTTTTCTCGATTCGACTGCCCGTCGGAGAGCCAACGTAGGACAGGTTGGCAAGCTGTCCTACAAGGCGCCCACAAGAGGCCAAACTCGCCTCTCCGACAAGCTACTAGGTATAGCTGGCATAAACTGGATTGTACATCTGGGTCTTGACGTAAGCCAGCAAATCTTGAGGCTGGGGCTTGTGGGTGGCCAGCTTGCGCTTATAAGCCACCTCGGCCGTCGCCGCGGCGATGACGGCCGAAATATCTCGAATGGCCGATAGCGGCGGAAAAATGCGCCCCAGGTCGAGGTCAGTCTCCGAAACAAGCCCGGCCAGCGCCTTGGCGCTTTCAAAGAACATTTCGTCGGTCACGCGCTTGGCGCCGCACGCCACCGCGCCCAGCCCGACGCCGGGGAACACGTAGGCGTTGTTGCCCTGGCCTGGCACAAATCTTTTGCCCTTGTATTCAACCGGGTCGAACGGGCTGCCGCTGGCAAAGATAGCGCGGCCATCCGTCCAGGTATAAGCCTGCTCGGCCGTACATTCAGCCTTCCAGGTGGGATTCGACAGGGCAAAGATAATGGGGCGCTCGTTAAGGCGCGCCATGGCTTCTACCACAGCTTGCGTAAACGCGGCCGGCTGGCCCGAGACGCCGACGATGGCGGTGGGCTTGAGCGCCTCGACCGCGCTCAAGAAATCGGCGATAGGCTCGTGATCGTGAGCATAGGCCAGCTTGTGCGCAGCCAGATCCGTCCGGCTCTTGACCACCAGCCCCTTGGAATCCACAAACCAGCATCGCTCGCGCGCATTGTCAAGGCCCTCAGCCTCCATCGCCGCCACAATCAAATCGGCAATGCCGGTGGCCGCTTCGCCCGCGCCAAAGAAGAGCATCTTTTGATCTTTGAGCTGTCCGCCCGTGATCCGCAGAGTCGAATACAAGCCCGCCAGCGCCACGCCGCCGGTGCCCTGAATATCGTCGTTGAAGGTGCAGATTTTATCCTTGTACTTGCTCAACAGGCGGAACGCATTAATGTTGGCAAAATCTTCAAACTGAACCAGGACGCCGGGGAATACCCTCTGCGTGGCCCGGATGAACTCGTCAACAAATTCGTCGTAGGCTTGGTCGCGCAGGCGCTTTTGCCGGATGCCAATATAGAGCGGGTCCGTCAACAGTTTTTCGTTGTTCGTCCCCACGTCGAGCGTGATCGGCAGGCACAATCCAGGGTGAACGCCCGCGCAGGCCGTATACAGCGCCAGCTTGCCGACGGGAATGCCCATGCCGTTCGCGCCGAGATCGCCCAGCCCGAGGATGCGCTCGCCGTCGGTGACGACAATGACGCCCACGTTTTGGCACGGCCAATTGCGCAGTATTTTGGCTACCTTGCCCTTGTCTTGCGCCGAGATAAACAGGCCGCGCGGCCGGCGGAAAATGTGGCCGTATTCCTGGCAGCCTTGCCCCACCGTCGGCGTGTAGATGATGGGCATCATCTCTTCCATATTATCCACAACCACGCGGTAAAACAGCGTTTCGTTGCGGTCCTGGAGCGAAACCATGTAGATGTATTTTTCCAGGGGGGTGGGCTTTTTGCGGAAATTTTCCAGGACGCGCGTTACCTGCTCTTGCGTGGTGTGAATATGCGGCGGCAAAAGCCCGCGCAGTCCAAGCTTGTCGCGTTCCTTCTGCGTGAACGCCGTCCCTTTGTTCAGGGTCGGGTTATGCAACAGGTCGGGGCCGGTGGGGTAACTTGCAGGCGGGGCTTTCTTGGCGGCTGGCTTCGGCTTGGCCTTTTTCACAGGTGGCTTGACTTTGGTTGTCATAGTTTATTCTCCTAATCCTAATCTTAATCCTGATCTTGCTCCGTAAAGCCTGATACCTTCAAGCCAGTAGAGCAATGCTTGTCCAACTAGGGAATTCTATCACAAAGCGCCTTTTTCAAGAAATACCGGCTATGCCCGGCTGGCAAGTCTTGCAACTCGCCAAAGAGCGTGTACCCGGCCTTTTCGTAAAAAGGCAATGCCTGAAAGCTCATCGTATCCAGGTGCGCGTAGCGGCACCCGCGCCGGAGGGCTTCTTGCTCGGCAGCAGCTAATATGGCGCGCCCGTAGCCCTGGCGGCGCAAGCCATCTTGAACCCACACAATATCTACGTGGAGCCAGCCCCAATATGTGCCGCCTAACAATCCGGCCACAAGGGTTCCCTGTTCGTCTCTGAGAAAGACAGCCAACGTTCTATGGTCATCGTCGCCAACGCAGGAGCGATTATACGCGCGCAACCCATCGAGGACAATGCGAACGTCGTCAGCGTCGGGCGCCTCTTCGACCACAAGTGTGTACGGCTCATTCATCTTCCCGGTCCATCTGGGACGGCGAGGCAGAATCTTGCGCCCCGCTGCGCACATTGAACTCGTGCAAAATCAGAGCCGCCACGTGGCCCAAGACCAGGGCCAACATCGCATCGGACCGGGTAAATTCGTCGCGCTCTTTGTTGACCAATTCAATAACGCCCATGGGGCGCTCGTCTCGCCTGACCGGCACGCACAAAATCGAGTGGGTGACAAAGGCAAATTCCCGATCCACCTGGCTGGAAAAGCGCCAGTCTTGATGGGGATTGTTGACAATCACCTCCTCGCCATTTTGAAAGGCCCAGCCGGCAATGCCAGCATCACTTTTTATGCGGTGGCCCACCAGTTGCTCGCTCAATTCGCCGTGCACGATGATAAAGACCAGATCCCCAGTCTCTTGATCCAATTGAGCCAGCGAGCCGTCTCTGGCGCCTACCGCGCGCATCACATCGTAGAGGCAGCGGTCGAGCATCCCCATCAAGTTTTTCTCGTCAGGTACGCGTTGAGCCGTCCAATACAAGCCGGCCAACGCCTCAATGCAACGCTGCAGGGTCGTGATGCGCTCTTGTTGAGCCTGATTTTCTCTTTGCAGGCTCATGACTTGTTCCTGCAAGAACCGTGTCGCCGAGATATTCATAGCAGCCTCCCAAGTCAAAAAGTTTCCGTTTCTCTAGTATACCACACCGCGCCATTCTTGGCTGCTCTCAGAACGCCGCCGGGCGTCTTGTGCTATAATGAAAGGGGTGTGCTTCAAACGAGTTGAACCCTTGCGAAGGTTGCGAACCTTCGCAAGGGCGCGCGCGCCTGCTTCAACTGAAATGAAACACACCCTAATGAGACGCAATACTGCAATGAAATAGTGTCCACCTTATTCAGTCGGGATGAAAGATAAACAGGAGGCAATCTCATGCGGTACGAAATTCACGGAACGGTCATGCAAACAGTTGACGTGCACCTGGCGCAAGGCGAATCGGTGTACACCGAGTCGGGCGGCATGGCGTGGATGCGCGGCGACGTGGAAATGAGCACCAACACCAAAGGCGGACTGATGGCCGGATTGGGGCGGGCGCTGGCGGGCGAGTCGCTTTTTATGACCACGTACACCTGCCGCAGCAGCGAGGGAGTGGTCGTTTTTACGCCAGAAGCGCCTGGCAAGGTGCTGGATTTTCAACTGGCTGCCGGGCAAAGCCTCATCTGCCAGAAAGATGCTTTTATGTGCGCCGAATCCTCGGTCAAGCTGGAAATGCACTTTCGTAAAAAATTGGGCACGGGGCTGTTCGGCGGCGAGGGCTTTATCTTGCAAAAAATTACCGGGCCTGGCACGGTCTTTTTAGAAATCCCCGGCGAAGTGCGCGAGTACGTGCTGCAGGCCGGCGAGAGGATGAAAGTCGACCCCGGCCACATTGCCCTGTTCGAGCCAACGGTGAGCTATGACATCACCATGGTTAAAGGCATCACCAACATCATTTTCTCGGGCGAGGGGCTGTTCCTGGCGACGTTGACGGGGCCGGGCAAAATCTGGCTGGAAAGCCTGCCGCTTTCAAACCTGGCCGGCAAGCTGTCCAAATATTTGCCCACCAAAAGCGGTTGATCCGCTGAGGGATGCGGAAGAGAATAATTATCCCAATGTCGCCGCGTAGGAGCGCCTTCCCAGCCTAGCCAGGCAGGCGCGACTATCGCGCCCAAAGGGCGCTCCTACGGGAATTTTGGGTTGCGACGCGCAAGCTGTGTACCCCGTGCGTCTTGCCTGCCCACCGCTACGGGTAAGCTACAACGGCGACTCGGGCTAATGATGCGCCTCCTTATCGCCCCGCGCTAAATCGAACTGTCACTTAGATTTTGTCCAAAAATCGGGGGGTGACACTTTTGACACCCCCCCGATTTT